>CAUEPS010000001.1 GCA_959019775.1 uncultured Collinsella sp.
GGGAGACCTGCTGGTCAAAAAACATCAAATATGAGTACTGTTACCGATTTGGTAGCAGCAATTTTGGACTAATAAGGCCAGATAGCAAGTCGAAATGGCGATGAAAGCATGATTTTGATCCAACTGTTAGTCCTTATAATGGACATATGTTGCGTAACTTAAGCAAATACTATCTTTTTATATGTTGCAAACAAAGTAGCAGTACTCATTTTTGCCATTTTTTGACCACGGCCTTTGCGGCAGATGTGCTGGCGGGTTCGAATCCCTCTGCGATGGGCCCAAAAAAAGAAAGGCCTCCATCGCTGGAGGCCTAACAATTCAGCGGTGGGCGATGAGGGATGTCCGCGGGCGGCTGGCGCCGCCCGCGCCCCGCTTCGTCGCTCCGCTCCTCGCGTGCTGCGCTGGAAAACGCTTCGCGTTTCCTCAGCTCCGTACCCTGTCGGGTTCGAATCCCTCTGCGATGGGCCCAAAAAAAGAAAGGCTCCCATTGCTGGGAGCCTATCAAATCAGTGGTGGGCGATGAGGGATTCGAACCCCCAGCCTTGTGCGTGTAAAGCACCTGCGCTAACCGTTGCGCCAATCGCCCGTGCGGAGAGAGTATAGCAAAACAATCGCCTCATTCACCTCATATCCATTAAAGGTAACTCGCGCGTGTCACAGCGGAGCTGATTCAGTTGAGATTGCCTGAACATTCCGCCCCTCTTTACGCCCTCGGGTATACTCAAAAGCTACTGATTCGATTTGATGCCCAGCAACAGCAGAGGGGATAGTATATGTGCGGTTTTGTCGGTTTTGTCGGTGGGACGGATAACCAATCCGAGGTGCTCACCAAGATGATGGACCGCATCGTCCATCGCGGTCCCGACATGGGCGGTCAGTTTATCGACGGCCGCGTTGCCCTCGGCTTCCGCCGCCTGTCGATCCTCGACCTGACCGAGGCCGGCGCCCAGCCCATGGCCAATGAGGACGGCAGCGTCGTCATTGTCTTCAACGGCGAGATCTACAACTTCCAAGAACTCCGTTCCGAGCTCGAGGCCAAGGGCTACAAGTTCCACTGCGGCGCCGACACCGAGAGCCTCCTGCACGGCTACGAGGAGTGGGGCGAGGCCGTTCTCGATCGCCTGCGCGGTATGTACGCCTTCGTCATCTGGGACAAAAAGAAGAACAAGCTTTTTGGCGCCCGCGACATCTTTGGCATCAAGCCGCTCTACTACTATCCCATGGCCGATGCGGGCGACGGCGCTCCGGGCGTGCTCTTTGGTTCCGAGATCAAGAGCTTCCTGGACTACCCGCACTTCCACAAGGCGGTCAACAAAAAGGCTCTGCGTCCGTACATGACGCTGCAGTATTCGGCAACCGAGGAGACCTTCTTCGAGGGTGTCTACAAGCTGCCGCCGGCGCACTACTTTACCGTCGATATCCCGACCGGCAAGATGAACATCGAGCGTTACTGGGATTGCGATTACTCTGCCGTCGAGAAGCCGTTCGAAGAGTATGTCGATGAGCTGGACGAGGTCGTGCACGAGAGCGTCGAGGCCCATCGCATCGCCGACGTCAAGGTCGCGTCGTTCCTCTCCGGTGGCGTCGACTCCAGCTACATCGCCGCTTGCCTCATGCCCGACAAGACCTTCTCGGTGGGCTTTGACTACAAGAACTTCAACGAGACCAACTACGCCAAGGAACTTTCCGATAAGCTTGGCGTCGAGAACGTTCGCAAGATGATTACCGCCGACGAGTTCTTCGGTGCGCTCGAGGACATCCAGTATCACATGGACGAGCCACAGTCCAACCTGTCTTCTGTGCCGCTGTGGTTCTTGGCCGAGATGGCCCGCAAGGACGTCACCGTCGTGCTTTCGGGCGAAGGCGCCGACGAACTCTTTGGCGGCTACGCCTACTACGAGGACACGGTCCCGGTCCGCAAGTACAAAAAGATGGTGCCGCTGCCCATCCGTCGCGCGCTCGGTAACCTGGCGCTGCATATGCCGTACTTCAAGGGCCATAACTTCCTGGTCAAGGGTGCCGAGATCCCCGAGAAGTCGTTCCTGGGACAGGCTCTGGTATGGCCGGAGCGCGAGGTCGACGGTGTGCTCAAGCCCGAGTACAACACCGGCGATGGCGCCTTCGAGCTTGCCGCTCCCATCTATGCGCGCGTGAAGGGTCAGCCCGAGCTGGTCAAGAAGCAGTACTTGGACATGAACATGTGGCTCCCGGGCGACATTCTGCTCAAGGCCGACAAGATGTGCATGGCGCACTCGCTGGAGCTGCGCGTGCCCTTCCTGGACCGCAAAGTCATGGAGTTCGCCGAGCACATTCCCGACCGCTACCGCATCAACGAGAACGGCAACAAACAGGTACTCCGCCACGCTGCCAACAAGTCGCTGCCCGATGAGTGGGCCACCCGTCCCAAGGTGGGCTTCCCAGTGCCGATTGTCTACTGGCTGCGCGAGCAAAAGTGGTACGACTATGTCAAGGAGTACTTCACCGCGCCGTGGGCAAGCGAGTTCTTCGATACCGACGAGCTCATGCACCTGCTCGATCTGCACTTTGCGGGCAAGGGCGATTTCCAGCGCAAGATCTATACGCCGCTCGTGTTCCTGGTGTGGTACAAGCGCTTCTTTATCGACGAGGACCAGCCTTCTGTTCAGGCTGCCTAGTCTCGGCCTACGAATGCCTGCGCGTAACGGCTCCTCCGGGAGCCGTTTTTGCGCGAGCACGTTTCAGTTACTATGAAAACCGTCCCTGCCAAATGGCTGAGAAAGGTGAAAGATGCACCATTCGGATTCCGCGACCGTGACCACGGTCGATACGCTTGCCAAGCTTCTCGATGTGTGCGGCGAGCTGCGCGCATCAGAGCAGGTTGACGAGCGTGCCGTGACCGGCTGCTCGTTTGATTCGCGCGCGGTCTCGGCAGGTGACGTGTTCTTCTGCAAAGGTGCTGCCTTTAAGCCCGCGTTTTTGAGCATGGCGCTCGATGCGGGCGCCGTCGCATTTGTGTGCGAGGAGTCGCTGGTCGAGTCTCTGGAGCCGCTGGCGCAGGAGAGCGGTGCTGCGATGCTGGTTGTTGATAGTGTTCGCACGGCCATGGCCTTGTTGCCGCCGGAGGTCTACGACCGTCCTGACCACGACGTCAAGATCGTGGGCATCACCGGCACTAAGGGAAAGACCACGGCCGCTTTTATGCTCCAGTCCATCATCAAGGCGGCGGGCGAGTCCTGCGGCATGATCGGCTCGGTGAGTACCGACGATGGTATCGAGTGCTATGAGAGCACCAATACTACGCCCGAGGCCCCCGAGATCTGGCGCCATATCGCCAACTGCCGCACGTCCGGTCGCCAGTCCATGGTCATGGAGGTTTCGAGCCAGGCGCTCAAGTACCAACGCGTCGAGAATCTGCCGTTTGACGTGGCGTGCTTCCTCAACATCGGCCGCGACCACATCTCGCCGATCGAACACCCCACGTTTGAGGATTATTTTGAGAGCAAACTCAGGATCTTTGACCAGGCAAAGACCGCCGTGGTGAATTTGGGCACCGAAGGGGTCGATCGTGTGCTGGAGGCAGCGTCGACGGCCGAGCGCTTGGTGACCGTTGGCGTCGAGCATCCCGAGGCGAGCCTGTGGGCGAGCGACGTACGCATGGTCGGCTTTAGCATCGAGTTCAACTTGCATGGCCTGTGTGCCGACGAGTCCGAGGCGGGGGAGAAGGTCCTGCTGGGTATCGCGGGAGACTTTAACGTGGAGAACGCGCTGGTCGCTATCGCCGCTGCGCGCGAGATCAGCATCGGTATCGAGGCTATCAAGAAGGGCCTCTCCAAACTGCGTGTGCCGGGCCGTATGGAGGTCGTGGAGTCGAAGGACGGCCGCGTGATCTGCGTCGTTGACTATGCGCACAACCAGCTTTCGTTCCGTTCGCTTTTCTCGTCGGTCAAGCGCGCGTTTCCCGCCAGCCCCGTCATTGCGCTGTTTGGCGCCGCCGGCGGCAAGGCTCAGGAGCGCCGCGAGCAATTGCCACGCGAGGCCGCACCGTATTCCGACCTGATGATCTTTACGAACGAGGATCCAGCTCACGAGGACCCGATGAAGGTCTGTCGCGAGCTTGCCGAACATGTTCCCGACGATACGCCGAACAAGATCATCCTCAATCGCGAAGCCGCTGTGCATGCGGCGTTCAAGGCGGCGCGCGAGGAGTATGTCAACCCCGATGCTCCCACCATTGTCTTGCTGCTGGCAAAGGGTGACGAGGAGCTCATGCACGTGGGCGACGAATTCGTGCCCATCGAGAGCGACCTTTCGCTGGCCAATCGCCTGATCGATGTTACCCAGTTTGACTAATGAACCATGATGGCGGCGGCGCCCTGAGTACGCTGTCGCCATAAGCGTGTTCCCTCAATCAAAACATGCCGTCCAAGTCCAAACCCTTCTACGTAAACGGAGTAACCATGTCCCACAACACCCTGCCGACCGTTGCCGAGCTTTCGGGCGAGATGCGCGAGCGCTTGGCCAAGGTCAAGTACGTCTTTACCGACCTGGATGCCACGATGCTCGCGCCCGGCTCGTGCGTGCTGCGCGACAACGACGGCAACCCCTCGACCAAACTCGTCGAGGCTGTCGTGGCGCTCGCTCGCGCTGGTATTCAGGTGGTTCCCACCTCGGGCCGCAACCGTACCATGATCCACGAGGACGCGCGCGTGCTCGGCCTCAACTCCTACATTGGTGAGATGGGCGGCCTGGTCATGTACGACCTCAAAGCCAACGATTGGGAGTATCTGACCGGCGACATGCCTTACGACCCCGCCTGTGGCCTTACTCCGCACCAGGTGATCGAGCAGACCGGCGTGTGCGAGAAGATCCTTGCCCGCTGGCCGCACAAGATCGAGTACCACAACGACATGTCGACCGGCTACAAATACCGTGAGGTCACCGTCGGCATGCGCGGCGATGTGCCCGACGATGAGGTTCAGGCCATCCTGGACGAGGCCGGCTGCGGTCTGATCTGGGCTTGCAACGGCCATCTGACTCACCTGTCCAAGCCGACGACGCTCGAGCTCGATCGCGTCGAGGACGGCCGCGCATTCAACATCAATCCCGCGGGCCTCAACAAAGGCGTCGCCATTGCGCGCTTCTGCGAGCACCTGGGGATCGAGCGCGAGGAGACGTTGGCGCTCGGCGACTCCGAGTCCGACTTCTACATGGCCGATCACGTGGGCACGTTCTGTCTGGTCGAGAATGGCCTGACGAGCGCCGGCGCGCCCGAGTTCCTGGCTGCTTACGAGAACGCTTTCGTTACGCGCGGCAAAATTGTCGACGGTTGGGCGGCGACGGCAGAGCTGCTGGTCGCGGCGCGTTCGTAGCGCGCCGCCGCCGCACTTGGACATGTCTTTTCGAGAGAGACTGGTGAGGTAATGTCCGATATCGAGAATCCGGCAGGCGACACGCGCCCGATTGGCGTGTTCGATTCTGGTTTGGGCGGTCTGACGGTTGCGCGCGCGATTGCGACGGCGCTGCCGCACGAGTCCGTCTACTACTTTGGCGACACCAAGCGCTGTCCCTACGGCACCCGCACCGAGGATGAGGTGCGCTCGTTTGCGTTGCAGGCGGGTCGTTGGCTTTCGAAGCACGACGTCAAGATTATGGTCATCGCCTGCAACACGGCGACCGCTGCGGCCTTGCGTCTGGCCCAGCAGGTGCTCGACGTTCCCGTGATCGGCGTGATCGCGCCGGGTGCCCGTGCGGCAATCAACAGCACGCGTACGCGTCGCGTGGGCGTGCTCGCCACCAACCTCACCATTCGCTCGGGCGCCTACACGCGCGCCATTCAGGACCTGGATGCCGGCGTCGATGTATACGGCTGTCCTGCCTCGAGCTTTGTCGAGGTTGTCGAACACGAGCTCGCCTCGGGTGCACATCTGCAGGAACAGTGGCTTGAGAACGAGGACATCTTCGATACGCCTGCCGTGCGTGCGCTGGTGGGTGCCACGGTTGAGCCGCTGCGCGACCACGGTATCGATACCGTGGTGCTTGGCTGTACGCATTTTCCGCTGTTGGTGGGACCTATCCGCCATGCGCTGGGGCCTGGGGTGCGCGTCGTGAGTTCCGCCGAGGAGACCACACGCGAGCTGACCGATATCCTCACGCGCCGCGAGCAGCTGGCGGGCGACGCCGCCGAGCCGCAGCATCGTTTTGCCACGACGGCCGATAACATTGCCGAGTTTGCGGTGGCGGGCAGCTTTATCTTTGGTCAGCCGCTCAAGAGCATCGAACACATCGATATCGATGAGCTGCAATAGATGTAAGGCAGCCGCCAAAGCTTTCGCCACATCTTTTGCCGAAAGGATATTTCTATGGAGTACATGCAGGTCAACCGCGCCAACGGTCGCGCCGCCAACGAGTTGCGCCCCGTTAAGCTCACTCGTGGCGTCATGAAGCACGCCCACGGCTCGTGTTTGGCCGAGTTCGGTGACACGCGCGTGCTGTGCGCCGCCACTATCGAGGAGGGCGTGCCGGGCTGGCGAAAGGGAGCTAAGGCCGGCTGGGTGACCGCGGAATACGCCATGCTGCCGGCGTCGACCGGCAAGCGCTGCAAGCGCGAGCACGCCAACCGCAAGGGTCGCTCCATGGAGATCGAGCGCCTCATTGGCCGCAGCCTGCGTACCGTCGTCAACATGAAGGCGCTCGGCGAGTACACCGTCACCGTTGACTGTGATGTGATTCAGGCCGATGGCGGCACGCGTACAGCGAGCATCACCGGCGCCTGGGTGGCGCTGCACGACGCCCTCGCCATGTGGGTCGAGGCGGGCAAGATCGAGCGCATCCCGCTTATCGGCCAGGTGGCTGCCATCTCCATGGGCGTTGTCGACGGCAATACGCTGCTTGACCTCGATTATTCCGAGGACAGCCATGCCGAGGTCGATATGAACCTCGTCGCCACCGACACCGGTGAGATGATCGAGCTCCAGGGTACCGGCGAGCAGGCGCCCTTCGACCGCAAGCGCCTCAACGCCCTGCTCGACCTGGGCGACAAGGGTATCGCCGAGCTCATCGAGCTTCAGCGCCAAGCCCTCGCCTAACCTGCCAAAAAGGGACAGGTTTATTTTGGTAGGTTTTATCTGCGGAGACGTCTAGACACAAGACTGCCGTTGATTGAGAGGGGAGAGGCAGAGGCCCTCGTCGCCCTCGGCGCGGCATTGCTATAGAGACAAGGAGGCCAGTTATGGCACTTGAGAAGATCGACATCGAAACCCTCGACCCGGCGGCGACCATCGTCGTGGCAACCGGAAACGCTCATAAGCTCACCGAGATCGAGTCCATTTTGGGCAAGGTCATGCCCGAGGTGCGCTTTGTGGCGCTCGGCCAGTTGGGCGATTTTGAGGACCCCGAGGAAAACGGCACGACGTTTTTGGAGAACGCCATCATCAAGGCCCAAGCCGCGGTTGAGGAGACGGGCCTTATGGCCATTGCCGACGATTCGGGCTTGGTCGTCGACGCGCTGGACGGTGAGCCCGGTGTGTATAGCGCGCGCTATGCGGGCGTGCACGGAGACGATGCCGCCAACAACGCCAAGCTGCTCGTAAATCTGGAGGGCGTGGCCGACGAGGACCGCACTGCGCGCTTTATGAGCGTCGTCGCGCTCATCGACACGGACGGTTTGGTCACCTATGGTGAGGGCGCCTGCGAGGGCGTTATCGCACACGAGGGCCGCGGCGATCACGGCTTTGGCTACGACCCGCTGTTCCTGCCGGTCGACACGCCGGGCAAGACCATGGCCGAGCTGACGGCTGACGAGAAGAACGCCATCAGCCATCGTTTCCACGCGCTCGAGCATCTGTCCGCCAAGCTGACGGGCGAGGAGTAGGCCATGCGTGCGGTGGTGCAGCGCGTGCTCAACGCCGGCGTGACGGTCGACGGCGAATGCGTGGGTCGCATTGGGCGCGGCTACCTGGTGCTGCTGGGCGTGGGTCACGGCGACACACGTGCCGAGGCCGACAAGCTGTGGGGCAAGCTCCGCGGGCTGCGTATCAACGAGGACGAGAACGGCAAGACCAACTTGGCGCTTGCCGATGTCGACGGCGAGGTGCTCGTGGTGTCGCAGTTCACGCTGTTCGCCGACTGCCGCCACGGTCGCCGCCCATCGTTTACGGATGCCGGCGCCCCCGATGTCGCCAACGAGCTCTACGAGTACTTCCTGACGCTTGTTCGCGAGGACGTCGAGCACGTAGCACATGGCATCTTCGGCGCCGATATGAAAGTCGACTTGGTCAACGACGGTCCATTTACCATCGTCCTGGACACCGACAATCTTTAGGTTACGCGGTTTTACTAAACCGCGTAACAACTGGTCATGCGAGGTTGTCGTCTGGTACGTATTTGGGACCGGGCTTATTTAGCTACTTGCGTATGGCGGCAGCAGGGTGCTATAGTATTAGAGTTTTGTCTATCTTAGGGGTATTATCCCCTTTTTGAATTGCACCTTCTGGAGGCCCTGTTCATGGAAGAGATGGAAGTCAATCACGTCGACGACATCCACGAGAAGCTGACCGATATGGTGGGCGATCGCGTCAAGGTGAAGGCCAACATGGGCCGTACCCGCGTCGTCGAGCGCATGGGCACCATCAAGAGCGTCCACCCGGCCGTCTTCATTGTCGAGGTCGACGAGCGTCGTGGCCGCAAGTCGCGTCAGTCCTACCAGTATATCGATGTGCTCACCGGTCAGGTCGAGCTGTTCGACCCCGAGAGCGGCGAGCACATCTTTACCCCGCTCGGCAATCAGCTCGAGGAGCATTAACGGTGACCGATCGGTCCCTGACTCTTTCCGCGCCGGCAAAGATTAACCTCTACCTGGGGGTTCATACCGAGCGCGATGACCGCGGCTACCACAGGGTCGATTCCCTGATGGCAGCCGTCGGTCTTTCCGATACCGTGACGGTCACGCCGTCGCAGGCGCTGACCGTCCAGACGGTTCCAGCATCAGATTTTCCCATGCAAAAGAATACAGCGTATCGGGCTGCGGTTGCTATGGCCGAGCATTATGGTCGCGAGGCAAACATCTGCGTGACGATTGAGAAGCGCATTCCATTGTGCGCCGGCTTGGGCGGCCCCTCGACGGATGCGGCCGCGGTCATTGTCGCCTTGGCGGAGCTCTGGGGCATTGATCGCACCGACCCAGCGCTCGATGACATTGCGCGGGGCATTGGTGCCGACGTCCCGTTCTTTTTGCACGCGAGCCCTGCGTTTTACGTAGGTGGGGGAGACGTGCTGGCAACTGAATACTCCGCGCTGCCCGCGACGCCCGTTGTGCTGGTTAAGCCGCGGGAGGCGAGCGTTTCGACAATTGAAGCCTATCGACGTTTTGACGAGGCCCCGGTGCCTGCGGACAAGCCCGGCGCGATAGCTTCTGCCTTGCGTGCTGGTGATGCCGAGACGGCATATGCGCTCATCCATAACAACCTGGGTGTCATTTCCGCACAGATGGAGCCGCAGATTCAAACGGTCCTCGACTGGCTGCGTAAACAGGACGGAACCGTTGCTGTAGATGTGTGCGGATCGGGTGCCTGCTCGTTTGCCATTTGCGACACCGCTGCCACGGTCGAAAGGCTTGCCGATGCTGCCCAGCAAAATGGCTGGTGGGCCTGCGCGACTGAGCTTATTCCCAACACGGTTCAAATCGACGCGCCAAAGAAATAAAAATTTCTCTAGCACGCGGCGAAAATCTTTGTTACTATAGTCGAGCTAACGGGTTGTGGCTCAGTTTGGTAGAGCACTGCGTTCGGGACGCAGGGGTCGCTGGTTCAAATCCAGTCAACCCGACCAGAGCATGAGGAGGGACCGCTTCTTGCGGTCCCTTTTTTTAGCTAGTGTTGTGATACCGCGATACCCGCGGTATACTCATTCGAGCTTGTCTCGCTGTATTGTGGAGGTCTACATGTTTGGACTGAGGGCTCCTGAGCTCATCATTATTCTCGTCGTTGTCCTGATTATCTTCGGGCCCAAGAACCTGCCGAAGCTCGGCAAGTCCCTCGGCTCTACCGTCAAGAATATCCGTGAGGGTATGGAGGGCGACGATAAGGCCGAGACCAAGCAGGCCGAGGAGGTCGTGGTCGAGCAGTCCGAGGAGGACAAGGAGATCGCTGAGCTCGAGGCCAAGCTCGCTGCTGCCAAGAAGAAGCAGGCAGAGGACAGCGACGCGGACGCAGAGTAGTCCCATCCCTTTGGGGTGAGCACCTGACCGGCTTGCCCGCAGGCTAGCCGGTCTTTTTCGTTTTGTTGACAGTTGATTGTTTGATCAGAGTTGGGGAGATATCCGTATGGACGCAAGCCAGATCGTACTGACCGCTGAGGGCCGCCAGAAGCTCGTCGAGGAGCTCGCTTGGCGTGAGGGCGATTACGCCAAGGAGATCGTCGAGGACATCAAGGAAGCCCGCGCGTTCGGCGACCTTTCGGAGAACTCCGAGTACGACGCCGCTAAGGACAAGCAGGCCCAGAACGCCGCTCGTATTGCCGAGATCCAGGCCATCCTCGCCAACGCTCAGGTTGCTGCCACCACGGGCGACCTGACCGTCTCCATCGGTTCCACCGTTTCGCTGATTGATCCCAACGGCGAGGTCATGGAAGTCACGCTCGTTGGTACCACCGAGACCAACTCGCTCGAGCACAAGATCTCCAACGAGTCTCCGGTCGGTCACGCCATCATCGGTCACGGCGAGGGTGATTCCGTCGAGGTCGTTACGCCTTCCGGCAAGACTCGCGTCTACACCATCGCCAAGATCGCACGCTAGACCACGGTCCCGCGTAAAGGTATGTTTTCGCTCCCTGGGACCGAATCCTGGGGAGCGTTTTAGTTTGAGGAGCTAACTTATGGCAGAGAACCAGAACGCCGCCGATCAGGCATCGACGCTCAACGACGAGCGCGCCACCCGCCTGGCCAAGCGCGCCGCCCTGTTCGAGGCGGGCCAGAACCCCTATCCCGAGCACTCTGAGCTTGAGGACTACGTCGCCGATATCGAGGCTAAGTACGCCGAGCTTGCCGATGGCGAGGACACCGAGGACGTCGTGAAGATCGCCGGCCGCGTGGTCGCCAAGCGCGGTCAGGGCAAGATCATGTTCATCGTCGTGCGCGATGCGACTGCCGAGATTCAGCTGTTCTGCCGCATCAACGACATGGACGAGGCCGCCTGGAATACGCTCAAGGCCCTCGACCTGGGCGACATCCTGGGCGTGACCGGCGTGGTCGTGCGCACCCAGCGCGGCCAGCTTTCCGTTGCCCCTAAGAGCGCGACCCTGCTTTCCAAGGCCGTTCGTCCGCTGCCCGAGAAGTTCCACGGTCTTTCCGACAAGGAGACCCGCTATCGCCAGCGCTATGTCGATCTGATCGCCAACGACGACGTTCGCGAGACCTTCCGTAAGCGTTCGCAGATTCTCTCTACCTTCCGTCGCTTTATGGAGTCCGACGGTTACATGGAGGTCGAGACCCCCATCCTGCAGACCATCCAGGGCGGCGCTACCGCCAAGCCGTTCATTACCCACTTCAACGCGCTCGATCAGGAGTGCTACCTGCGTATTGCCACCGAGCTCCATCTCAAGCGCTGCATCGTCGGTGGTTTTGAGCGCGTGTTCGAGATCGGCCGCATCTTCCGTAACGAGGGCATGGACCTTACCCACAACCCCGAGTTCACCACGATGGAGGCCTACCGTGCCTTCTCAGACCTCGAGGGCATGAAGGCGCTCGCCCAGGGTGTCATTAAGGCGGCTAACAAGGCCATCGGCAACCCCGAGGTCATCGAGTACCAGGGCCAGACCATCGACCTTTCTGGTGAGTGGGCCAGCCGTCCCATGACCGACATCGTCTCCGACGTGCTCGGCAAGCAGGTCACCATCGACACGCCGGTCGAGGAGCTTGCTGCCGCCGCGCGCGAGAAGGGCCTGGAGATCAAGCCCGAGTGGACTGCCGGCAAGATCATCGCCGAGATTTACGATGAGCTGGGCGAGGACACCATCGTCAACCCGACCTTCGTGTGCGATTACCCCATCGAGGTCAGCCCGCTCGCTAAGCGTTTTGAGGACGACCCGCGTTTGACTCACCGCTTTGAGCTGGTCATCGCCGGCCACGAGTACGCCAACGCATTCTCCGAGCTCAACGACCCGGTCGACCAGGCTGAGCGCTTTGCTGCCCAGATGGCCGAGAAGGCCGGCGGCGACGATGAGGCTATGGAGTATGACGAGGACTACGTGCGCGCCCTCGAGTACGGTATGCCTCCCGCGGGCGGCATTGGCATTGGTATCGACCGCGTGGTCATGCTGCTTACTAACCAGGCTTCTATCCGCGACGTCCTGCTGTTCCCGCACATGAAGCCCGAGAAGGGTTTCCAGTCCGGTGCCGCTGCCGCCAAGGCTGCAGAGGCCGGCAACGCCGCGAGCCCATTCGTTAAGTCGCTTAAGCCCACGCTCGATTACTCCAAGATCGCCGTTGAGCCGCTGTTTGAGGAGTTCGTCGACTTTGATACCTTCTCCAAGAGCGATTTCCGCGCTGTGAAGGTCAAGGCATGCGAGGCCGTCAAGAAGTCCAAGAAGCTGCTGAACTTTACGCTCGACGACGGTACCGGTACCGACCGCACCATCCTCTCCGGTATTCACGCTTATTACGAGCCCGAGGACCTGGTCGGCAAGACCTTGCTCGCCATCACCAACCTGCCTCCGCGCAAGATGATGGGTATTCCCAGCTGCGGCATGCTGATCAGCGCTGTCCACGAGGAGGAGGGCGAGGAGCGCCTCAACCTGATCCAGCTCGACGCCTCCATCCCCGCCGGCGCAAAGATGTACTAGGGGGTTACGGCGTTTTGCCAAACGCCGTAACCAGTTGACGCTGCAAGCCCGCCAGAGCGGCAATCTGCCTTTCAACTTCGGCGGCATGACCAAAAGGTCAATGCCGCCTTGTTTCAAGGCACCTTGCTCGCTCTGGCGGGCTTTCGCTGTCGTTGCCAAGGCATCGGCGTTGCCTTGGCTGTCAATAGTCATTGTGGACGTTCTTAAACGACTACCCAACGGCTATTGTGCACATGGCTCGCATGACAGCCGTCTCTTTTATGTTTCCTTTAGCCGTTGCTGCCTAGGATGGGGGTTAGTCGGTAGGAAGGGAGCGCCCGTATGGACGATGTGAGCGAGCGTGCAATCGAAGAGGACATGCTCGATCAGTTCAATTACTTTGATGATGAGGACGAGGAGCTGATCGACCGTCGCGAGCCAGCGCCGCTTGACTCATTTGATCTGGTCGATGAGGAGCCCGGCGAGGACGAGGGCGAATCAACGGAGCCCCCACAGCCTTCGCGCCTTGACTCGCTGCTTTCGAGAGCCCCCCTACACCATGGCGTTCGTGCCGGCGCACTCCATATGAAAACTGACTGGCACCAGATCGTGACGGCAGGCGATGAACTTGCCGTCGATGCGCCGCTCACCGATAAATCATCCATCATTTGCCGCACCGGCATGCTTATGCTGGCAAGCGGAACGGGTGCCTGGCGCGTGCGCGATACCATGAATCGTGTTGCCGCTGTACTCGGCGTCACGATTCACGTCGACCTGAGTCTTCTGTCGTTTGAGTGCACCTGCATCGAAGATGGTCACTGCTTTAACGAGGTTGTCAGCCTGCCCACAACGGGAGTCAATACCCATCGCATTTGGATGATGGAGAGTTTCCTCAAGGAAATCGAGACCTATGGTCGTCGCTTCACGGTGCACGAGTATCACGAGATGCTCAAGACCGTTGAGAGTTCAAAACCTGATTACGCGCCTTGGCAACAGGGCCTTGCGGCGGCCTGCGCCTGTGGCGCCTTCGTTTTTTTGCTCGGCGGCGGCCCTATCGAGATGGCCTGCGCGTTCGTGGGCGCGGGTGTCGGCAACTTTGCCCGCTCCCATATTCTCAAGCAAGGCCTTGGTCAGTTCAGCGCGCTGACGACCGGCGTTGCGCTCGCTTGCGTTTCGTATCTGCTGGCATTGCTCGGCCTTGGCCAGGTCATACCGGGGGCAATGTCGCACCAAGAAGGCTATATCGGCGCCATGCTCTTTGTGATTCCCGGCTTTCCACTCATTACGGCAGGCCTCGACATCGCTAAGCTCGACATGCGAAGCGGTATCGAGCGCCTTTCATATGCCGTATCGATTATTGTGATGGCGACCCTCGTAGGTTGGATGGTTGCCGAGTGTGTTGGCCTGGCGCCGGACGACTTTGCCCCACTGGGCCTTTCGCCGCTTGCCCTTACGCTCCTGCGCGTGGTGATGAGCTTCGTTGGCGTATTCGGCTTCTCGGTGATGTTCAACAGCCCGGTAAAGATGGCCGCGGCAGCTGGGTTGATCGGCGCCGTGTCCAATACCCTGCGTCTGACCCTTGTCGATGCGCCGACGATGATTCCCTTCCTGGGCCTCAGCACGGGAATGCCTCCCGAGGCAGCAGCGTTTATCGGCGCGCTGGTATCGGGGCTGCTCGCAAGCTTGGCTGAAGTCAAGCTCACCTACCCGCGCATCGCCCTCACGGTGCCTTCGATTGTCATTATGGTGCCGGGCTTGTATCTGTATCGCTCGATGTATTACATGTGCACCTTCGACACAGTCAATATGCTCGGCTGGTTTGTGCGCGCAGTGCTCATCGTGGCGTTTTTGCCCGTTGGCCTGGGTGTGGCGCGTACGCTCACCGACCCTCGCTGGCGCCACACCAGCTAATTGGTGCAAGGGAGACAGGTTACTTTGCACCAAATGAGTTGCGGTGAAATAGGGACTGAATTGCTGCTTAAAGGGTCAAAACAGTCCGTATTCCACCGCAACTTATGGGGTCGGGGGATTATCGGTGCCCTGCATCTTCATAAACTCAACGCTTACGAAGCGCAGGCCTTTCATGCTAGGCTGGTTTCACCACATAAGTAGTCGCAGACGCACGTACCACGGGCGGGCGAGATGAAGTCCCAACAGCTCCATCTTGCCCGCCCGTTTTTGTTGCGTGGTGCCGCGGCGTAACACAGAAAGGATTTTGCCCTTTATGCCTATCAACAAACGAGAGAGCCTGCTGTTCACCTTTATCATGTGCTTTTGCATGGTGCTCTGGATGAGCATCTACAACGTTGCCCTGCAGCATGGGGCCATCAACGGCGAGGTTGTTGCCGCCGCGTGGCTCGGCTTCCCCGTTGCCTACATTTTTGCCATGTGCTGCGACTGGTTCGTCGCCAGCCCGCTCGCCAAGGGTTTCGCCTTTAAGTACTTGGTCACGCCGGGCAAGAGCTCGCCGCTTGCCATGACGCTCGCCGTCAGCTCCTGCATGGTCGTTCCCATGGTTATCATCATGTCGCTGTACGGTGCCTGCGAGGGTCTGACGCACATGCCCGGCGGCATCCTTGCGAACCTGTATTCCGTGCCCGCGATCTGGATGATCAACATCCCGCATAATTTTGTGATGGCGCTGCCGTGGAACCTTTTGGTAGCCGGTCCGATTTCCCACTTCGTCTTCCGTCGCGCCTTCCCTGTGGGGACGGTTTTCGAGGAGGAGCATGCCGAGCTCTTGGAGCAGGCTATGGCTCCTGAGTGCGAGTAGCTCGCTTAGGGATCTGCTGAGCGCGGGCGACTTGCTTGGTTGGAGCCCTAAGCGTGGATAGCTCTCTCGGCGACATCGCGGGCGTGAGCGGTGCGCATGACCGGAGGGCCCGTGCTGCTCCGTTGCCCGACGTGCTAGCGCGCAGAACAATCTGTTGGTGCATTCGGCGGCTGCTGAAGCGTTTCGGCAGCCGCTTTTTATACGGAGTTTAAATACAACAGTCTGTTGTATTACGTAGAGTGGTATATCTCTAGCGGGAAAAATGCGAGAGACGGAGCATTATGGCGTTGCTAGTAGGACTGGACGTAGGGTCGACGACGACCAAAGTTTACGCGATGCACGAGGATATGACCGAGGCGTGGTGGGGATATCGCCGCCACGGGGCGTGTCAGACAGCGAGCGTGCGCGCCATGCTCGGCGAGCTCGCCGAGCGCTTTCCCCATGAGTCACTGCGCGTTGCGGTGACCGGCTCGGGTGCGCGCGATATCGCGACCGCGCTGGGCGCCTCGTACGTTCAGGAGGTGGTCGCCAACGCGCTCGCGATCAGCAGGTTCTATCCGCAGACGCGCTGCGCCATCGAGCTGGGCGGCCAAGACGCCAAGATGATCTTCTTCCGCACCAACGATAAGGGAGACATCGAGGTTGCCGACATGCGCATGAACGGCTCGTGCGCAGGCGGTACCGGTGCATTTATCGACGAGATGGCAAAGCTCATGGGGGTCGGCACCGAATCGGGCGAGTTCGAGCAGCTCGCAAGCCGGGGAACGACCGTCCACGAGGTCTCGGGCCGCTGCGGCGTGTACGCAAAGACCGATATCCAGCCGCTGCTCAACGAGGGCATTCCTACCACCGACCTGGCGCTTTCGGCGCTTCACGCGGTCGCCCGCCAAACGATCGGCGGTCTGGCCCAGGGTATCGACATCGAGCCGCCGGTAATCTTCGAGGGCGGTACGCTCGCCTACAACCCCACACTGGTCCGCGTGTTCCGGGAGCAACTGAATCTATCGGACGATCAGGTTATCGTCCCGCGCGATCCGCAGATCATGGTCGCGCGCGGTGCCGCCCTGTCGCTGACCGACATGTTCGCATCGTCCCAACCGATCGACCTTCCCGACGCTTTTGTCCGGCTGGATAAGCTCGAGACGGTCGCGCCCGCAAGCGGGGAGGGACGTCTTGCCCAGCCCTTTTTTGCCACACCTGCCGAGCAGGCGGATTTTACGGCACGCCATGGCAAAGAGACGCCGGCAAAGGGTCCGGATGCGTATGCGCCCGGAGAGACGGTGCGTGTGGCGCTCGGTATCGATTCGGGGAGCACGACGACCAAGTTCGCCCTGGTCGATGAGGCGGGTGAGCTTGTCGATTCGTTCTACGCGTCTAATAACGGCAGACCGCTCGACGTCGCCCAACAGGGTCTTGTCAGCTTGAAGAACCGCTGGGAGACAGCGGGAGTCACGCTTGCGATCGATGCCGTGGGCACCACGGGATACGGCGAGGAGCTTTTCGCGCGCGCGTTCCACGCCGACTACCATACGGTCGAGACGGTCGCGCACGCCCGCGCCGCGTGCGCATGCGTTCCCGATGCGACCTTCGTGCTCGACATCGGCGGACAGGATATGAAGGCCATCTGGCTCAACCACGGCGTGCTGACCGATATCGTCGTCAACGAGGCGTGCTCTGCGGGCTGCGGCTCGTTCCTCGAGGGTTTTGCCAAAAACCTCGGAATAGCCGTTGAGGATATCGCGACCGAGGCATTTTCGTCCAAAGCCCCCGCCGTTCTCGGCAGCCGCTGCACGGTGTTCATGAACAGCAGCGTCGTTTCCGAGCAGCGGCGCGGTAAGGGTCCGGGCGACATCATGGCCGGTCTCTGCCGTTCGATTATCGAGAACGTGTTCACCAAGGTCATTCGCGTTTCAAATCTCAACCGTCTGGGCGACAAAGTCGTCGTCCAGGGCGGCACGTTCCGAAACGACGCGGTGCTGCGCGCATTCGAGCAGTATCTGGGCAAACCCGTCACGCGTGCGCCCCACCCGGGGCTGATGGGCGCTATCGGTATCGCCCTGCTCGCGCGCGAGGAATGCCGCAAGGGCGACGCCGGCACGTCGTTTATCGGGCTCGATGCCGTGGAGCGCTTCGAGCATCGCGAGTTCGGCGGCGTTACCTGCCGTCGGTGCAACAACCGCTGCCAGCGCGCGGTCGTGGCATTTGGCGACGGCTCGCTTTACGTCACGGGCAATCGCTGCCCGCGCGGCGGCGCCATCTCATGGGATGAGCTCGTGCGCGAGGTTCCCGCGGCGGAGGAGCTGCGTCCGCAGGGTGCTTGCGAGGCACAGGCACCCGGCACGGGGCGCGACCGGACCGCGGCTGCCCCCAATCTCTTTGTCGACCGCGAGAAGCTGCTGTTCGAGTCGTACCCCACGGTTCCCGTCAGCGGGGGGCGCGATGTCACGATCGGCATTCCCCGTGTGCTCGAGTTCTGGGACACCATGCCGTTCTGGTCGACGTTCTTCAGCACGCTCGGCTTTAAGGTGCGCGTCTCGGGACGCAGCACCAAGGCGATGTACGAGCGCGGTCTGGCGCACGTCACATCCGACACCGTGTGCTTCCCGGCCAAGCTCGTCCACGGGCACATCCGCAATCTCGTCGACGCCGGCGTCGACCGCATCTTCATGCCCATCATCACGACGGTGCCCACCGAAAACACCGCCTCTACCAGCGAGTGGATGTGCGCCGTCGTAAAGGGATACCCCTACGTGATGCGCAATTCCGATAACCCGGAGGAGCGTTTCGGCGTTCCGTTCGATACGCCGCTGTTCCACTGGTACGACGAGGGCGACCGAAACCGCCAGCTCAAGGCGTGGTGCAAGGAGACCTTCGATATCGATGCCGACCTGGTTGCCAAGGCGACCGAGCAGGCGGACCGCGCGCAGGAGACGTTTGAGAACCAGCTGCAGCTGCGCGGCAGGCAGGTGCTCGAGAACGTGCGCGAGGACGGCGGCTACGCGGTGGTGATCGCTTCGCGCCCGTACCACAACGACCCGCTGGTCAACCACGGGCTGCCCAAGCTCTTCTCTGAGCGCGGCATCCCCGTGCTGACGCCCGATGCGGTGCCGGGGGTCTGCAACGTCGATCTTTCCAACAGCCGCATCGACATCGTGAACAACTACCATGCGCGCATGCTGTCGTGCGCGGTCATCGTCGCATCGACGCCCGAGCTCGAGCTCGTGCAGATGGGCAGCTTCGGCTGCGGCCACGATGCGTATCTCACCGACGAGATCGCGCGCATGATGGGCGAGATGGGCTCCAAGGTTCCGATGATGATCAAGCTCGATGAGAGCGACGTCGCCGGTCCCATGGGCATTCGCGTGCGTTCGTTTATCGAGTCGGTCAACCGTCGTCGCGCGGAGGAGCGTGCCGAGGGCGCCCGGGTGCACGCGGTCCATCCGCTCGACGACCCGTATAAGGTCAAGTACACCAAGCGCGACCGGCACGACAAGATCGCGCTGGTCCCCAACACCTCCCATGCGTTCTGCAGGCTCATGACCGCGGCGATGCGCAATCAGGGCGTGCGCGCCGAGGCCCTTGATATCGGGCGCGAGGATGCCATCCGCCTGGGCAAACGCTATGTGCACAACGACATCTGCTTCCCCGCGCAAATCGTGATCGGCGAGGCGCTCGCGGCACTCGAGAGCGGTAAGTACGACCCGCACGACGTCGCCGTGGTGACTGGCAAGTATATCGGCGACTGCCGCCTGACGCACTACATGCCCCTGCTGCGCCGCGCGCTCGACGACGCGGGATACGACTATGTCCCGGTGCTCACCAACGACGACGTCGATGCCCACAATGCGCATCCGGGCTTCAAGCTCGGCCTTGGCCCGAGCATCCAGATCGCCTACGGTCTTCCCATGATCGATGCCCTCGAGGCCATGCTTAGGCGCATCCGTCCCTACGAGCTCGAGAAGGGCGCGGCGGACGCTGCGTTCGACCGCGCGCTCGATGAGGTTATCGAGGGCATGGAGCGCTCCGGGCTGAGAGGCCAGGCGACGGGCTTCAAACGCGCGCTTGCGATCATGGACGCCGTTCCGTACGACCGCTCGAACCCGCATCCGACCGTTCTCATCGTGGGCGAGTACCTGCTCAATTTCCATCTCGGCGCCAACCACGAGATTGAGCGCTACCTCGAGGACAACGGGCTCGAGGTCATCGAGGCGCGCATGACCGACGTGATCCGCAAGACCTATTTCTACAAGCATGCGCAGTCGCGCGAGTTCCACGTCGACCTGTCGCTGCCCGAAAAGGCCTGGTACGCCACGGCGGACAACCTGTTCGAGCTCGCGCACGACCGTTGCGACCGCCTGGGCGCGGCGAGCCCGCTCTACGAGCCGCCGACGCGCATGCCCGAGCTCGTGCGCGCGAGCGATAAGATCCTGCACCATACGTTCGATGCGGGCGAGGGCGTGCTGATTCCGGCGGAGATCCTCGAGCACGCCAAGCGCGGCTGCCGCAACTTCGTGATCCTGCAGCCGTTCGGGTGTCTGCCCAACCATGTCGTGGGGCGCGGGCTCATCCATGCGCTCAAGGAGCAGTATCCCACGGCGCAGTTCCTGCCGCTCGACTACGATCCCGACGTGAGCTTCGCCAACGTGGAGAACCGTCTTCAGATGCTCATCATGAACGCCAAGGCGCAGGGGTGCGGTGAGGCGCATGGCGAGACCGCGTAAGGACGCCGATGCGCCCGATGCACGCACCCGTATCATCGAGGCGTTTTGGGAGCTCATCGAGAACAACAGCATCTTCGAGCTGTCGGTTGGCGAGGTGACCCGCGCCGCCCAGTGCAATCGCGGAACGTTTTACTACTATTTTCACGATTTCGATGAACTCGTCGCCATCGCCATAGCCCAGCTGCTGCAGGATAACGAGCTCATCACCGATGCCCTCTGGCATTTTTCGAGCGAGGGCGACCTTTCGGCGTTCGACCGGCGCGACGTCCGCTGCCTGCTGCGGCGCATCGTCATCACCATGAGGGCGGGTGCCGCCGAGCAGGTCGTGCAGGGCATCCATACGATCATCATCGACCGCGTGAGAGAGATCGTCCACCCCGACGGAGAAGAGCTCAAGGCAGATTCGAGCTTTGCGGTGGGCTTTCTGGTCTCGGGCATCATGGGCTTTGTGATGGCGGTCGGCTTTGCCCGGGAGGGCGGCGAGGAGATAGACCTCGAGCAGCCGGGGGACAGCGCGTGCGCGTACCTGAGGGCGGTCGCCATGCAGACGGTGGAAACGGTCGCGCAAGTCGAGGGCGTCGATACATCCGAGCTGCTCGAACGCGTCTCCAAGGAGGCCGATGCCTATCGCGCATCGCGTGCGACGAGTCCCGACGTGGTGAAAGACGCCTAGGGTTTCTCTTGCGGGGCGCCTGTCGCGCATCGCGCGGTGAGTCCCGCGATGCGGTCATAACCTGCATTCATGTGAGCCGGGTTTATAGATATTCCTCCAGCTGTTAACATAGACAACCTGTGGGTAAAGAGACAAAAGCGCCGCCGACGGGCGGGCGTTTTGATTTCGATGAACTCATGTAAGGAAACGAGCATGTTAGATAGATTTACCGATCGAGCGCGCAAGGTCATGTCGATGGCCAAACAGGAGGCGCTCGATCTGCACTCAAATAAGGTGGGCACCGAGCACCTGCTGCTCGCACTCGCCAAGGAGGACGAGGGCATCGCTGCCGAGGCGCTGCGCTCGCTTGATATCTCCTACGACGACATCATGGACACCCTCAAGGAGGTCCAGACCACGGTTCCCGAGCCCAGCGAGGAGACCGAGGCTGCCAAGCTTGCCTTTACGCCGCTCGTCATCAGCGTGATGGAGCGCTCCTTCCGCGTGGCACGTGAGAACAACCAGACCTACGTGTCGACCGAGCACTTGCTGATTGGCATCGTCGAAGAGGGTAACGGCATGGCCATGGACATCCTCATGCGCCTGGGTGTGTCGTCCGCCTCCATCAAAAAGGCTATCGAGAAACTTACCGCCAAGGACCAGGACAAGAAGCGTCCGCTCGCCGGCGCCGGTGCCGGGCGTCCCGGTGCGGGCCTGCCGTTCTTTAGCGGCTCGGACGCGTCGCAGCAAAAGGGGAGCGGCACCGATACGCTCAAGCAGTTCGCCACCAACCTCACGCAAAAGGCGCGCGATGGCGAGCTCGACCCTGTAATTGGTCGCGAAAAGGAAGTCCAGCGTATGATGGAAATTCTTTCGCGCCGCACCAAGAACAACCCGCTCATTCTGGGCGACCCCGGCGTGGGCAAGACGGCCATCGTCGAGGGCCTGGCTCAGCAGATTGCAGCCGGCAACGTGCCCGAGAACCTCATGAACCAGAATATCTGGACGCTCGACCTGCCGGGTCTTGTCGCGGGCGCCAAGTATCGCGGTGAGTTTGAGGAGCGCCTCAAGAACGTGATCCAGGAGGCCACCGAGGCTGACGACGTCATCCTGTTTATTGACGAGATGCACACCATCATCGGTGCCGGCTCTGCCGAGGGCTCCATCGACGCGAGCTCCATGCTCAAGCCCGTTCTCGCACGCGGTGCTTTCCAGATCATCGGTGCCACCACGGCCGAGGAGTTCCGCAAGTACCTCACCAAGGACCCGGCCTTCGAGCGTCGCTTCCAGACCATCGATGTCGAGGAGCCGAGCGTCGAGGACACGGTCAAGATCCTGACCGCGCTCAAGCCGCGCTACGAGGAGCACCACCATGTGCGCTATACGCAGGGTGCTATCGAGGCCGCCGCGAACCTCTCCAACCGCTACATCCAGGATCGCTTCCTGCCCGATAAGGCCATCGACCTCATTGACGAGGCCGGCGCCCGCGCCCGCATCGCCGCCAACCGCGCGCCCGAGCCGGTGCGCGAGGCCGAGCATCGCATAGAGGAGCTCAAGGCCGCCGCGCAGGAGGCCACCGAGAGCGACGACATGAACAAGGCCGCCGAGATCACCGAGCAGCAGAAGGCCGCCGAGATTGAGCTCGCCGAGGCCAAGGCCGCCTGGACCGCCGAGCTCGACGCCAGCCCGCTCACCATCGACGTCGCCCAGATTGCCGACATCGTGTCCGTGACCTCTGGCGTGCCGGTTTCCTCGCTCACCGAGAGCGAGAGCCGGCGCCTGCTGCAGACCGAAAGCGTGCTCAAGACCCGCATCATCGGCCAGGACGAGGCTGTCGAGGCCGTCGCCAAGGCCGTGCGCCGCAGCCGCTCGCCGCTCAAGGATCCGCGTCGCCCCGGCGGCAGCTTTATCTTCCTGGGTCCCACCGGCACGGGCAAGACCGAGCTCGCCAAGACGCTCGCCGAGTACCTCTTTGGCAGCAAGGACGCGCTCATCAGCTTCGACATGTCCGAGTTCGGTAGCGAGTTTGAGGTCTCCAAGCTCATCGGTAGCCCTCCGGGTTACGTGGGCCACGACGAGGGCGGTCAGCTTACCAAGGCCGTTCGTCGTCACCCGTACTCGGTCGTGCTGTTCGACGAGATCGAGAAGGCGCACCCCGACATCTTCAACATTTTGTTGCAGGTGCTGGAGGAGGGTCGCCTGACTGATAGCCAGGGCAAGACGGTCGACTTCCGCAATACCGTGATTATCATGACGTCCAACGTGGGCGCCCGCGAGATCGCGCAGGATGCGAGCGTCGGTTTTGGCACCACCGGTGAGCAGGGCCTTACCTCGAGCGAGATTAAGGGCCGTGCGATGGGCGAACTTAAGCGCCTGTTCCGCCCCGAGCTGCTCAACCGTATCGACGACATCGTGGTGTTCCAGAAGCTTTCGGGCGAGAATCTGACCAAGATCGCGCACCTGCTGGTGGACGACCTGCGTCAACGCCTGATTGCCAACGGCATGAACATCAAGCTCACCGATGCGGCCTACGACAAGATTGTGGCCGAGGGCACCGACCTCACCAATGGCGCGCGTCCGCTGCGCCGTGCCATCCAAAAGCTCATTGAGGACCCGCTGTCCGAGGAACTGCTGGCCGGTGAGTGGGGCGAGGGCGATACCGTTCAGTGCGATGTGGCCGACGGCAAGTTTGTCTTTAGTCACGGCACGGGCGAGATTCCGGCACCGCGTCCGGCGGGCACGCTCGGTGGCGATACCGCCCCGGCGGCTCCGCACACCGGCAACGTCGCGCCCGTGAGCGGCGGCGTGACCTCGGGCCCCGGCGGCATGATGCAAGCCGGTTCCGGCGCGCTGTAGGGCGTGGCGACAATTTGATACGCGCAATCGAGGCGCTCCGGAAAGGGCGCCTCGATTTGTAGAGCTGCGGAAGTTGTGACCGTTACGCTATACGGTCCACCGTTAGCCGATGATGCGAGGGCGCTCGGCGTTTTCGACTGGTTTATGCACGCAAAGTCTGGGAATATACAAGTCGCATGTCTTACTGTCTAACCAGTTGCGCCAAGGAGGCACCATGGACTACAAGATTACCGGCTACGAGCCCGCCCAGCTGTTCCATTTCTTTGAGGAGGTCAGCGCGATCCCCCGTGGGTCTGGCAACGAGAAGGGCATCAGCGATTTCCTGGTCGCGTTTGCCAAGGAGCGCGGTCTCGATGTGTATCAGGACGAGGTCTACAACGTCATCATTCGCAAGCCCGCATCTGCCGGCGCCGAGAATGCCCCGACCGTGATGCTGCAGGGCCACATCGATATGGTGTGCGACAAGTTGGGCTCCGTTGAGCACGACTTTACGACCGATGGTATCGACCTGGTCGTCAAGGACGGCGTCCTTACCGCCAACGGCACCACCCTGGGCGCCGACAATGGTATCGCCGTCGCGCTTATGCTTACTGTGCTCAACGACGATTCGATTGCCCATCCGGCCCTCGAGTGCGTGTTCACCACCGACGAGGAGACCGGCCTGGTTGGCGCCGAGACGCTCGACAAGTCCCAGATCAGCGCCCGCACCATGATCAACCTCGACTCCGAGGAGGAGGGCGTTGCCACCGTCAGCTGCGCCGGCGGCGTCGTCGTTACCTACACCTGCCCCATCGTGCGCGAGCACAAGACCGGTAGCACCCTCACGCTCGACATTTCCGGTCTGTTGGGCGGCCACTCCGGCAGTGATATCAACCTGGAGCGCGGCAACGGAAACCTCATCATGGCCCGCATCATCGACCGCCTGATGGTCGCCGGCGAGCCCGCCATCGTCAGCTTCAACGGCGGCACCAAGGACAACGCCATCAACCGTGAGTGCAAGGCTGTTCTGGTCTACGCCGACCATGCTGCCGCCGAGGCGGCGGCCCAGATCGCAAGGGGCATCATCGCCGACGTCACTGCCGAGCTCGAGGTCTTCGACCCCGGCTTTACCTGCACCGTCGAGATTGCCGACGACGCCGAGGTCGAGGCCATGGACCAGAAGTCCGCGCTTGCCCTCATCCGCGCCCTGCGTCTTGCCCCTAACGGCGTGATTCGCCGCAACGTCGCCACCGACGGCTCCGTCGAGGTTTCCTCCAACATCGGTGTGGTTGCCACTTCTGACGACGAGGTCAAGATCATGCTGTCCCCGCGCTCCTCGATCACCTCGCTGCAGAACGAGTTCAAGGACCGTCTGCAGACGCTTGCCGATGTCCTGGGCTTCGACGCCAAGTTTGAGTTTGAGTATCCCGGCTGGAGCTATGCCGAGCATTCGCCGGTCCGCGAAGTCTTTGTCGAGAGCTATCGAGAGCTCTTTGGCTCCGAGCTGCGCATCGAGTCCATTCACGCCGGCCTTGAGTGCGGCCTGTTTGCCGAGGCCCTGCACGGCCTGGACGCCATCGCCGTGGGTCCGACGCTCTCCGATGTCCACACCCCGGACGAGAGCATGGAGCTCGCTTCTGCCGAGCGCTTCTACGAGCTGCTCATCGACGTCCTCAAGCGCCTTGCCGCGTAAAGGTTGCGCTAGCAGCAGTCCGAGTCACGTGCTAGCGGATTGCAAATGACATTACGAGAGGGGGCTTTCGAGCGTTTGCGACGGGTGCCCCCCCTCTTTTGTTTGATAATTGCGAAATTACGGTCACCTAGTCCATTTCTGCCCTGATGAGGTCGAGGGTGCGCTGGCAGTTTTCGCGGACGGGGCCGAGCATATGCTCGCGCAGGTCCGCCATGCCGGGCAGGTCGGCGTATTCGTCCATGACCTCTTCCATGCAAATGGGTACCTCGTAGGCGAGGTCCATCATGGTCGCAAAGCAAAACTTCTCGGATAGCCCGGCATCGGTAAGCGCCGCCTCCAGCGCGGGATCGCCCATACCGTGGTATCGGCGGATGGCGCCTGGACCGATTCGCCCCACACGATTTTCGCCGCCAACGCTCATGGCGAGGCGCGCTTTTCGCCGCATACGTTCGTATGCTAAGCCCGATGCGACATCGTACATGGGTGCGAGCGCCGCGTTTGTGCCTTTGCCTAGGATGAGCGAGTAGTTTTTAGCGTGTGCGTCAGGCGCTCCGATAATGGCGTTATAGAACAACATATAGGTAAAAAGCACAAGATTCATGTGGTGGGGGACTGTGTTAATCAGTCGTTCTTGGATGTCTCGTGTAGTTGGTCCTCCGTCGGCGGTGTATTTCTGGGTTGGCAATACACCGAGTGCTTGGCAAAAGTCCTCCTGATGCAGCCTTTCGATATTTCCGCTGCTATTGACCATTCTGTCGTACCGTTCAACGACGAGCGCAGCTTCGTCTTCAAATGTGCAATAGGAGACGTTGGCAGTTGGAATGCCAACACGCCGAGCTGTTTTCATGCAGACGAATTCGTTTAAGGCCTGATGTTTGAACCCAACGACACCATTTTTGAAGATATGGGTAGTGGGGGATGACCCTAGACATTCGCACCATTGTCCATCATGCCAAGCTAGTGCAAATTTGCCTTGGTTGCCGCCCAGGGACCAGCTTTCGTTGGAGCCCATCCATGTCTCTCTTTCGTCATCGCGAATTGCTTTGAGCTTGTGAGCGATTTGAGAATTGGTAAGCGGGCGGTATGCTGAGACCCTGCCGTGGGCGGCATCTAATTGATCGGCTCGACAAAACTGAACGGCCCCCGCGCAGTCAAGACCGATATGGCACAAGAGGGCGACGGGGTTGTTGGATGCAACGTCATGCTCGGCGGCAATAGCGCGACGCTGCTCTTGGCTGTCGGGCAAAAGGCCAAATAGGAACGGACGGACGATGTTATGGCCATATGTGCGATTGGAAAGCGGCATTGTTAACGATAGCGGTGCTCCGCGATAGGTTGGGGCGTATACAAAGCTGCAGAGTCCATGCTCGTCTTGCCGGAGAGTGCCGGCGATTTCGCCACAAATGAGGGTCGCAAGCTCCATTTCTGCCATTTATTTCACAACCTTACAGCCAAAGGAGAGGTCTGAAGTGCCGGAAAGGCCTTGCTCGGCTGCGATTTGGGCCAGCAAGGCACCATAGAAAGCTGGCGTTCCTTGTCGAGCGGGTCGTCTGCCTACGCTTGGCTTTGGCAGGGCATTCGAGTTCGCGATAGGGAGGTCCGCTATCGTCATCGGATGTTCGGAGGGCGATGCGATGGAGTCGTTATCGCTTTGCGCAAAGAGACCTATGCCGAGTGCGTTAAAGACGGTCAACAGCTTGTCGAGCCGAATGCCCGTGGCATCTCCCAGCTCGAGCGATGCGAGCAGGCGCTCCGAAACACCGGCCTTATTAGCGAGGGCGGCACGGGTGAGACCCTGAGTCTCGCGTGCCTGGCGCACGTAGATGCCAGCTTGGCGTGGTGTGGTGATGGGAAGGGTATCCACGGCTATCTCCTAACGTGCAGGCTTTTGCATCCTAGTATGACATGCAAAAGTCTGCATGAAAAGGCCTCATGCAAAACTCTGCATGAGGCCTTATACGGACGTTTAGTTTTGAAGGGTGTTTTACAGCACTAAAATCCCTAGGTGCTCCAGCAAAATCTTGAGGCCGATGAGGATGAGCACAACGCCGCCCACGATGGTGGCGGGCTTTTCGTAGCGCGCGCCAAAGATGCGGCCAATCGCCACGCCGGCAACGGAGAAGATGAAGGTCGTGATGCCTATGAGCGACACGGCGGGAACGATGTCGACCGAGAGCGCCGCAAACGAGATACCCACGGCGAGCGCGTCAATCGAGGTTGCGATGGCAAGGATCAGGTACTCGCCCAGGTCGATTTTTCCGGCATCCTTGCCGTCGCCTTCATCCTCGTCTTCGGTAAAGGCTTCCCACAGCATTTTGCCGCCGATAAAGGCCAATAGGATAAAGGCGATCCAATGGTCGATGGGTCCGATGATGCCCATGAATTGACTGCCGAGCGCCCATCCGATTACGGGCATGCCGGCCTGAAAGCCGCCAAAGAACAGGCCGAGCACCACGGCGACTTTAAGGTTGATCTTCTTCATGCCAAGGCCCTTGCAGATGGAAACGGCAAAGGCGTCCATCGAAAGGCCAACGGCGAGCAACACGAGCTCTGCGAGTCCCATAGTCTGGCTCCCTCTCTGCGGGCGGGCCCGCGTGTACCTCTTGGGGGAGTAACAAAAAAGACCCGTGGCGTACGCGTTGCGCGCACAGCCACGAGTCTCGTTCATTAAGGCAAGCCAGGCCGCATCGGCCAGTGTGTTGACTTGCCGCGCCACCGGAGGCGAACCCGATCACGCGACTACTCCCTCATTTATGCGAATCCCGATGCTACCACATAAGCAGCTCATTTGGATTGGGGCTCTCAGCTGTGTTCGCTCATTCTGTAAGCATCGGATTTTGCGGGCGTCACAGGGGCAAACCGTGAGAAACTTATTGACGTTTATGGAGCGTATACGATGGGAGCGATGCCTTGGATAAGAACGAGCTGCAAAAGCGTATGGAACAGGCCATCCGCCTGACGGCACCTGGTCAGCCGATCCGCACCGCCCTCGACATGATCATCGCCGGTCACCTGGGCGCCCTTATCTGCGTCGGCGACACCGAAAACGTGCTCGCTGCCGGTAACGACGGCTTCCCGCTCAACATTTCGTTTACCTCGAACCGTCTGTTCGAGCTCTCCAAGATGGACGGCGCCATCGTTATCGATGGCGACCTCACCCAGATCCTGCGCGCCAACTTCCACCTCAATCCCGATCCCTCGCTCGCCACGAGTGAGACGGGCATGCGTCACCGTACTGCCGCTCGCATGTCGGTGCTCACCGATGCCATCGTGATCTCGGTTTCGGCTCGTCGCGCTGTCGTCAACGTGTACGTCCACGGCAAGAGCTACGAGATCCAGCCCGTCACCACCATCATGAGCTCGGTCAACCAGCTCGTCGCCACGCTCCAGACTACCCGTCAGTCGCTCGATCGCTCCCTGCTGCGCCTGACGGCCCTCGAGCTCGACGACTACGTCACGCTCGCCGACATTACCGGTATTTTCTCGAGCTTCGAGATCATGCAGCAGGCAAAGACCGAGCTTAAGGATTGCATTGTCAAGCTGGGTAACCAGGGTAAGCTCGTGCAGATGCAGCTCGAGCAGCTCGCGGGCTCCAGCATGGATACCGAATACGACTTGATGATCCGCGACTACGCAAGCGATTCCTCTGAGGCCAACGCCGAGAAGATTCGCGCCGAGCTGAGCCGTATGACGCCTAAGGACCTGTCCGACCCGCAGCACGTGGCGGCAGTTCTGGGCTATGACGACTTGGACGAGGACTCCGTCATGACGCCGCTGGGCCTGCGCACGCTTTCGCGCGTGTCCGTCGTGCGCGACGGCGTGGCCGAGAAGATCGTCGACGAGTACGGCTCGCTGCAGGAGCTCATGGACGACATCAGCGAGGATCCGGAGCGCTTGGGCGACTTTGGCGTCAACAACCCTGCCATTCTTGCGGACTCGCTGTACCGCATGAAGGGCACCAAACAGGGGAACGCATAATGGCGCCCGTATGCGCCGTGGTCGTTGCCGGCGGCAGCGGCCAGCGCTTTGGAAATCCCGGCGGCAAGCAGCTCGTTAATGTGGCGGGCCGTCCGCTCATGAGCTGGTCCATCCGCGCGTTCGATCGTAGCGATAAGGTCGGCCATATCGTCGTGGTTTGCCCTGCCGAGCGCCGTGCCGAGATGCGCCGCCTGGCCATCGACCCGTTTGACTATGACACGCCCATCAGCTTTGCCGATGCCGGCGATACCCGTCAGGATTCCACCCGTGCCGGCGTGCATGCGGTTCCGGCGGGTTTCGAATATGTCGCCATCCACGACGGCGCTCGTCCGCTCATTACGACTGAGGCCATCGACCACGCTATCGACGTGCTCGTGAGCGACCGTGCCCTCGACGGTGTCGTGTGCGGTCAGCCCGCGATCGACACGCTCAAGATCGTTGACGGCGATAATATCGTCGAGACGCCGCCGCGTGAACTCTACTGGGCAGCGCAGACGCCGCAGATCTTTAGCGTCGATGCTATGAAGCGCGCCCACGCTGCAGCCATTGCCGAGGGCTTTATCGGTACCGATGATTCGTCGCTGGTCGAGCGCATGGGTGGGCGCGTCCGCTGCGTCCAGAGCCCACGCGATAACCTTAAGGTGACGGTGCCCGAGGACCTGCGTCCCGTAACCGCGATTCTGCTTGGCCGCATGGCCGAGGGAGAGGACCTTCCCCATGTTCAGTAACCTGCGCATTGGCCATGGCTACGACGTTCACCGTCTGGTGGAGGGGCGTCGATGTATCATCGGCGGTGTCGACATTCCCTACGAGCGCGGCCTGCTGGGCCACTCGGATGCCGATGTGCTCGCGCACGCCTTGGCCGACGCCATTCTGGGCGCCTGCCGTGGGGGAGACATCGGCAAGCTATTCCCCGACACCGATCCCGCCTACGAGGGTGCCGATTCGATGGTGCTGCTTGCCCGCGTGATGGACTATGCGCGTGAGCTGGGCTTTGAGTTTGTCGATGCCGATTGCACCATTGCCTGCCAGCAGCCTAAGATCACCCCGCATCGCGATGCCATGCGCGCCAACCTTGCCCATGCCCTGGGCGTTGACGTCGAAAACGTGGGCGTCGCCGCCACTACGACCGAAAAGCTCGGTTGGGAAGGCCAGGGCGAGGGAATCGGCGCCTGGGCCGTCTGCCTGCTACAGAAAACCGTTAAGGAGTAACGAATGCGTATCTACAACAGCGCTACCCATAAAAAGGAAGAGTTCCAGCCCATCGAGTCCGGCAAGGTCCGCATGTACGTGTGCGGCCCCACGGTCTACGACAACATCCACATCGGCAACGCCCGTACGTTCATCAGCTTTGACGTGATTCGCCGCTGGCTCATCGCGAGCGGTTACGAGGTCACGTTCGCCCAGAACCTCACCGATGTCGACGACAAGATCATCAAGCGCGCCAACGAGCAGGGCCGTACGGCCGCCGAGGTCGCGACGGAGTTCTCCGACAAGTTCATCGGCGTCATGCGCGCCGCCAACGTGCTCGATCCCGATGTGCGCCCCCGCGCCACCAAGGAGATCGGCCCCATGATCGCCATGATCAAGACGCTTATCGAGCAGGGCCACGCTTACGCAGCCGATAACGGCGACGTGTACTTTGCCGTGCGCAGCGATCCCAACTATGGTCAGGTCTCGGGCCGCAACATCGACGACCTTATGGTTGGCGCGCGCATCGAGGAGAACGAGGACAAGAACGACCCGCTCGACTTTGCCCTGTGGAAGGCCGCAAAGCCCGGCGAGCCCAGCTGGCCGAGCCCCTGGGGCGAGGGCCGTCCCGGTTGGCACACCGAGTGCGCCGCCATGGTGCATCGCTACCTGGGCACTCCGATCGACATCCACGGCGGCGGCTCCGACCTTGCCTTCCCGCATCACGAGAACGAGTGCGCCCAGGTCACCTGCGCCTGGCACCAGGGCTTCTCCAACACCTGGATGCACACGGGCATGCTGCTGGTAGACGGCGAGAAGATGTCCAAGTCGCTCGGCAACTTCTTTACGCTGGCCGAGGTCCTCGAGCAGCACTCCGCTGCCGCCCTGCGCCTGCTGATGCTGCAGACGAGCTATCGCTCGCCGCTCGACTTTTCTTGGGAGCGCCTGGAGGGTGCCGAGAACTCGCTCACGCGTATCGCCGGTACGGTCGAGAACCTGCGTTGGGCCGCGAACCACGCGACGGCCGATGCCGACGAAGCGGCTGCCGAGGCGTTTGCCGCCAAGGCCGCCGAGACCCGCACCACCTTTAAGGAGTGCATGGATGACGACTTTAACACCGCCGGTGCCATGGGTGCTGTCTTTGGCTTTGTGACCGAGTGCAACCAGTACCTGGAGCAGGCGGGCGATGCTGCCGACAAGGCCGCTGCCCTGGCCGCCGCCGATACGCTGGTCGAGCTGCTCGATACGTTTGGCGTCGAGCTTCCCGAGCCCAAGGTCGAGCTGCCGCTGGGCCTGCTGGGCGTTGCCGCCGGCCTGGTCGCCTACACGGGCGACGACGTGGACGAGGCTGCTGCCAAGATTCTCGAGGCCCGCGCCGAGGCCCGTGCCGCCAAGAACTGGGATCTGGCCGACGCCATCCGCGACCAGCTCAAGGACCTGGGCCTGACGATTGAAGATACCGCCGCCGGCACTCGTATCAAATCTCTCTAATCCCCGCGGGTTTCCCAAGCACCCGACCTTGCCGTTCAAACCGTCGCTCGCGTACTCAAGTACGCGTCGCTCCTCTTTCACGGCAATCTCGGGCACTTGGAAAACCCGTACCGACCGCCCGAATTAATATTCATGGGCGGTCGTTTATTTTGTTTCGTTTGATAGTTGTATTTAGGAGGTCGCTTTATGGCCGACAATCGCAAGCGTGCGCCTCGTGGCGGCAAGCAGGCTGCTTCTGGCTCGCGTCCGATTCGCCGCAATGACCGCGCTGCCGCTCCCAAGGGCCAGCACGATCGCGCCCAGGCCGCACGTCCGCAGCGCGATCGCAACCGCGACGCTGTCCAGGCTCCCAAGGGCGAGTTTATCGAAGGTCGTCGTGCTGCCGCCGAGGCGCTACGCACTGGTTTTCCCATCAAGTGCGCGCTCATTGTCGAGGGTGGAGAGCGCGATGCCGCCTTGTCGCGCCTGGTCGACGACCTCAACGCCGCGGGCGTCCGCATTAAGTATGTGCCGCGTGCGCAGCTCGACGCACTGTCGAGCCATGGCGCTCATCAGGGCATCGCACTCGAGGTTGGCAACTTCCCCTATGCTGATGTCGCCGATATTCTCGACCGCGCAGGCGACGGTCCGGCGCTTGTCGTCGTGCTCGACCATGTGACCGACGACGGCAACTTTGGCGCCATTGTGCGCTCCGCCGAGGTCGTGGGCGCGGCCGGCGTCGTCATCGCCAACAAGCGTGCCGCCGGCGTGACCGTGGGCAGCTACAAGACCTCAGCCGGTGCCGTCATGCATCTGCCTATCGCGCAGGTTCCCAATATCGCCCGTGCACTCGACGACTTCAAGGCCGCTGGCTTTTGGGTGGGCGGCGCCTCTGAGCACGCCGAGGGCAGCTGCTGGGATGCTCCCTTCGAAGGTCGCGTGGCGCTCGTCATGGGCTCCGAGGGCGACGGCATCTCGCGCCTGGTACTCGAGAAATGCGACTTTTTGACCAAGCTTCCCCAGCGCGGCATGACCGAGAGCCTCAATGTTGCCCAGGCGACCACGGCGCTGTGCTTTGAGTGGCTGCGCCGCAACGTCGGCGAGCTCATGGGGGAGGAGTAGCGCATGTCCAAAAAGAACCGTGCCAAGTCCAAGGCCAAGCGCTTTGGCGAGGGCTCGGCCAAGCCGATTGTTTCGGCCGCGACCTACGGCGTGGGCGGCAATGCGTTTGCGCAGGCCATCGCCGACCCGGTCTCGACGGTGCACTCCAATAAGCCCGAGCTGCTGGTGGTCGACGGCTACAACGTGATCCACTGCACGCCGCGCTACGAAAAGCTCGTGTACGACCATTCAGACGATCCGTATTCCAGCGACGTTCACGATATGGCACGCACCGCCCTCATCAACGACGTCGCCGCCTTTGCCCAGGGCCGCTACGAGGCCGTGATCGTGTTCGACGGCGCGGGCAATATCTCCAACGAGCGCCCCAACCTGCCGGCCCGCGGCGTGCGCATCGAGTTTTCGCCGACGGGCGTTTCTGCCGATACCGTGGTGCAAAAGCTCTGCATCGAGGCGCGCGAGGAAGGCCGCGCGTGCTCCGTGGTATCGAGCGACGGCACGATCCAGGCCGTCGTCATGGGCAAGGGCGTCACGCGCATCTCGAGCCGTATGCTGGTGGACGAGATCAAACAGATCGACAACGACGTGCATGAGGCCGAGGAGGCCCCGCAGATCAAGATGACCCTGGGCAGCCGTCTAAGCCCCGAGGCCCTGGCCAAGCTCAAAGCTCTGCGCGGGAGGTAGGGGAGTTGGCGGGGCGATGCTGTCTCGCTAACTCCATTCAGCGATGTCGATCATTCTTTCGAGGCGCCATGTTAGCGCCTCTTTTAGATAAGGCAGTCTCGCTGTAAGAGCGTCGTTTTTGGATAGGATTTCGATTGCCTCGTCAACGAAACCCTCGAGTTTGTCGCCGTCAAACCAGCCCATGTCCTCGACGAGCAACATTTGTTTGGCGGGGCTTGAATGAAATTGTGCGCTGGTAAAACTGTGCTCTCCCGCCCTAAGCTCCTCTAGTGATATGTTGCACCAGAGTGATGAGCCCGAATCGAAGATAGGGGCAGGTCTGCAGGCTAGCGTGTTTACGTTTCGCACAAGGCCAAAGTTGCGCCAATGGCGATCATAGTTGGCAATGATGTCATCGCATACGATCATGCGGTCAAGGGCGTCTTTTATATCCGTCGCTCCAAGCTCCTCGCAGTTTGCTACATACCGTTCGTAATCGGTTAGTCGCTCGTCTGCATTTGCATGCTGGTTTACATAGAACGCAGGGACATACTCTTCTTCATCAGTTAAGAAGACATCGCATATGCTCAGGGCGGAAGTGCCCGTGCCCTCGAGCGAGTAAGGCACATAATCGCAAGCGTTTAGGATGCGACGGTGAAGTGCAGTCGCCACCAGCTCGTTATAAGGTTCCTGGTTTAGATGTGCACCTGCCTTGTGGAGGATTCGACGGTCATCCTCGCATGTCCAGTACTTTTGAAGATTGCCGTCCGAGGTGTTATCGGGCTTTGCGGCAGCTGCCTTGCCCTCTGGGGCGAAGGGCGCGATGCTGAGAGAGACGTCGTCAAAAGCATTATTGAAGAAATTGATATCTTCCCACGCGAGACCGGAGTCTTGGGGCCTAATCCAATACTGGTCGGATAAGGAGAGGCCAAGATTTCGCTGGACGAGTTCATCGGGAACATCGACTGCGGCTTCTGCAAGCAGGGAGGCTAGTCCAATGCGTGCGAGCGGGATACCGCGGCCGCGCCACCAGATGCGGAAGGAGTCGAGCGATATGGGGCTATTAGGGCCAAATACTCCAATAGGGGCGTGGGCGTAATCGACGTCGGCGCCGATGTGGGTGAAGTCTTTTCGCGATGTGCTGTAGACCAGTTGGGCTACTTCGTGCGTGCGGTTCATGAGGGTAAATGCGACTTCGCTTTTCCCATGCCCACGACGAGGTCGTCCCCCTCTTTTGGTTGCGGAGCGGAGTCGCGCGTCTACGCTGTCTTTGTCGATGAGCCACACGCCAGAAGCCTTGCGGGCGGTCAGCGCGCCGTTCTTAATGAGCTCCTGCACCCTGCGCGGGCTGATGCCGAGCAGCTCGGCTGCTTCCTTGGTAGTCAACATCGCGAAACCCTTCGCCAGAACGAATAGTTTTATATAGCCAATTGTAATTAAAACTATTCGTTCTGGCGAATGGTTTTAAGATTGAGGGCGCACTGACAGAAATGAACGGGCCTGGTACGCGCTGTTGCTGGATTTTGCATATTTATATAACGCCGTGCGGCCTGTTGCGCCCCGTCCGCAATTCCATTATTCTTAACAGGCTTCGCGCGAAAGCGCCAAGTGTGCCAGTGTGGCGCAACGGTAGCGCAACTGATTTGTAATCAGTGGGTTGCAGGTTCGATTCCTGTCACTGGCTCCATGAGAGTTTCGGGCTCTGTTCCCTTGTGGGACAGGGCCCGTTTCTATTTATGTCGATAAGTCAGCGGGTTTGGCACCGGCCAAGCTTCAGATTTGTCTCGATCTGTAACACGAAGGGGCGGAAAACCGTTCGTACTGTTACAGAATGAGACGTAAGCTGGGGTCTCTGCGTAATATCTCAACCTGTAACAGATAGGGGAGAAAATGTTCTCTATATGTTACAGATCGAGACAAAAGCCGTGTCGAGCTCGGTTGCCCCCCCCTGAGCGTGGATTATCGGATGAACGAACGTGGATAATCTGCCACTTTGGCCATGGGGACACGCCAAAAGTGGCAGATTATCCACGCTCGATTTCAAACGGAAGAAAATCCACGCTCGATTTTGCCTGGGAAGAGCAATCTTCTGTCTGGGAAGCCCCGATCTCGACCTATATATAGGTGCAAATAAGCCGGTATCGAAGTTCGATACTGAAGGTGTACTCCACTACACCAAAGTGTTACCTCGGGAAACGTCACCTCAGTATCCAAAACCACCGTCCTTCATATCCAAACTCAACAAAACCGCAGGTCACAGCTATATAGATACGCCCGGCACCGTGTATCTAGAGGTTTTCGTTGACAGCCCCCAAGGTTGCATCGTATTATCTTTTTCGTTCGCGGGGGCGGCGGTCCAAAAGACCAAAGGACCTGCGGATACTTGAACGATTGGGAGTTTGCCCGAGTGGTTAATGGGGACGGGCTGTAAACCCGTTGGCTCTGCCTACATAGGTTCGAATCCTATAGCTCCCACCCGTCAAGTGCCTGTATAGCTCAGTCGGTAGAGCACTTCGTTGGTAACGAAGAGGTCACCAGTTCAAGTCTGGTTGCAGGCTCCATCCGGCGGTGTAGCTCAGTTGGTTAGAGCACACGGTTCATACCCGTGGCGTCACTGGTTCGAATCCAGTCACCGCTACCATAGGTAACACGGTGGCTTCTCAATAGTATGTTGAGAGGCCACTATGGTATAAAGGCAAAGTCCCGTCCGGGGACGACCTGTTTAGAGGAGGGCTTTATGGCCAAAGAGAAGTTTGAGCGCACTAAGCCGCATGTTAACATCGGCACCATTGGTCACGTCGACCACGGCAAGACCACGCTGACCGCTGCCATCACCAAGGTTCTCTCCGAGACCGAGGGCTGCAAGGCTGACTTCACTGCGTTCGAGAACATCGACAAGGCTCCCGAGGAGCGCGAGCGCGGCATTACGATCTCCGTCTCCCACGTTGAGTACGAGACCGCTGCCCGTCACTACGCTCACGTTGACTGCCCGGGCCACGCTGACTACGTCAAGAACATGATCTCCGGCGCTGCTCAGATGGACGGCGCTATCCTGGTTATCGCCGCTACCGACGGCCCCATGGCTCAGACCCGCGAGCACATCCTGCTCGCCCGTCAGGTCGGCGTTCCCTACATCGTCGTCTTCCTGAACAAGTGCGACATGGTCGACGATGACGAGCTCATCGACCTCGTCGAGATGGAGACCCGTGAGCTCCTCTCCGAGTACGATTTCCCCGGCGACGACATCCCCGTCATCCGTGGTTCCGCTCTGGGCGCTCTCGAGGGCGACGCCAAGTGGATGGACGCTATCCGCGAGCTCATGAAGGCCGTCGACGAGTATATCCCGACGCCTGCTCGTAACAACGACCTCCCGTTCCTGATGGCCGTTGAGGACGTTATGACCATCTCCGGCCGTGGTACCGTTGCTACCGGCCGTGTCGAGCGCGGTGAGCTCAAGCTCAACGAGCCCGTCGAGATCGTCGGCATCAAGGATACCCAGAACACCGTCGTTACCGGTATCGAGATGTTCCGTAAGTCCATGGACTTCTGCGAGGCTGGCGACAACGTCGGTCTGCTGCTCCGCGGCATCAAGCGCGAGGACATCGAGCGCGGCCAGGTTCTCTGCAAGCCCGGTTCGGTTACCCCGCACACCAAGTTCACCGGCGAGATCTACGTTCTGACCAAGGAGGAGGGCGGCCGTCACACCCCGTTCTTCGATGGTTATCGTCCTCAGTTCTACTTCCGTACCACCGACGTTACCGGTACGGTCAAGCTCCCCGAGGGCACCGAGATGGCTATGCCTGGTGACCACATCACCATCGAGGGCGACCTCATCCACCCGATCGCCATGGAGGAGGGCCTGCGCTTCGCTATTCGCGAGGGTGGCCACACCGTCGGTTCGGGCATCGTCTCCACGATCATTGAGTAAATTAGCTCTTTGATATAGCTGACTTAGAGAACCCGGCACTTATAGGGGTGCCGGGTTCTTTTCTGCAATGGATATTGAGCCGTTGCTGGTGTCGAGAGGATTGATAATGGTCCTGGATGCACCGTCGATTAGATCTCGATGGCTTCATTGATGTGTTCCAAATATGAATGGATCCACCGAGAACCAATTGACTCGAGGTTTTCATTGACAGCACTTACGTGGAGCTGATAAAGTAACAACTCGTGCCCGTACGGGGCGGAAATGAAAGGTTCAGGATACATGCGTACTCTAGTTACTCTTGCGTGCACTGAGTGCAAGCGCCGCAACTATACGACCACCAAGAACAAGTCGACCATGCCTGATCGTATGGAGATCAAGAAGTATTGCCCCTGGTGCCGTCACCACACGCTGCACAAAGAGACTCGCTAGTCTCTAGTCACATACGCCAGTAGTTCAATTGGTAGAGCATCGGTCTCCAAAACCGAGTGTTGAGGGTTCGAGTCCTTCCTGGCGTGCCAGTCATTATTCCGTAAGCTCCCACTTGGGGGCTTACGGTTTACTCATGTATAAGCGCATTGCGCGGAGGTAACCCAAATGGCCAACAAGAAGAACAAGAAGAAGGCTCAGCAGCCGGCACCTGCCAACAAAGCTGCCGCCAACTCCAAGGTTGAGGCCAAGAAGGCCGTTGCCAAGAAGAACGAGAAGGCTGCGAAGTCCAAGAAGAACGAGAAGCCTGGTTTCTTCGCCCGCACCAAGAAGTATTTCGCTTCGGTCAAGTCCGAGATGAAGCGTGTCACGTGGCCCGATAAGAAGGAGCTCGTGAACTACTCGGTCGTCGTTTGCGCTTCTCTGATCGTCGTCGGCGTCGTCATCGCTCTGCTCGATGCTGGCTTTGGCGAGGCTCTTGCTCTGTTCTCTGGATTGAGGGGCTAAACCATGTCTAAGCGTTGGTACGTCGTTCACACTTACTCTGGATACGAGAACCGCGTTAAGTCCGATCTCGAGCATCGCATCGAGACTATGGGCATGCAGGACCGTATCTTTGATATCGAGATTCCTATGGAGCGCGTCACCGAGATTAAAGAGGGTGGCAAGCGTGAGACCAAGGATTCCAAGATCTTCCCGGGTTATGTCCTGGTCCGCATGGAGATGGATGACGATGCTTGGACGTGTGTTCGTAACACGCCCGGCGTCACCGGTTTCCTAGGCGGCAACGGCAAGCCCGCTCCGCTTTCCCGCGACGAGTACAACAAGATGACTCGTCGTCCCGGTAAGGGCGATTCGCCCAAGCGCACCTCGGTTGATATTGAGGTCGGTACGTCCGTCCGCGTCACCGATGGCCCGCTTACCGACTTTGATGGCAAGGTCTCCGAGGTTAACACCGAGGCTGGCAAGCTCAAGGTCACGCTGATGATCTTTGGCCGCGAGACGCCGGTCGAGCTCGACTTTAACCAGGTCGCTGTCATCGCTTAAGTTTTCGTCCGTTCGCGCGAGCGTGCTTCTTCTGTGACTGCTCATCTCAGGAGTGCTTCTAACACGTGCGTGCTTACGATATAGCAAGTACTTCACACTCGTGATTCGAAAGGAATGACCATGGCTGAGAAGAAGGTTGCCAACGTCATTAAGCTCCAGATTCCTGCTGGTGCAGCTAACCCCGCTCCTCCCGTCGGCCCCGCCCTGGGCGCTGCTGGCGTGAACATCATGCAGTTCTGCCAGGCCTTTAACGCCGAGACGCAGGACAAGAAGGGCGACATCATCCCCGTTGAGATCTCTGTCTACGAGGATAAGTCCTTCTCCTTCATCACCAAGACCCCGCCGGCGGCTCACCTTATCAAGAAGGAGCTGAACCTCAAGTCTGGTTCCGCTAAGCCCCAGGCTGACAAGGTTGGTCAGCTCTCCCAGGAGCAGCTCACCAAGATCGCCGAGATCAAGATGCCGGACCTCAATGCCAACGACATTGACGCCGCTAAGAAGATCATCGCCGGTACCGCCCGTTCCATGGGCGTCACCATCGCTGAGTAGCGATTTCTTATGGTAACGACGGGTGCGCCGACCGGGGCGCCCGTTAAATGTGTGCAATAGGGCACACGATACGATGTGGGAGGGCTCACGCCCGTTTAACCACAGGAGGTAATGCACATGGCTAAGCATGGTAAGAGCTATAACGCCGCTGCCGAGAAGATCGACCGCGCCACGCTCTACACCCCCCTTCAGGCTGCCAAGCTCATCAAGGAGCTCGACACCGCCAAGTTCGACGAGACCGTCGAGGCCCACTTCCGTCTGGGCATCGATACTCGTAAGGCTGACCAGAACATCCGTGGTTCCATCTCCCTGCCCCACGGCACCGGCAAGACCGTTCGTGTTGCCGTCTTCGCCGAGGGCGAGAAGGCCCGCGAGGCCGAGGCTGCCGGCGCCGACATCATCGGTTCCGACGAGCTCGTCGCCCAGATTCAGAAGGGCGAGATCAACTTCGACGCCGCTATCGCTACGCCGAACATGATGGCCAAGGTTGGCCGCATCGGTAAGATCCTTGGTCCCCGTGGCCTCATGCCGAACCCCAAGCTCGGCACCGTGACCATGGACGTCGCCAAGATGGTCTCCGAGCTCAAGGCTGGCCGCGTTGAGTACCGCGCCGACCGCTACGGCATCTGCCACGTGCCCCTGGGCAAGAAGTCCTTCTCTGAGCAGCAGCTCGTCGAGAACTACGCTGCCCTGTACACCGAGATCCTGCGCGTCAAGCCCTCTTCTGCTAAGGGCAAGTACGTCAAGTCCATCTCCGTGTCTTCCACCATGGGCCCTGGCGTCAAGGTCGATCCCGCTGTCCAGCGTGACTTCCTGGCTGAGTAACTAACAGTTACTGCCTGAGCAAAGCAAGCATTGCTAAGGAAACCCGGTTCTGCCCCGTGCAGGACCGGGTTTCTTGCTATCGCGTCAAAACCACCTCAAAGGGGACAGTGTTCTCTTTGTGGTGGTTACCAGGGGGTTCTGGCAGTTGAGGACTCGATGGCATCGTGGCGTTTGAGCTCGCGGCGCATGGTTTGCGAGTTGAGCCAAGCTGCTTGCCAGCCGCGGATGGGGTAGTGCGTCTGGTCGAGCTCAAACTGCGTATAGCCGCAGGCGTTGATGATCGTTGCCCCGCATGCGTGCTGACGCACGCGCTGAAAATCGCAACCGTAGCTTTGGTGTACATGCCCATGCACCATGTAGTCGACCCCCCAGGACTCAAGCGCCGTGTTAAAGCACTTAAACCCTCGATGCGGCAGATCGTCCAGATCACCCATACCGGCGGCGGGTGCATGGGTAAGCAGAATGTCGCACCCGCCGACCATCCTAACCTTACGCGACAGCTTACGCATGCGCTTGGACATCTCGCGTTCGGTGTACATGTTGGCGCCGTCGCGATAACGCATGGACCCGCCAAGGCCCGCAATGCGAATCCCTCGGTACGTGTACACGCTGTCCTCTACGCAGATACATCCACCCGGTGCATGACGTGCGTAGCGGTCATCGTGATTGCCGCGCACGTAGATGAGCGGTTTGTTGATGACCGTAACCAAAAACTCAAGATAGTCCGGGTCCAGATCGCCGGCGGACAAAATCAGGTCGACTCCCTCAAAGCGTTCCTTGCGAAAGCACTCCCAAAGGCATCGTTCTTCGGTATCGGCTATGGCAAGGATTTTCATAGGGCAGGGACTTTCGGCTCATCGTCGAGCTGCGGAATGGTGCCTACCACGTTGTCCGCCAGCCAATTCATCTCGACAATCTGCGTGCTCGGCAGCGGAGGGAAGCCTTCGATCTGTACCACGCCGTTCTGGCTGTGGAGCTCGCCGCCAAAGGGGTTGATGGATCCCTCAACAATGCCGTTGCGGAGCAACTGCACGAGTTTGCGCGTTTGGTAGGGTAGGCCCGGAGCGTAACGGATGTCGATAACGCCGGAGCTCATGCCATACCAGTAGTTGACAGCGCGCACTTGGTTGTCGTCGCTGGTCTCGTCCCACGTGCCGTGAAGAAGGCTTTTCACGATAAGCTCGTAGTAGCGCCCCCAGTTCCAGACGGGCATGGCGATGCCGGTAACCTTGCCATCGACCAAGCGGTGAAGCCCGTAGGCGGTGGGATCTTCCAGCGACTTTGACATATCGGCGCCGGTCATGACGCTCACGCCTTCGCGGCACATGGCCTCGGCGAGACCTCCAGCGGGCACATCACCCCAGGTCAGGATAATTTGCGCACGGGGGTCGAGCAGCGAGGCGCCAATCGCAAAGGCGTTGATCTCGCTGAGTGCGCCCGAGGCGAAGACCGACGCGTGGTAACCGATGCGGTGGTTGTCCGCCATGCTGGCGGCAAGGGCGCCGAGGAGAAACTTGGCCTCGTACATCTTGCCAAAGTACGAGCGTACGCTTTGATGGGGAAGGCCGATAGAGCAGTTGAGGAACCGAACCCGGGGATACTCAACGGCAGCCCTGAGCGTGTATTCCATCAGGCGGTGCGAAGTCGAGAAGATGACGTTTGCTCCATGTTTGACAGCCGTTTCCACGGCGGCGTAGAACACATCCGGATCGTGACAGTCCTCGAACGCCTCGGTGCGCACGATACCGCCAAAGTGCTCATCGAGATACTGACGCCCTTGGTCGTGCAGGCTGTCCCAGCTCGACGTCGCACAGGGGAACTCATGGATAAAGGCGATGCGCAGGGGGTTGGCCGCCGAATAGACGGTCTTGCCCATAAAGAAGTTGAGCACGCCGGAGGTGGACTTGGCGGGCGACTCCTCCTCGTCGACGCTCGGTGCTTCGACAAGATCGACCTTGTCCTCGTCATTTTTGCCGGCAATGACCAGCTCACGCCAAATCTTGCACAGGCGGTTTACGACAATATCCGTCGGCGTATCCAGCAGGCGGTCCTGGTTGTACACATTGAGGTACATGAGCATGGCGTCGGCAGGCGTAATGTCCAGGTGGTCGCCGCCTGCGCGAAGGTAGGCACGCTTAAAGAGCAGGAAGGTGTGGCGCAGGTAGTCGACCTTTTTCTGCGGCCATTTTTCGATAAGGTTCTGACCGAGCATCTTGGCGAGCGTTTCGTAGCTTCCCTCACGCGAGAACTCGATCTCGTATAGGGGGCAGACGCGCCAAAACGCGCAGAACTCACCGTACAGGCGGCTTTCGACGGAATCCCATGTGCCGGGGTAGAGACGGGTGACCTTGGCCGAAACCGTCGGGGCGTCTAGGAATTTGAGGACACTGACGCGTTTGTTGCCTTCCTGGACATAGAACCGATGCATAAACTCGGTGACGATGATGGGGTCGCGATAACCCTCGGTCACCTGGATGTCGTAGAGGTTGGACCACTTGCGGGCGAACTCGGTGCTAAACGGAAGCAGGGGCATAAAGTTACACGAAAAGGCGGACTGACGGCCCTTGGTGACCGTGCCGACGACCATTTCGAGCGGAATATCCCTTAGGCCGACATTCTCTCGCTGACCTAAGGGGAGCTGAGCAACCAAGCTATCGAGGTCCGTAAGGTATGGATGCTCGCTTTGGCTGATGGCGCGACGGCGTCCCTGCTCGCCGCGCTTGCGTGCTTGACGATAGGCCTCTTCCATGGTGTCTACTCCCTTAGTCGTTTAAACAACGATATGAACCATGGTACCACGAATGAAAACCACCACAAAGATGCCTGTCCCCTTTGCGGTGGTTTAGGCGATGATGGGGGCGATGGCGCGGATGCAGGCGTCGGCAGCGGTGAAAGTGGTGCTGTCGTCGCTGACGATAAAGATGATCTTTCCTTTGATGCCAAAGTCGCCGATTTCGCTAAAGAGCACGTAGGGCTCCTTGTCAAAGCCCGAGATGGGAAGCACGGCGGCCTTGGTGGCGCTGGTCAGCTCGTCTGCCAGCGCGTCGAGCGAGGCCCACTTGGACGTGTCCTTTACGGCAACGGGCACAGCCACGCGCCCAAAGGGCATCAAATGCACGAGCGTGTTCTTGGAGATGTTGGAGTTGGGGACGATGATGGTCTGCCCGCAGGCATCTTCGATGGTCGTGTGGCGCCAGGTGATGTCCTGGACCACGCCCGACACGCCGCCGACTTCGATATTGTCGCCAGGCTTGATGATGCCCATAAACGTAACCTGCATGCCGCCAATAAGGTTTGACAGCGTGTCCTGAAAGCCGAGCGAGATGGCGATGCCGCCGACGCCAAGAGCGGCGACGAGCGCGTTTGCGTTAATGCCAAAGCAGTTGTCGAGGATAAAGCTGCCGCCGATCATCCAGATGACGGCGCGTGCGATGTTGATGAAGATGCTCGATGCCGGAAGCGGGTTGTCGTCGCGATTGAGCAGGTGACGCAGGGTCTTGGATACGACCTTGGTGGCGACGGCGGTGCCTATCGCCAAGATGACGGCCCAGATGATGTTGTGGACCCACCGTTGCTCAAAGAAATGAAGAATCGGCTCAAACAATTCCATGTAGGGAAAACCTCCTTATGATCGTCCAACCATGATACCCACCAAGAAGCCCGTCCGATCAAATTCGGACGGGCTTCTGTGCTCGATATAAGGTTTACGCGGCGGGGCTGTAAGGCCCGGCGGTGTAGCTCAGCGTCGACGCTTCCAGATAATGCCGAGCATGATGACGATGATGCCGCCGATAAGGCACGCGCCAACTACTGCCAGCGTGCGGTCTCCCGTTGTGGCAAGCTTACCGGTCGTCTTCTTGGTGATGACCTTCGTGGCCGTCGTGTCCGTCTTAGGCGAGGGCTTAGGCGTCGGGGCCGGTGTGGGCGTGGGGTCCACGGCAGCGGAGCCAAAGCTGATGGTGCCCGCGAGCGAGGCCATCTTGCTCTCCCAGCTGTCCTGCCCGATCAGTGCCCTCAGCGCCGCCTCGCACGTGCCCCACTCGGTGTACTTGGTGGCGTGTGCAAAGGTGGGAAAATCGGTCGTGTTGGTAATGATGTAGTTGTTGGTGGCGACGGTATAGGTCTTGGCGGGGTCGAGCGTGCTGCCGTCTTTGGTGAGTGTGGCACTCACAATGCGCTTGCCTTCGGGCTGCGTCCAATCAATCGTCACGTTGATGCCGCCAAAGGAGAGAACGCTGCCAGAGTCATCGCGCCACTTGTACTTGTCTTGCGCCTCCTGCTCGGTGTGACCGGCCGCCACATAAGCCTGCTGAAGCTCGTAGCTGTCGTTGCAATCGTCGCTGATTTGTAGCGAGTGCTCGAGCGCTGCGAGGAAGTCCGCGCCGGTCATGGTCCAGGTCTCCACGGTGTTGCCGTAGGGCGAGATGGCGATGACGTTGCCGGCGGTCACGTTGCCCGCCGCGATGCCGCCGCGGATGCCGCCAGCGTTTTCGATAGCGAGGTCCGCGCCCGTCAGGTCAAGATAGGAGCTGCAAATCACGTGGCCGATGGTCTGGGCCTTGGTGGTGTCGCCCTCCTTGCTGGGACGGAAATCGGTGGTGCGCACCATTTCCCAACCATGCGTGCCTGCGGCGTCCTCGCCGTAGAAATAGTTGGTGGTGGATGTGCCAAGCACCTTGTTCGATTCGTTTTCAAAGGCCTCGTCGAGCGGCTTGATCTTGTTGCGGACGGCTTCAAGGCAGCTTTGGTAGTCGGAGCCCTTGTCGGGGTCTGCCAAAAGGTCGTTGACGTTCTTGGCGGTGTAGAGCTTCTCGTCGCTGCCGTCTGCAGGGACCGTGACCGTGTCATCGTCGGTCGTCTCGGTGCCATTGGTGTCGTACTTGTACGGAATGGAAAGCAGCCCCACCTCGGCAAAGGCGCTGCCTGCCTCGACAACGTGGATTGTCTTGCCGTCGGCTCCCGTCACCTTCTCGTTAAGGTTGATGTGCTCGTGGCCTGCGATAAGGGCATCGATGCCACGGAGCCGTGTGGCAAAGGTCTTGGCGTTGAGCGTATGCGCGATACAGACGACAACGTTGCAGCCCGCCTTGCGCAGCTGCTTTGCCTCGGTATTGATGGCGTTCGTGGCACTCGAGAACGACGTGCCCGCGACCAGGTCCGCGCGCAGCGAGGATCCCAGCGACTCATCCATGGCACCCACGACGCCGACCTTGATTTTGTAGTCGAATGTGGAGTGATCCTCGCTATCCTCCCAGGTGCGATCGAGCGTCTTCGTGATGCTCGAGCTCCATACGCCGCTCGTAGACTTCGCGTTCGCGCAGAGCATGGCGAAGGGCGTGCCGGTGGTGCTGTAGCCGGTCATGGTGCGGAGCTTGTCCGCGCCGTAGCTCCAGTCGTGGTTGCCCGGCGTGGTCGCGTCGTAGCCGTCTACATAGAAGGTGTCCATGAGCTCGGCGATGCTCTTGCCCTCGCTCATGGTGGCGAAGGACTGCCCGTGGAAGGTGTCGCCCGCATCGAGCAAAAGATCGGGGGCGTTGCCCTGGGCGCTATAAAGGACCGCCAGTCCGTCGAAGCCGACGGTGCCGGTGCCCTTGCTTGCGTTGTAGCTGTACTTGTAGCTGCCGTGGATATCGTTGGTGTGCATGACGGTCACAGAGCCGTCAATAGCGGCGGGCAGGTTCCCAGCGAAAGCGAGGCTTGGGGTGCCTGCGAGCGCGCCGGCAAACAACGCGGCGGCTAACGCAAGGCGGGGGAGTCTTTTCATGGCAGTTTCCTTAGTCCTTAGCCAGAATGTCTGGTTGAATATCGGATTATCGACATAATATGCGAAAACCGCCGCAAGGACGTTTGCCCCTTTGCGGCGGTTTTGACGTTTGTGCAGATAAAACCTGCCAAAATAAACCTGTCCCTTTTTGGTAGGTTTAGCTTAGCAGCATGCGGTCGTTGGCGAGCTCGCCGCCCGAGACCTCCTCGAATTTCTGCAGCAGGTCGGCTACGGTGAGCGACTTCTTCTCATCGCCCGCCACGTCGTAGATCACGCGGCCTTCGTGCATCATGATCAGACGGTTGCCCAGACGGATGGCGTCGTTCATGTTGTGCGTGACCATGAGCGTGGTCAGGTGGTTCTCGTCGACGATCTCCTCGGTCAGGTTGAGCACCTTAGAGGCCGTCTTGGGGTCGAGGGCCGCGGTGTGCTCGTCGAGCAGCAGCAGGCGCGGCCTGGTGAGCGTGGCCATCAACAGGGTGAGTGCCTGGCGCTGGCCGCCCGAGAGCAGGCCGACCTTGGCGTTGAGACGCGTGTCCAGACCAAGGTCCAGGCGCTTGAGCAACTCAACGTACTCATCTTTCTCGGCCTTGGTGACGCCCCACGAAAGGCCGCGACGCTGGCCGCGACGCTTGGCGAGGGCCAGGTTCTCGGCGATTTGCATGTCGGCAGCGGTACCGCGCATGGGGTCCTGAAACACGCGGCCCAGGTACTTGGCGCGCTGCGACTCGCTCAGGCGCGAGATGTCGGTGCCGTCGAGCTCAATAACGCCCGAATCGAGCGGGTACACGCCGGCGATCATGTTGAGCAGCGTGGACTTGCCGGCGCCGTTGCCGCCGATCACGGTTACAAAGTCGCCGTCATTCAGGGTGAGGTCGACGCCGGTGAGCGCGCGCTTCTCGGTGACGGTGCCCTTGTTAAAGGTCTTCTTGACGTGCGAGAGCTTAAGCATCTGCCTCATCCCCCTTCGTGTAGGAGCTGCGGAGCTTATAGCGCTCCCAAACCACGGGTACGCACAGGGCCACAGCGACAATTACGGCGGAAAGCAGCTTCATGTCGTTGGCGTCCATGCCCAACTGCAGCACGATGGCGCGGATAAGGAAGTACACCACGGAGCCAAAGACGGCGGAGGCAAGACGGACGCTAAACTGCGTGAGGCCGCCGGGCAGCAGACGGCCGAGCACCTCACCGATAACAATGGCGGCAAGACCGATAACGATGGCACCGGTGCCCATACCAATGTCGGCATACTTTTGGCTCTGGCAGATGAGCGCGCCCGAAAGGCCGATGAGGGCGTTGGAGAGCACGAGGGCGATCATCTTGGTGGAGTTGGTGTTGACGCCCAGGGCGCGGATCATGTACTCGTTGTTGCCGGTGGCGCGCAGCGCCGAGCCAATCTCGGTGCCAAAGAACCAATACAGGATGGCAACGATAGCCACGGCGAGCAGGATGCCCAAGATGATGGCAACGGTGGACTGCGGCAGGCCGGTCATATTGCTGACGGCCGAGAACACGGTGCCCTTGGCAAGAATGGGCGTATTGGACTTGCCCATGATGCGCAGGTTGATGGACCACAGGCTGATCTGGGTGAGGATTCCGGCGAGGATCGCGGGAATCTCGAAGACGGTGGTCAAAATGCCCGTGACGGCACCCGCGATGGCGCCGGCGCACATACCGGCCAGCACGGCGAGCAGCGGGTCGACGTTGTTATTGACGATGAGCACAGCGCAGACGCAGCCGCCGAGGGCAAAGCTGCCGTCGCAGGTCATATCGGGAATGTCGAGCAGGCGGAACGTGATAAACACGCCAAGCACCATAATGCCCCAGAGGACGCCCTGCGAAACGGCGCCCTGCAATGCAATGAGCATGCTTCATACCTCCTAGGATAGGGTGGACACGTGAGTCACCATGATAGCGGTAACAATGCATAAAAGAGCTGCGGCCGGATGTTTTGACTCATCCGAAACAAGCAGGGCGGACGCCGGTCTACAGCGCCCGCCCCTGTGGCTCAGATATTGAATAACGCGGCTAAAGCGCGAGCACGGGCTCTAGACGCATGCCGCGTATGGCATTACGCGTCCAGGGCGGAAAGGTCGATGCCCAGGGCCTCGGCCATTTCGTCGTTCTTGACGACGACCAGGTCCTTGCTCGAGAGGTGCTTGATCGGCATATCCTCGGGCTTGGCCTCGCCCTTCAGGATCTTAACGGCCATCTCGCCCGCGGCGTAGCCCAGATCCTCGTAGTTGATGGAGAGGGTGAACAGGCCGCCGGCCTTGCACATGCCCTCCTCGCCAGTCACGAAGGGGAGCTTGTTCTCCTTGCAGATCTGGCCGACCTGCGAGGCACCCGCGGCGATGGTGTTGTCGGTGGGGGAGTACAGCGCGTCGACCTTGCCCACGGCAGACTCGACGACGGACTGAATCTCGTTGGAGCTCGAGACGGTGAAGTCAGTGTACTCGAGGCCCAGCTTGTCGAGCTCCTTCTTGGCGGCCTTGATTTGGACGTCGGAGTTGGACTCGGCGGTGCAGTAGAGCAGGCCGACCTTCTTTACGTCGGGCAGGACCTTCTGCATCATCTCGAGCTGCTCGGCGACCGGGGTGAGGTCGGAAGCGCCCGTGACGTTGGTGCCGGGCTTGTCGTTGTCCTGGACCAGGCCGGAGGCGGCGTAGTCGGTGATGGCGCAGCCCACGATGGGGATATCGGCCGTGGCGCCGGCGGCAGCCTGCGCGGCGGGCGTGGCGATGGCATAAATCAGGTTGACGTTGTCGCCCACAAACTTGTCGGCAATGGACTTACACGTGGACTGGTCGTTCTGGGCGTTCTTCTGGTCGATCTTGACCTTAAGGCCGCTCTTCTTGATGGCCTTGACGAAGCCGTCGTTGGCGGCATCGAGCGCGGAGTGCTCGGTGAGCTGCAGAACGCCGATGGTGTAGTCGGAACCGGCGGCAGCGGAGCCGGAACCAGAGCTGCCGCCGCATCCGGCGAGCGGGGCGAGCGCGAGCAGGCCGGCGGAGACCAGAAGGCTCCTGCGGCTGATGGTGATGTCCTTCATATCATTACCCCCAGTATAAAAATGGCTGGAAACACTGCACTGGGACAAAGTGCAAGTGGAACTATAGTAGCGCTGATGTCCATTTTTACAACAGCCTGGCGGGTTTTTTAATACAGAATCGGATGGGCGGTACGGGTAGTCGAATGGGCGGCGGAGGGTCTTATGCGGCGGAGGAGGCGTCGTCCTCGTCCAGGGCGGCGAAGAGCTTCTTGCCGTCGAGCAGGCGCGTGCTGACGTTTCTCATACGGGCGATCTCGACGGTGCGCAGCGTATCGTCGGTGCCTCGGGCGTCGTAGACCGTTCCCAGCAGATACGAGATGCCATCGCGCTGCCTGATGGCAAAGGGACGGAGTGTCATCCGTGCTGCTTCGGTTTCGCCGCGTGTCGTGACGCTCGAAATATCAAAACTCACCGTGGTTCCGTGGTCGATGGCCTGCTCGACGAGCTCGCACGTGTCGATGCGCTTGATGGGCGTGCGCGTTGCCTTGGTAGCCTTGCTGCCTGCGCTTGGAGCGGGCTCGGGTGTGTCGAGGTAGCCGCGAACGTCGGCACTTGCCATGGCAACTAAGTGCTGCGCCATGCTCTTGCGGATAGCGATAGGCGTGGAGCGGTTGCGCATGACCATACCGTGGAGCCGGATGATCTCTTCGTCGGTGAGCGGGCGGGTAAGAAGTTTGTAGCCCACGCCGCGTTTTTACTCAATTTCGTATCCGGCATGGCGAAGCGCGGAGATGGCGGTGTAGATGCTGCGCCGCGCCGCCGAGATGGGCATGCGGGCGGGGTCGTCGGGATGGGCGAGGCGCCGGATCAACTCATCGGAAAGCATGGCCTTGTCCTCGCCGGTGTTTTCGCTCAAGAGCTGCAGGATGCGAACGGCGCGATAGGCTGCCATCGAGGCGGCGCCCCTCGTCGTGGTGTCGTAGGTTTCAACAGCGGCTTCGGTCATGGTGTCCACGTCCTTTCCGTTTTGGGTGGCGACGGTATGGAGCCTAGGACGTGGGGCTTTCCCAGGGGCGCAGGGCGCTCTGGGCGGTCGGTAGTCGTCGGCAAACGGCGGGTCGAGTTTTCAACAGCCCTGCTCAACTGACCAAAAACTTGCCAAAAGCTTGACGGATGCTGTTGAAAAAAAGCGTCTCTCGACCGATGTCGAGAGACGCTTATGCGATGAGCGTTGGCGTGTGGCGACGCGAGCTAGCGTCCGACGATTAGAAGTCGGCGTTGCCCACGGTGCGCGGGTGCGGCAGGACGTCGCGGATGTTGCCCACGCCGGTCAGATACATGACCAAGCGCTCGAAGCCCAGACCGTAGCCGGCGTGCTTGCAGGAACCGTAGCGGCGCAGGTCAAGGTAGTACTTGTACTGCTCGGGATTCATGCCCAGATCCTTGATGCGGGCCTCGAGCAGATCCAGGCGCTCCTCGCGCTGGGAGCCGCCGATGATCTCGCCGATGCCGGGAACCAGGCAGTCGGCGGCGGCGACGGTCTTGCCGTCCTCGTTCATGCGCATGTAGAACGCCTTGATCTCGGCCGGGTAGTCGGTCACGAAGGTCGGGCGCTTAAAGTGCTCCTCGGTCAGGAAGCGCTCGTGCTCGGTCTGCAAGTCGATGCCCCAGCTGACGGGGTAATCAAACTGGTGGCCAGCAGCGACTGCCTGCTCCAGGATCTCGACGGCCTCGGTGTAGGTAACGCGGGCAAAGTCGGAGTTGGCGACATGGTCCAGGCGCTCGAGCAGACCCTTGTCCACAAACTTGTTGAGCATATTGAGCTCGTCGGGGCAGGTTGCCATGACGTCCTTAAGGACGTACTTGAGCATGGCCTCGGCGTTATCCATGTAGTCGTTAAGGTCGGCAAAGGCCATCTCGGGCTCGATCATCCAAAACTCGGCGGCGTGGCGCGTGGTGTTGGAGTTCTCGGCACGGAAGGTGGGGCCAAAGGTGTACACGTCGCCAAAGGCCATGGCAAAGTTCTCGGCATTGAGCTGGCCGGACACGGTGAGGCTTGCATGCTTGCCAAAGAAGTCCTGGCTCCAGTCGACCTCGCCGGACTCGGTGAGGGGCGGATTTTTGGGGTCGAGCGTGGTCACGCGGAACATCTCGCCGGCGCCCTCGCAGTCACTCGTGGTGATGATGGGGGTGTTGACGTAGACAAAGCCCTGCTCCTGGAAGAAGCGGTGGATGGCGGCAGCCGCGACAGAGCGGATGCGGAACACGGCGCGGAACAGGTTGGTGCGCGGACGCAGGTGCTGCTGGGTGCGCAGGAACTCGACGGTTGCGCGCTTCTTCTGCAGTGGGTAATCCGGGGCGCTGACGCCCTCGACCTCGATGGAGGTGGCAGAAAGCTCGAAAGGCTGGGGCGCATCGGGGGTCAGCTTGACGGTGCCGGTGCAAATGAGTGCGGCCGAGACGTTTTGATGGGCGATCTCGTCGTAGTTGTCGAGTGCCTCGCGGTTCATGACGACCTGCAGGTCGCGGAAGCAGCTGCCGTCGTTGAGCGTAACAAAGCCAAAGTTCTTCATGTCGCGGACGGACTTGACCCAGCCGGCGACGGTGACGGTCTGGCCGCCGAGCGACTCGGCATCGGCATAGAGCTGCGCGATTTTGGTGCGGTTCACGTATCCTCCCATAACGGTTGAATGATAGTTATCCATACAGTTCGATATTCTAGCAGCTCGGCTCATTTGGGCTATACAGATAAGGCATTGGCGGGATGGTTTTTCAAACGAAAAGCGCCCGCGGCCTAATGGTCGTGGGCGCTTGACGAGGTGCCTTTTGGCTGTGTGGCGCGGGGCCTGGCTACTTGGTCTTGGCAACCAGCAGCGGGTCGCCAAGCTTGACGAGCGGGTTGCCGCCGATAAGCGTTCCAGACTCGCCGACATGGTCGATGCTCTTAAGACGATCGAGCTCGGAGACGATGACGGTCACGATGTCCTCGTGACCAGCGGCCTTAATGGCCTCGCGGTCGAAGCTGATGAGCGGCTGGCCTGCCTTGACCACATCGCCCATCTCGACAAAGCGGGCAAAACCCTTGCCGTTCATTTCCACGGTGCCCAGGCCAACATGGATGAACACGCGCAGGCCGTCCTCGGTAATCATGCCGATGGAGTGGTTGGTGACAGTGGTGGCACCGATGCGGCCGTTGGCGGGCGCATAGATGGTGCCGGTAATGGGCTCGATGCCATAGCCCTGGCCAAGCATGCCCGAGGCGATCGTCTCGTCGGGAACCTCGTTCAGGTTGACGAGCACGCCGTTGACGGGGGCATAGATGACGCCTTCGCGGGTAGCGAAGCTTGCTGCGGGCGGAACGGACGCCTCGCCGGTCGAGGTGAAGGTGGACTTAAGCGAATCGAGCAGACCCATAGTTGCCTCCAACTTAAATAGGCGCATATCGCGCGTTTGGTTTGCCGGAAACGTTTCACATGTGTTTCGCGGCTTGGTCAACGCCCCTATTCTACGCTGCTCAACGATACCTCTGAACTGGGATTATGTGATATATCAGTTGAAGGGAAACTTATTGCCGGAGTGTTTCTGCGCCACGGGTTCAAGTGGGGTACGCTTGAAGGCGAAAAACAAGGGCGCATAATTTGCGCGAAGGGAGCACATATGATTGTCGAGAACCATGCGCTGTGGGGCGAGGAGCCGACCGAGGATTATCCGGCGACCTTTACGTATCTGGGTGCCGAGCCGCTGCCCGACAAGCCCAATGGCCGCCGCCCCGCGGTGATCATCTGCGGCGGAGGCGGGTTTACGCATATCGCTCCGCACGAGCAGGACCCGGTGGCGTTTGCGTTTTTGGACCGCGGCTACCAGGCCTTTGTGCTCAACTATGTCACGAGTTCTACGGGTGACGTGAGCTTTCCGCACCCCCAGGCAGATCTTGCCAAGATGGTCGCCACGGTGCGCGCGAATGCCGACGAGTGGCATGTCGACCCCAAGCGCGTGTGCGTCGTGGGCTTTTCTGCTGGCGGCATGATTTGCGCCTCGCTGGCAACACAGTGGAAGACCGGCCCCTTCGCGGCACTTGCCGGGGCGCGTCCGGACGACATTCGTCCCGATGCCGTGGTGCTGGGCTATCCATTGCTCGACTTTGCCTATGTGCGCGACATGCAGACGCGCGATCCGCGCATTGACTTGCGCGTGCCCAAGACGGGCGGCAAGACGGGGCGCGATTTGCTCAACGACTACCTGTCGATGGTGACGGGCGGCGAGGCAGCTGACGAGCATCTGGCCGACATCTGCCCCACCACGCATGTTTCGCGTCAGATGCCACCGACCTTTGTATGGGGCGTGTCCGACGACAAGACGGCGCCGATCGCGCAGGTCTATCCGTTTGCCCAACGCATGGCGGAGGAGGGCGTCGCTTGCGAGATGCACGTCTTTGACCAGGGCGGTCACGGCCTTTCGCTCGGCAACGCCAACACCGCGGTCGACAACGAGGACAAGCAGGTGGCGGTCCGCCCCTGGATTCGCCTAGCCTTCCGCTTTCTGGAGCGCCATCTGTAAGAGGACGGGCATCCCAGCCCTTCAATAACTTGCGGTGAAATAGTTCCTATCTGGGGCATCAACCAGCCCATCCAGGAACTATTCCACCGCAACTTTGTTTTTGATGTCCCGTCCGGAAACTGCATCCCAGTTCCCCCTTCAAGGTGGGACACGGTTTCCCATAGGGCCTCGACTGAGAAAGTGCGTCCCGTTTCGAGTGGGGATTCCGGGATGCATTTTCCGTAAGAGGCCTGTTTGGGAAACCATATCCCGTTTCGAGCCAGAATTCTGGGATGTAGTTTCCCCGAGAGGCCTCATCGGGAAACTATGGCCCTGAACTCTCCTGCCTGTCCCCATTGCGCCAATCTGCTGATTGAACGTCATTGTGTGTTCACGCTATCATGTAAGCTTAAAATTGGTTAGCCATGGCAAACGGTTAGCCATGGTGAACATAAATGCAACGCCCTGTGGGCGCCGGGGGAGGAACACGGACGTGAAGCTCGATACACTCGAGATTGGAAAGGACGCCGTTGTCGCATCGGTGACATCCGACGATCAGGCGCTTCGACAGCATATTTTGGACATGGGTCTAACGCCGGGCACCGAAGTTACCATGATGAAGTACGCCCCCATGGGTGACCCGCTCGAGATCCGCCTGCGTGGCTACGAGTTGACGCTGCGCAAGGACGATGCCGCTCGCATCGAGCTCGTGGGTGTTCACGACACCGATGCGGGTCCGCGCGCTAACGCCGCAATCGGCACGACGGAGCATCCGGCCCTGGGCGAGGGGACGTATTCGCCCCGCGCCGCGAAGACGGCCGTGCCTGAGGGCGCGCCGCTGCATTTTGCCCTCGCCGGCAACCAAAACTGCGGTAAGACCACGCTGTTCAACCAGCTTACGGGCTCCAACCAGCACGTCGGCAACTTTCCCGGCGTAACGGTCGACCGCAAAGACGGTACCATTCGTAACCACCCCGAGGCGAGCGTTACCGACCTGCCCGGCATTTACTCTCTGTCGCCGTACACGGGTGAGGAGATCGTGAGCCGCCAGTTTATCCTGGATGAGCATCCCGACGCCATCATCGATATCATTGACGCCACCAACATCGAGCGCAACCTGTACCTGACACTGCAGCTCATGGAGCTTGACCGTCCTATGGTCATCGCGCTCAACATGATGGACGAGGTGACCGCCAACGGCGGCGCCGTAGACGTCAACTTGCTCGAGAGCCTGTTGGGCGTGCCCGTTGTCCCCATTAGCGCTGCCCGCAACGAGGGCATCGGCGAGCTGGTGGACCACGCCCTGCACGTGGCACGGTTCCGCGAGCGCCCCGGTCGCCTGGACTTTTGCGCGCCCGACGGTCCGGACGGCGGTGCACTGCATCGCTGCATTCACGGCATTGCTAACCTGATCGAGGACCATGCCGTGACGGCGCACATCCCGGTGCGCTTTGCGGCGACCAAGCTGGTCGAGGGCGATGAGCTGGTAACCGAGGCGCTTCACCTGGATCGCAACGAGCTCGACGCTATCGAGCACATCATCACCCAGATGGAGGGCGAGGCCGGCACTGACCGCCTGTCTGCGCTGGCGGACATGCGCTTTAGCTTTATCGGCGATGTGTGCGGGCGCTGCGTCGTCAAGCCGCACGAAAGTCGCGAACACGTGCGCTCTGTCAAAATCGACCGCATTCTGACGGGTCGCTATACGGCCATTCCGGCGTTTCTGTTGATCATGGGCCTCGTCTTTTGGCTGACGTTTGGCGTGATCGGCGCGGCGTTGCAGGGACTCATGGAGGACGGTATCGCTGCCATCATCGCCTCGGCCGATGCGGGCCTCAAGGCGTTCGGTACCAACGACGTGGTGCGCTCGCTGGCTGTCGACGGCGTGCTTACGGGCGTGGGCAGTGTGCTGACCTTCCTGCCGATTATCGTCGTGCTCTTTTTGTTCCTCTCCATTCTGGAAGACTCCGGATACATGGCGCGCGTGGCCTTTGTCATGGATAAGGTGTTGCGTCGCTTTGGTCTGTCGGGCCGCAGCTTCGTGCCCATGCTCGTCGGCTTTGGCTGCACCGTGCCAGCTATCATGTCGACCCGTACGCTCCCATCCGAGCACGACCGCAAGATGACGGTCATGCTCACGCCGTTTATGAGCTGCTCAGCCAAGCTGCCGGTTTACGGCTTGCTGTGCGGGGCGTTTTTCCCGCAGGCGACGGTTCCCGCCATGGTCTCGCTCTATCTGATCGGTATCGTGGTCGGCTGCGTCGCGGCTTTGGTGCTCAACCGCACGGCATTTAAGGGCGACCCGGTGCCGTTTATCATGGAGCTCCCCAATTACCGCCTGCCGAGCGTCAAGACGACGGTGATGCTGGCATGGGATAAGGCCAAGGACTTCATCACCAAGGCCTTTACCATTATCTTTGCCGCGACCGTGGTCATCTGGTTCCTTCAGACGTTCGACATCCGCTTTAACGTGGTCGCCGACCAGTCGCAAAGCCTGCTTGCCGGTCTGGGTAGCATCATCGCGCCGGTGTTGGCCCCGCTCGGCTTTGGCGACTGGCGCGCCTCGACGGCGCTCGTCACGGGGCTCATTGCCAAGGAGAGCGTCATCTCGACGCTCACGGTGCTTTTGGGCGCAACGTCGCCCGCGGCACTGTCAGCCATGTTTTCGCCGTTTACCGCCTACGTGTTCCTGGTCTTTACGCTGCTGTACCCGCCTTGCGTGGCGTCCATCGGCGCCGTCAAGAGCGAGTTGGGCGCACGCTATGCCGTGGCCGTATTCGCGTTTCAGGTGACGGTCGCCTGGGTCGTGGCGTTTGTCGTGCATTCGGCGGGCATGTTGCTGGGGTTGGCTTAGGGGCGCGTTGATGCTCCGCGCTTTTGGGCGAGCAACAATTCAACAAAATATGAGAGAGAATACCGGTAATTGTCGGCCTGCGGGGACTGTCCTACGCTGCAGGTTGCCGTTCGCTGCCTATTTGCTGTCGTTTACGGATTCGTAAATACTTGCAATCGTCGGTCGATTTAACCGCATTACGCGATGCCGATGCACATTTTTTGTGCCCCTTTCTACAATCACTTTGTGTCTATTGCCGAGCATGTCTTCCGTTTCGCCTGTGTGGGGACGTGGGGTGCAATAGTCGTTTGTAGAGGCTCATTGAGGAGGGAATTGATGAAAGAAAAATTCCAATCGTTCGGAAAGGCAATGCTCGTTCCGATTACGCTCATTGCCATTTCCGGTCTCTTTTTGGGTATCGGTAGCGTTTTTACGACCGAACTGACCCTTGTGTCCCTTGGCGTTAATTGGGACTGGTATGCCGCTTCGCCGCTCTTTACGTTCTTCTCGGTATTTAAGGGTCTCGGCGAGGTAATCATTGGAAACCTCGGTGTTTTGTTTGCCGTCGGCTGCGCCTTCTCCTTGTCTCGCAAAGAGAAGGGCTGGGCTGCCTTTTCTGCCCTTGTCTGCTATCTCACCATGCTCAAGACGGTTGAGATTCTGCTTGGAGCAGCTGGCTTGGCTGCCGACAATACAACGGTGGAAGCTCTTCAGAAGGTCGGCCTTACGTCCATTCAGGCGAGTGAGCAGTCCGCACTCTACACTACCTCGCTCGGCTTTTTTGGCTACAGCTCTGGTGTCTTTGGCGGCATTATCGTGGGCTGCCTGGTCGCCTGGATCACCGGCCGTTTTTACAAGACCAAGCTTCCAACGGCGCTGGCGTTTTTTGCGGGCAGTCGAACGGTCCCCATTGTATCGCTGGTCGCCGGTGGCATCCTGGGCGGCATCATGTACTTCGTCTGGCCCGTCATCGGTGGATGCTTCTCGGGTATTGCGACGTTCGTGAAAGGCTCCGGTCTGGTCGGTACGTTTGTCTATCGCTGGGTGCTCGAGAGCCTTGTGCCGTTTGGCTTGCATCCGCTGCTCGAGACGCCCATGTATTGGACTGAGCTTGGCGGCTCCATGGTCGTCGATGGAACGCGCGTGGTGGGCAATAGCGCCATTCAGCTTGCACAGCTCGCTTCTCCCAGCAGTGACAAGCTCTTGGTTAGGGCCTTCATGGCTGGCTATGGCATTAACGATTACGCGTTGTTCCCGGGCATCGCCCTTGCTATGTGGTCTTGTGCCAAGCCCCAGAACCGCAAGAAGGTTGCTGGTCTTTTAATCCCCACAGTGATTTCGACTGTTTTCTTTGGCGTTACGGAGCCTATTCTCTTTACGTTCCTGTTTGCCGCCCCCTGGCTCTACTTTGGCGTTTACGCTCCGCTTTCCGGACTGGGTGAAGTTCTCTCGGAGGCAATGGGCGTTTCGGTGTACCAGGGAAATATCAAGGACCTGATCCCATTCTTATTCCGCCCCGAGAAGCTTAATCTGCTTCCGTACCTTATCCTGCTCCCCGCCTTTTTCCTGGCAGCTTTCTTCCTCTTCCGGTTCTTTATTACTAAGTTCGATATCAAGACGCCCGGTCGAGACGATGGTGACGATATTGAGTTGATCAACAGCAGAGCTGAGTTCGAGGCAAAGGCCGCTGAGGCAAAGGGCGAGTCTGATAGCACTCCCGAGAAGGCAGTCCAGGGCCGTGCGACCAAGGACAGCGCGCTTGCTGTTGGCATTGTCGAAGCGCTTGGTGGAGCCGACAACATTGATGATCTTGACAACTGCATCTCACGTCTTCGCGTGATTGTCAAGGATGGTTCTAAGGTTGCAGACGACGAGGTGTTCACCAAGAATCTTGAAGCTATGGGCGTTATCCGCCTGAGCGACAAGGCAATCCAGGTCATTTACGGTCCTCGTGTCGGCGAAGTCGCTTCTGAGGTGCACGAAGTTCTCGGTGACGAGTAAAACGCGCAAGTGGCTTTCAATTGCATAGCGCAATTCCAGGGCTTGGCTTCCTATCGCATGATTTAGGGGGCCAAGCCTTCTTGTTTTAGATTGTCAAGGCAGATACTCAATAGTTCTTCGAATGCGAGAATACAACTCCCGGTAAAGCAGTTAGGCTTAACGTTCTTAAGATCCATTGGGTGATCGTCATGTATCGTAAAGATTGCGTCTGCCGTCTTGGCGAGCTCACTGTCTTCGTTGCCGGTAAACGCGAGGGTCGTAATGCCCGCGTCGTGGCATGCCCTTGCGGTTTCCAGGATGGCTTCTGTCTGGCCCGATTTGGATATGAGCATCATGCAGCTGAGCGTATTTCGGTTGGATTCGACAAACTGATCGGTTTCTAGGAAGTCCTGTATGACGGCCAAAAAGCCAAGTCCAACGAGCTTGGTCGCCATGTACTGCGCAACGATGCGTGAGAAGCCCTCTCCGTTTACTCCGATCATTCTGTTGCGATGCAGTGCGGCGATGAATACGTCTACATCTCCGGTGTGACATACGAAGTGGACGCTACTGTCTTTGAGTGATTGATTCATTTCGCGGGAGACATGCTGAAGGTGCTTGAGATCGTACATCATTTCGCGGTAGCCACGGTAGCCGAGCTTTTTCGAAAGCCTGATGACTGTCGTCATGCTGGTAAAGCATGCCATGGCGACGGGTTTTATGCCAATATCATCGAGGGCGTCGATATTGTTGAGTAGGTATTCGAGTACGCTTTGCTCGGTTTCGGATAGCTTTGCGGCTGAGTAGAGCTTGGAAATCTGCTTTTTATCAACCATCGGTGCTTCCTTCCCGCCGGACGTGTGTGGCCGCTTCCGTTGCGTAAATAATAACTCCTTGGGGAATTCCTTTCCCGCCTTGCAACCGGGGCGGGAAGCGGCCCTCCATGCTGGATACAATATCCAAACACAGGCGAACCATGCAATATTGAATGTGCTAATTGGGGGTTTCGATATGAAACTTACGGTCATAGGTGGCGGTGGCGTCCGCTCCATGTTTTTGGCAAAGAGCATAGCCCAGCAGGCGTCATCGCTTGGAATCGACGAACTTGTGTTTATGGACAATGATCCCGAGAAGCTGCGCATCTACGGTGGCCTTGCCGCCCATGTCTCGGGCATGCTTTGCCCCACGCTTAATTTTTCACTGACGGGCGATGCAGTCGAGGCCGTTAAGGACGCCGATTACGTGATCACGACGATTCGCGTCGGTGGGGACCATATGCGCGTTCGCGATGAGCGCATTGCTCTTTCGCATGGGGTTCTTGGCCAAGAGACGACTGGCGCAGCCGGCGTGTCTTTTGCCATGCGCTCCGTCCCTGCGCTTGCTTCGTATTGCGAGTTAATCAAGAAGTACGCAAAGCCGGACGTCAAGGTGTTTAACTTTACTAATCCCGCTGGCGTCGTATCTCAGGCCCTACGCGATATGGGCTATGATTTTACTTATGGCATTTGTGATGCCCCCTCGGGCATGTTGCATCAGTTTGCCGAGTATAAAGGCGTTGATCCCGCATCGGTTCAGGGCGAGTGCTATGGACTCAACCACCTCTCGTTCTTCCGCAATGTGACGGTTGACGGCGAGGACATCATGTCCGACTTGATCCACGACGACGGGGCATATGCTCATACAGATCTTAGGTTCTTCGAGAAGGACCTCGTCCTAAATCGCGGATGCGTGCCAAATGAGTACCTATACTATTTCTACTATCGCGAGCGCGCCGTTGCCAACGTTCTCTCTTCGCCCCAGACGCGCGGCGAACTAATCGAAGAAATTAATCGAGAAATGACGAGCGAGCTTGCATCTATCGATATTGAGAACGACTTCGAAAAAGGCCTCGCGTGCTTTGAGAAGTGGTACGGAATGCGCGAAAACAACTACATGGCGGCCGAGACGGGTATTCATCGCGACAAGCCGTGGACGTTTGACGTGTACGGCAAAGATGCTGGCGGATACGCAGGTGTCGCGCTCCGCTTCATGGATATTGCTCGCTCTGGCAAGACGCAGCAGATGATCCTGTGCACCCCCAACAATGGCGCCATCCCCGGCCTTCTCGATACAGATGTCATTGAGTCAACGTGCGATATCTCCACCGATGGCTGCGTGCCGCATCGCGTCGAAGCCGATTCTGTGCCCGCGGGAAACCTCGAATTGATTCGTCGCGTCAAGTACTACGAGCGCACCGTGGCGCGTGGCATCGTTAACCGATCGAAGCGCGACATTGTCGAGAGCCTCGCGATGCACCCGCTCGTTAATTCGTACTCCTTGGCGAAAGATATCGCCGCGCAGTACTTTGAGCTTAACCGCGACTACATCGACGGCTGGACAGACTAGTCTGGACGTTAAAACTAGAAATTATGGATGGGCGGACCGGCGTTTATATTGGCGCCCGTTCGCCCTGCTTAGTAAGAAAACGGGTATAGAGTGAACTTGCGAGAGAACTTCAATGTCTTTCTGGAATCGGGCGATCGGGCGAAGGAATGCCGGAGTGGCTGCACGATGGCGTTATATATCCCCTTGTTTGTTATGAGCGCGCTTCAAATTGGTGTATCAAACGTTGCAACTGAGCTCGCCTATATCAATCCGTCCATTACGCTTATTTGCACTGTGGTCGCGGCCTTTTTAAACCTGCTTCTATCGAATGTGGCTTTTTCATTATTTGCCGTCGACCGGTCCAAAGAGACGGTGCAACCTGCTCGAACCCCTCCGGTTTATCTCTTGGCCTCGACGGTTCCCCTCCAGATTTCTGGGGCGCTGCTAATTTATTTGGTTCACTTGATTTTATCGGCAATTGTAGTCTTTGCCTCGCTTGCGAGCAGTCAGCTCGGGGTGTTGTGTTCGCTTGTGGTGGCAGTAATCGTGACGCTTCTTTCCGCGTCGTTCGTATTCGTGTTAATTGAAGATGCGGACGTGGAGCAGAGGGGACTACGAGGCATTCGGTTTGCACCACGCTACATCATGCGTTCGGTCACGGTGCTTCGTTCCTCCTGGAGAGAAATCGCGCGTCCCGCAACGCTGCTGGTGGCATGGAACCTGGTTGCAAGTTGCGCTATCCAGGTTCTTGTTGGATGGGTAGTTTCGAGTGCGGCGCTGCCGTCGGCACTTTCAGTGACGGCGCTTGTGCATGAGGGACTTTATTATGGGGCGTTTGCTTATATGCTGCTTTTGCTAGTTCATTGTGCGGTTGCGAGTTGGCTCGAAATTGACGTGCTCATGGGGGTGTCCTTGTGCGTATCCGAGCAGGCGCGATAGCCCGAAGATGAAGCCACGTTTTCGACATTGAGTTCCTGCGTACCTTGCTTTCTAAGCAGAATTGGCGCACCGTCTGTTAACAATCGTTTTCCAAGAATTCTTTTGTTGCTCATTTTATAGACTTCTCATTGCTATAATCGCCCACCGCTCAAGATAATCGGAGAGGTTTTCCTATATGGCTCAAACAAAGCAAGACGGCATCACGCTCAAGCAGTGGCTCCCACTCGTCGGGCTCACCTGCTGCGCGTTCGTGTTCAACACGTCGGAGTTCATGCCCATCGGCCTTCTGACTGATATTGCCGCGTCGTTCTCGCTCACCGAGGCCCAAGCTGGCATCATGATCTCGGTCTATGCCTGGGGCGTCATGCTGCTGTCGTTGCCGCTCATGGTGTTCGCTTCGCGTTTCGAGTTCAAGCGGATGCTGCTGGGCGTGCTTGCCGTGTTCTCGCTGGGCCAGTTCCTGTCCGCCTTGGCACCGACCTATCCCATCTTAGTCTGCGCGCGCCTGGTGGTTGCCTGCGCGCACGCCGTGTTCTGGTCGGTCGCTTCGATCATGGCGTCGCGCCTGGTTGACACACGCCACGGGGCGCTCGCCATCAGCATGATCGCTACGGGCTCTTCCATCGCACAGATCTTCGGCCTGCCGCTCGGCCGCGCCATTGGCCTGGCCGTGGGCTGGCGTATGACGTTTGCCGTGGTCGGGGTGCTGTCTGCTGTCGCGGTCGTCTACCAGGCCACGGTGTTCCCCACCATGCCAGCGGGCGAGCGTTTTACGCTCAAGCAGCTGCCCGACCTGCTCAAGAACCCGTTCCTCATCGCGCTCTATGTGGTCACGGTCTTTATGGCGACCGGCTATTACGCGGGCTATAGCTATATCGAGCCTTTCCTGGCCCAGGTCGCGCATGTCGACGCAAGCGCCATCACTATGACGCTGACGGCGTTCGGCTGCTCCGGTCTGCTCGGAAGCTGGCTGTTTGGCCGCCTGTTCGATGGGCACCGCTTCCCGTTCCTCGCGATTACGCTCTCCGGCGTGCCGGTGGCCCTGCTGCTCATGGGGCCGGCCGCATCGTCGCTCGTGACAGTGCTTGCCGTCTGCGCACTGTGGGGTTGCTGCGCCACGGCCTTTAACGTGGCGTTTCAGGCCGAGCTCATCAAGCACACGCCGGCAGATTCGTCGGCCGTCGCCATGTCGATCTTCTCGGGCCTGTTCAATCTGGGCATTGGCACGGGTACCGCGATCGGCGGAGCCGTGGTTTCGGGTCCCGGTATCGCCTGGATCGGCTTCGCGGGCGGGGTGATTGCCGCCATGGGCGTCATCCTCGCTATCACGGTGATGTTCCCGGCCATTCGCCGCGCCAAGCCTGTCGCCTGATCACGTTTCCTCATCAGTTGCGGTGGAATAGTTCCTGTTTAAGGCCTCTGAAGGCCCAAGCAGGAACTATTCCACCGCAACTTATTTTGGGGAAGAGGATACAAGCCGGGCATACAATGGATGTCGTTGTGTTGGGCTTACCGGGAGGTTGCTATGTGGGCATACGAGACGACGTTCTATCAGATCTATCCGCTGGGCTTTTGCGGGGCTCCGCGTGAGAATGCCGCGCCCGTTGCCGAGGATGAGCTCGTCCAGGCCGCCAACGCTGTGCCCAATCCCGATGCGCCCATCATGAAGATTGCCCAATGGGCCGACTACCTGCAGGAACTCGGCGTTGGCGCTGTGCTGATCAATCCACCGCTCGAGTCCGATAGCCACGGCTACGATACGCGCAGCCTGCGCCATATCGACCGCCGCCTGGGTGGGGATGCCGACTTTGCCGCCGTATGCGACACGCTGCATGCCCACGGCATCCGCGTGGTGCTCGACGCCGTCTTCAACCACGTCGGTCGCGGCTTTTGGGCCTTCCGCGATGTGCAGGAGCGTAAGTGGGACTCGCCGTACAAGGACTGGTTCCACATCAGCTTTGACGGCGACTCGTACTACGGCGACGGCTTTTGGTACGAGGGCTGGGAAGGCCATTTTGAGCTTGTGAAGCTCAACCTGCAAAATCCCGCTGTGGTCGATTACCTGCTTGAGTCCGTGCGCCGCTGGGCCGAGGTCTTTGGTATCGACGGTCTGCGCCTGGACGTCGCCTACATGCTCGATCGCGATTTTATGCGCCGCCTGCATAGCTTTACCCGCGAACTCAAGCCCGACTTTGTGCTGATTGGTGAGACGCTCCACGGCGACTATAACCAGATCGTCAACGACGAGATGCTCGACTCCTGCACCAACTACGAGTGCTACAAGGGCCTGTACTCCAGCTTTAACTCGGTCAACATGTTCGAGATTGCCCACTCGCTGCATCGCCAGTTTGGCGGTGACCCGTGGTGCATTTATCGCGGCAAACACCTGCTGTCGTTTGTCGACAACCACGACGTGCCGCGCCTGGCGAGCATCCTCACCGACAAGTCGTGCCTGCGTCCCGCCTATGGCATGCTGTTTGGCATGCCGGGCATCCCGTGCGTCTACTATGGCAGCGAGTGGGGGACTCCTGGCGAAAAGGGCGGCCCCGATGGCGACTGGGCGCTGCGCCCTGTGCTTGATGAGCCTGCGCCCAACGATCTGACGACATTTGTCACGCAGCTGGCGCACCTGCGCTCGGCAAACGATGCGGCGGCTCGTGCCCTCAACTATGGTGCCTATCGCAACGTGGTGATCCAGAACAAGCAGCTGCTGTTCGAGCGCGCCTGCGACGACGCGACGGTGCTCGTGGCGGTCAATGCCGTGAACGAGCCCTATACCTTTGGAGCCGGCGAACTCAACGGCTCCTTCGTCGACCTGCTTGCCGACGACGCGCCCACGGTCGAGCTGCCGGGCTCCCTTGAACTTGCGCCCTATGAGGTGCGTTATCTGTTGAGGGCCTAGCTCGTGGCCACGCCAGATGAGGGTTATCAGCATATTGAGCATGGGTTTGAACCCGTGTTTGACGAGCGCTCGCGCGTTTTGGTGCTGGGGTCGTTTCCCTCGGTGCTCTCGCGTGCCAATGCCTTCTATTACGGCAATCCGCAGAACCGCTTTTGGCGCGTGATGGCCGCGTGCCTCGGTGCGCCCGTGCCGCCCAACGAGGGCGATCCTTTGGCAAGCGGTGAGCCCGCGACGCTCGATGCCTCGATTGCCGCCAAGCGGGCTATGTTGCTGAATGGTGGCGTGGCCCTGTGGGATGTGATTGAGAGCTGCGACATCAAGGGCTCGAGCGACGCCAGCATCAAAAACGTCGTACCGGCGCGTATCGAGCGCATTACCGATGCCACGCCGATCGAGGTCGTTGTCTGTAACGGCGGCACGGCCGGGCGGCTCTACAAGCGCTACCTACAAGAACGCACGGGGCTGTCGGCCATCGTTCTGCCGTCGACAAGTCCCGCCAATGCGGCATGGCGCCTGGAACGCCTTATCGAGCGCTGGCGCGAGGCCGTTGACTGGGGCGCTCTGTAATTTAGATATCTGATTGGGCGCTGGTGCCGAGGCGTTTCATGATGGCATGCCAGATCGGTGCGGGCAGCGCGGGCTTGACGCGCACCATGCCGTCGACATCGACGCTACCGACATCGCCGCCGCCAAGCAGCTGCGCATGCTCAATGGAGCAGCCCATGCGCACAGCGCCCACAAGCTTATCCATCGCTTCCGAAAATGGCCGACGCAAGAGGCCCATACGCGGGGAGTGGCGAAGCGCTGCGATGCCGCTGCTGGCACAGATGACAACGCCGTCGCACCATGGCAGGTCACGTAGAAGACATGCCCGATACAGGCGGTCGAGAACTTCGTCCGCCTGCTTGTTGTTTTTGGACGCGGCCTGGACGACGACATAGACGCGTGTTTCTGTATTCCCAAGGCGATCGAGTATCTGCTCGACAGCGGTCATCGCCTCATCATCAAATGCATCATCAACAGCGAGCACTATGCCATCGACTGCACCGACGTCATTTGCCTTCAAGCCAACCGGGCGGGGGAGCGAAGTACCGGAAAGCCGGGCATACGCCGCGATGGCATCCTGGAGGTCCCAAAGCAAAAACTCAAGATCGGCGCTATCGGGAATACTGATATACGCAATGGATTGCAGCGTTTTGGGCTTATCGCCGTGTGCGGTCGCCTCCATGCCATCTCCTTTCCAGTCCGTTTCCGTTTAGGTTACACCGTCTGCCATCCTCCCGCCGCGCTATCCTAGTGCAACCCTTACGAAAGGAACGCCATGCGTCTGCCCATGAATACCTCGCTTGTCACGCTCAAGCCCTCCGGCATCCGCCGAATCAACGCGCTCGCCGCTCAGCATCCGGGATGCATTGCGCTTGCGCTCGGCGAGCCCGATTTTCCCACGCCCGACGTGATTAGCGCCGAGGTGACGGCCTCGCTTGACCGTGGCGACACGCACTATCCGCCCAACAACGGCCGCCCCGCCCTGCGCGAGGCGCTGTCTGCCTACATGGGGGACGCGGGCCTTACGTTTTCGGCCGACGAGGTCATCCTGACCGACGGCGCGACCGAGGCCCTGTCGGCTACGTTTATGGCCATGCTCAACCCCGGCGACGAGGTCATCATTCCCACGCCGGCTTTTGGTTTGTACGAGAGCATCGTCGTGGCCAATCACGCCAAAGCGGTCTATTTGGATACGGAGCCCGCGCAATTTCAGATTGACGAGGAAGCGCTTCGCGCCTGTGTGACCCCGGCGACCAAGGCCATCGTTATCTGCTCGCCCAACAATCCTACGGGCTGCATTCTCAACGCGGCGTCGCTCGACGCCGTGGCACGCGTAGCGGAGCAGGCGGGCATCTACGTAGTCTGCGACGACGTATACAACCGTCTGGTCTATGTGGATGGCTACGAGCGATTTGCCCAGCGCCACCCGGAGCTACGCGAGCAGACAGTGGTCATCGAGAGCTTCTCCAAGCCCTGGGCCATGACCGGCTGGCGCCTGGGTTGGCTCGCAGCCGCAGCCCCCGTCATCGCCGAGATCGCAAAAGCACACCAATACCTAGTATCGAGTGCCGTTTCATTTGAGATGGACGCAGCAGCGCGAGCCCTGACCGTCGACCCAACCCCCATGCTCAAAGTCTACCGAGCCCGCCGCAAACGCGTGCTCGCAGCCTTAAACGCTATGGGCCTCGACGCAGTAGAGCCCGCAGGAGCCTTCTACGCTTTCCCGAGCATCAAACAATTCGGCCTAACAAGCGAAGCCTTCTGCATCAAAGCCATCAAAGAAGCAAACGTAGCCCTAGTCCCGGGCGACTGTTTCGGCACCGAAGGCCACATCCGCCTAAGCTACTGCGTCTCCGACCAAGATTTGGACGAAGGCTTAAATCGCCTGTCCATCTTCATTTCAACCTTATAGCCCAACGGGACGCAACGCATCAGCCCACCGACCCAAGCATTATGAGTGGGGCGCGCCGGCCAACGGAAAACCGGGCTGCCCCAAAGTCACCGCAGGCCGCGCCGCCGAAGGCCAGGCGCAAGGTTTTCGTAGATTCCGCACGAGCCGAAGAGCACTTAATGTGCTCTTCGTGCGAGCCAGGACTTGACCGAGCGAAAACCTTGCGCCTGGCCTTCGGCGGCGCGTGCCGGATGGTGGAATTGTGTGCAGCCCGGTTTTCCGTTGACCGGCGCCGGGGTCCCCGCCATAATACTTTCGGTTCACGCACGAATCCGCTGCCAGAGACAGCCGGTGCAAACGGGCATTGCCTGCGAGCTTAATGGGATATCCCGCCAGCCGAGGTGGTCGAGTAGATATGTCTTCTCGCCCCCGTCGCTCATGCAGCGCGGGGGCTTTCTTTTTGGACATGCCCCCGTCACGTCCTTGTGGCGGACCGTGCCCGGAAAGAATTCGAGGAGGTGTAATTCATGCCCCAGCAGTACAAAATCGACAAGGTTGCAGAGATCGAGTCCCGTATCGCCGAGAACGCCGGTCTGTTCGTCGTCAACTACAACGGTCTGACGGTTAAGCAGGCTCAGGAGCTGCGTCATCAGCTTCGCGAGTGCGGCGCCGAGATGAAGGTCTACAAGAACAACCTGGTCAAGATCGCTCTCAAGAACCAGGAGCAGCCCGAGCTTGACGAGATCCTCGCCGGCCCCGTCGCTTATGTGTTCTACGAGACCGAGCCGGTCGAGGCCGCTAAGACCCTTAAGGACTTCTCCGCTAAGTCCAAGGGTGTCCTTGAGATCAAGGGCGGTATCTCCGACGGCAAGGCCGTTTCCGCTGATGATGTTAAGGCTATCGCCGAGCTGCCCACCAAGGATCAGCTTCTCGGCCAGATCGCCGGTCTCATCTCCGGTTTCGCTCGCGACATCGCTGTCTGCGTCAACGGCGTTTCCTCTGGTCTCGCTCGTTCGATCCAGCAGGTCTCCGAGCAGAAGGCAGCCTAGTCGCTGTTTTCACCCGCGGCGGCAACGCCGCACCCCTGGCGCATTCGCGCCGTGTTTTAACTGATCTCCGTGCATCCGCACGGAAACCGAAAGGACTTAGAAATGGCTAAGCTTACCACCGATGAGATCATCGATGCTCTTAAGGAAATGACCCTTCTCGAGGCTTCCGAGCTCGTCAAGGCTATCGAGGACACCTTCGGCGTTTCCGCCGCTGCTCCTGCCGCCGTTGTCGCCGCTCCCGCTGCTGGCGCTGCTGAGGCCGAGGAGAAGACCGAGTTTGACGTCGTGCTCGAGGGCTTCGGCGACAACAAGATCCAGGTCATCAAGGCCGTCCGTGAGCTCACCAACCTTGGCCTGAAGGAGGCCAAGGAGGTCGTCGAGGGCGCTCCCAAGGCTGTTCTCGAGGGTGCCAAGAAGGAGGACGCCGAGGCTGCCAAGGAGAAGCTCGAGGCTGCTGGCGCTGCTGTCACCCTCAAGTAATCAGGCTTTCTCGCCAGATTTCTTTGCAGACGGGGTTCGCATTGCGAGCCCCGTCTTTTTTGTCTCGGCCCCTCGGTAGCTACTACTCGGCGCATGCCCGACGGTCCGTAAGGGGTAATAAAATTGCGCTATTCAAGCAATAATTTGCGTTGACCTGCTGAAGAATTGTCTTTGCCTTGTAGTGATACATGGTTTCGGCAGTAAGATACTCCGGTATCGCAATTTGGTCTGCGGCTGTGTGCCGCACGCATGGGGCGCTTTTGCGCCTGCGAAAGGATCTTTGAATAACATGAAGGCAATCATCCCCGCCGCCGGTCTTGGCACGCGTTTTCTGCCTGGCACCAAGTGCACGCCCAAAGAGATGCTGCCGGTGCTCGACAAGCCCGTCATTCAGTACGTCGTCGAGGAGGCGCTCGACCCCGAGGAAGTCGACGACGCCATCATCGTTACTTCTCCCGGTAAGCCCGAGCTACTGAACTACTTCCAGCCCGATCGCTCGCTCGAGAACCTGCTGCGCGAGCGCGGCAAGAACGCCTATGCCGACGCCGTCGCCCACGCTGGCGGTATGCCGGTCGACTTCCGTTATCAGTACGAGCCCAAGGGCCTCGGCCATGCTATTCGCTCTGCTGCCGACGCCGTGGCAGGGGAGAACTTCCTGGTTCTTCTGGGCGACTACGTTGTGCCTAATCGCGACATCTGCGACAAGATGCTCGCCGTTTCCAAGGAGCACGGTGGAGCTTCGGTTATCGCCGTCGCTGCTTGCTCGCCCGAGGAAGTCAGCCGCTACGGCGTTATCGCCGGCGAGCGCGTCGGTTCGCTCGAGGGCGCCGAGGACGTTGCCGATGCAGAGCCGGGCGCTGTCTGGCGTATCGGCGGTCTGGTCGAGAAACCCGCTCCCGAGGCGGCTCCGTCCAACCTGTACATCGTCGGTCGCTACCTGCTGAGCCCGCTGGTCATGGACCTGCTCGCCGATCAGCAGGCCGGCAAGGGCGGCGAGATCCAGCTCACCGACGCCATGGCTCGCTCGCTTGACCGTGAGGCCATGTACGCTGTCGTCATCGACCCGCTCTCGGGCTACGACACCGGCACTCCCTCTGGCTGGATGGCCACCAACGCCCTCATGGCCGCAAGCGACCCCCGCTTTGCCGATGCCTTCTGGGATGCCATCGACGAGCGCGGCGGATTGATGCGCAAGTAAGCCTTCGGGCATCGACATTTACGGGCGCGGACTTCGGTTCGCGCCCGTTTTTTATAAGAGCTGCGATTGCCGGCTCTCTGTTCACAGAAAATATATGAACAGATGTTCGATATACATACATCTACCTGCGCGTTTTCTGTCGAAAAACTTTGCTACTCCAAAAACTCAATCGCGTCAAGGCTTTTCTTGCCCAACGGTCGGTACCTGATAAACTATTAGGTTGCGATAACTGGCGAAGCTATGCCTCGCCAACCCACCGAGCATTTCCGTGAAGGAGGAAAAACCTGGTGACCTACGCATACACTGCCACTGAGCGCAAGCGCGTCAGCTTCGGGAAAATCCCGGAGGCCATGGAGCTCCCCAACCTTATTTCTGTTCAAAGGGAATCCTTTGAGCGTTTTAAGGACGAGGGCCTTCGTGAGGCGTTCAAGGAATCCAGCCCCATCCAGAGCCAGAACCATGTTCTCGAGGTTACCTTCGGCGAGCATCAGTTCGGCGACCCCGCGCACACCGTCGAGGAGTGCCGCGAGAAGGACATGACCTATCAGGCCCCGCTTCTGACCGACGTCCGTCTCACCAACAAGGAGACCGGCGAGATCAAGGAGCAACTCGTCTTTATGGGCGACTTCCCCATGATGACCGATCAGGGCACCTTCATCATCAACGGTACCGAGCGTATCGTCGTCTCGCAGCTCGTCCGCTCCCCGGGCGTGTACTACAGCTCCGAGATGGATTCGGGCAAGCAGATTTACAAGGCCCAGATCATCCCGTCCCGCGGTGCCTGGCTTGAGTTTGAGGTCGACAAGCGCGACCAGCTCATGGTCTCCATCGACCGTAAGCGCAAGCAGAGTGCCACGATGTTCCTGCGCGCCCTTGGCATTGCCGTCACCAACGACGACATCATCGAGCTGCTCGGCAACTCCGATGTGATCAAGCGCACCCTGGAGCGCGACACCGCCCTCACCCGCGAGGATGCCCTTATCGAGATCTACCGTCGCCTGCGCCCGGGCGAGCCTCCCACCGTGGACGCTTCCCGCAGCCTGCTCGAGGGCCTGCTCTTTAACCCGCAGCGCTACGATCTGGCCCGCGTCGGTCGTTACAAGGTCAACAAGAAGCTCAACCTCACCACCGAGGAAGAGGTCACGGTGCTCACCGACGAGGATATTGTCGCGACGCTGCGCTACCTGCTGTCCCTCGCCGCCGGCGAGCAGGGCTTCAAGGTCGACGACATCGACCACTTTGGCAACCGCCGCATCCGCACCGTCGGCGAGCTCGTCGCCAACCAGTTCCGTATCGGCATGAGCCGTATGGAGCGCGTCGTCCGTGAGCGCATGAGCTCCCAGGACATCGACGAGATCACCCCGCAGTCGCTCATCAACATCCGCCCGATCGTGGCCTCCATCAAGGAGTTCTTCGGTTCCTCGCAGCTCTCGCAGTTCATGGACCAGGCGAACCCCCTGACCGGTCTGACCCACAAGCGCCGTCTGTCCGCACTCGGCCCTGGTGGTCTTGCCGGCCACAAGTCCGGCTCCAGCCGCCGCACCAACGTGCCGACGGCCGTCCGCGACGTTCACAATTCGCACTACAGCCGCATGTGCCCGATCGAGACCCCCGAAGGCCCCAACATCGGCCTGATCGGCTCGCTCGCCCTCTACGCCCGCGTCAACGAGTATGGCTTCATCGAGGCTCCGTTCCGTCGCGTCGAGAACGGCGTTGCCACCGACCAGATCGACTGGATGACCGCTGACGAGGAAGAGAAGCACGTCATCGCGCCGGCCAACACGCCGCTCGATCCCAAGACCAACGAGTTCATCACGACCGATGCCGAGGGCAAGCTTGTCCGCCCGCACACCGTGATCGCCCGTACCCGCGACTTCGACGGCTCCTTCGGCGCTCCCGCCGACGTGCCCGTTGAGGACGTCGACTACATGGACGTCTCGCCGCGCCAGATGCTCTCCGTCGCAGCCACGCTGATCCCGTTCCTGGAGCACGACGACGCCAAGCGTACGCTGATGGGCGCTAACATGCAGCGTCAGGCCGTGCCGCTGGTTCACCCCGCCGCTCCCTATGTCGGTACCGGCATGGAGCGCCGCGCCGCTCTGGACTCCGGCGAGGTCACCCTGGCCAAGAACGCCGGCGAGGTCATCTTTGCCGACGCCGCCAAGATCATCGTCAAGCATGCCGGCGGCATGGACGAGTATCACCTGGCCAAGTACCAGCGCTCCAACCAGTCCACCTGCATCAACCACCGTCCGCTCGTGCGCGTCGGTGACATCGTTGAGCAGGGCGAGCCTTTGGCCGACGGTCCTTCGACCGATCACGGCGAGCTCGCACTGGGCCAGAACCTCACCGTGGCCTACATGCCGTGGGAAGGCTTTAACTACGAGGACGGTATCGTCGTGTCCGAGCGCCTGGTGGCCGAGGACCTGCTGACGACCATCAACATCACCCGTCACGAGATCGACGCCCGCGACACCAAGCTCGGCCCCGAGGAGATCACCCGCGAGATCCCGAATCTCTCCGAGGACATGCTTGCCAACCTCGACGAGGACGGCATCATCCGCATCGGCGCCGAGGTCGGCCCTGGCGACATCCTGGTCGGCAAGGTCACGCCCAAGGGCGAGAGCGCTCTGACCGCCGAGGAGCGCCTGCTGCGCGCCATCTTCGGTGCCAAGGCCCACGACGTCCGCGACACCTCCCTTAAGATGCCTCACGGCGCTTACGGCCGCGTCATCGACGTCGTCCGCTTTAGCCGCGAGAACGGCGACGACCTGGCCCCCGGCGTCAACGAGCAGGTGCGCGTCTACGTCGCCCAGCGTCGTAAGATCCAGCAGGGCGATAAGATCGCCGGCCGCCACGGCAACAAGGGTGTTATTTGTAACGTTCTGCCGGTCGAGGACATGCCCTACATGGCTGACGGTACCCCGATCGACGTTATCCTCAACCCGCTGGGCGTTCCTTCGCGTATGAACGTCGGCCAGCTGCTCGAGTGCCACCTTGGCTGGGCCGCTGCCTGCGGTTGGGATACCGAGCAGGCCGACTCCGACAAGTACGTCCCCGGTCCGTTCTTCACCGCGACGCCCGTCTTCGACGGCGCCAAGGAGGACGAGATCGCCGAGGTCATCCGTCGTGCCAACAAGAACATGCTCAACAAGGCCACCGCTGCCTTTGGCGATCACATGCGCCCCGAGTTCGTCACTCAGCTTGACGAGCGCGGCAAGACCCGTCTGTTCGACGGCCGCACCGGCGAGGAGTTCCGCGAGCCCATTACTGTGGGTACGTCCTACATCCTCAAGCTCGGCCACATGGTCGACGATAAGATCCACGCCCGTTCGACCGGCCCTTACAGCCTGGTTACCCAGCAGCCGCTGGGCGGCAAGGCCCAGTTCGGCGGCCAGCGCTTCGGCGAGATGGAAGTTTGGGCACTGTACGCTTACGGTGCTTCCAACGTCCTGCAGGAGATCCTGACCGTCAAGTCCGACGATACTGTGGGCCGCGTCAAGACCTACGAGTCCATCGTCAAGGGCGAGAACGTCCCGGTTCCGGGTATCCCCGAGTCCTTCAAGGTTCTCGTCAAGGAGATTCGCTCCCTCGCACTGGACATCGAGCCCATGCACGATGCTGACGAGGACGCCTCCGCCCCTGTGACCGCCGAGGAGACCTCTGCTCTCGACGACCTGGCTGCGCTCGCCGGCGTTGACGCCGACGTCGAGGCCGAGGATGCCGAGACCGACGAGGCGCCCGAGGCTGTCGCCGCCACGACCACTGATAAGGAGTAGTTGACTGTGGCAGATTTCGAAGCTACTGATTTTGACTCGGTAAAGATCTCCCTTGCCTCCGCCGACCAGATCCGTTCCTGGTCGCACGGTGAGGTCAAGAAGCCGGAGACCATCAATTACCGTACCCTCAAGCCCGAGAAGGACGGCCTGTTCTGCGAGAAGATCTTCGGTCCCGCCAAGGACTGGGAGTGCTCCTGCGGCAAGTACAAGGGCATCCGCTTTAAGGGCATCGTCTGCGAGCGCTGCGGCGTCGAGGTCACCTCGGCCAAGGTGCGTCGCGACCGCATGGGCCACATCGAGCTCGCCGCTCCCGTGTCCCACATCTGGTACTTCAAGAGCCCCACGAGCTTCCCGATGAGCCGTATGCTCGACATCAAGTCCAAGGACCTCGAGAAGGTTCTGTACTTTGCCAGCTACATCATCACCGAGGTCGACTACGAGGCTCGCGAGGCCGACGCCGACGACCTGCGCGAGGAGCTCGCCGCCGATCTGGAAGAGATCGATGCCGAGTGCGCCCGCCAGATCGAGTCCCTCAAGGAGCAGGGCAACCCCGAGAACTTTGACGAGTTCTCCGACGAGGAGCCGCTGACCCCCGAGGAGATCGCCTCTGGCATCGTCGACATCGAGGAAGAGTGCAAGGACGAGAAGCAGCTCCGCACGGACGCCTTCAACGCCTTCATGAAGCTCAGCGAGCGCGACCTCATTTCCGATGAGCCGCTGTTCCGCGAGATGACCCGTTACTACTCCATGTACTTCAAGGGTGGCATGGGTGCCGAGGCCGTCCGCGACCTGCTCGCTGCCATCGACCTTCCTTCAGAGGCCGAGAAGCTCAAGGCCATCATCGCCGACGAGGATTCCCAGAAGCAGAAGCGCGAGAAGGCCGTCAAGCGCCTCGAGGTCGTTGACGCCTTCCTGAAGGGCGGCAACAGCCCCGCGAACATGATCCTGGACGTCATCCCGGTCATTCCGCCCGATCTGCGCCCGATGGTCCAGCTCGACGGCGGCCGCTTCGCCGCGTCCGACCTCAACGACCTGTACCGTCGCGTGATCAACCGTAACAACCGACTCAAGCGCCTGCTCGACCTGGACGCCCCCGCGATCATCGTGAACAACGAGAAGCGCATGCTCCAGGAGTCCGTGGACGCCCTGTTCGACAACGGCCGTCGTGGTCGCCCGGTCTCTGGCCGTGGCGGTCGCCCGCTCAAGTCGCTCGCCGAGGCCCTCAAGGGCAAGCAGGGTCGTTTCCGTCAGAACCTGCTGGGTAAGCGTGTCGACTACTCCGGCCGTTCGGTCATCGTTACCGACCCCAAGCTGCTGCTGCACCAGTGCGGTCTGCCCAAGACCATGGCGCTGGAGCTCTTCAAGCCCTTCGTCATGAAGCGCCTGGTCGAGCTCGGCAAGGTCGAGAACATCAAGGGCGCCAAGCGCGCTATCGACCGTGGTGCCACCTTTGTGTGGGACATCCTCGAAGAGGTCATCGACGGCCGCGTCGTGCTGCTCAACCGTGCACCGACCCTGCACCGTCTGTCCATCCAGGCCTTTGAGCCGGTGCTGGTCGAGGGCAAGGCTATCCACCTGCATCCGCTGGTCTGCTCGCCCTTCAACGCCGACTTCGACGGCGACCAGATGTCTGTCCACGTGCCGCTGTCCAGCCAGGCTCAGGCCGAGGCTCGCGTGCTTATGCTCTCTGCGAATAACCTGCGCTCGCCGGCATCCGGCAAGCCGGTCAACATCCCCTCGCAGGACATGATCATCGGTGTGTACTACCTCACCCAGGTTCGCGAGGGTCTGCCGGGCGAGAACCACGTGTTCTCGAGCTTCGACGACGCGCTGCACGCCTATGACTGCCGCTCCGAGGTCGACATGCAGGCCAAGATCCAAGTCCGCGTGTCCGCTGCCGATGCCAATGTCATCAACGAGGACGGCACCCGTATCTTCCGCGTCAAGAACGGCAAGAACGAGTTTGTCGACTACGACGTCACCGGCAACAAGACCGCGCGCTTCGAGACCTCTATCGGCCGCATCATCTTCAACCGCCAGTGCCTGCCCGAAGACTATGAGTTCATGAACTACAAGATGGTCAAGGGCGATGTGGCCAAGCTGGTTGCCGACTGCTGCGATCGTTACCCCGAGGCCAAGGTCGGCCCGATCCTCGACGCCATCAAGTACTCCGGCTTCCACTACGCTACCCGCGCCGGCCTTACCATCTCGGTGTGGGACGCTCTCATCCCTGCCGAGAAGCAGGAGCTGCTCGATCGCGCCCAGGCCAACGTCGACCAGATCAACGAGTACTTCGAGGAGGGCTTCATCAACGAGACGGAGCGCCACATCGAAGTCGTTAACGAGTGGACCGCTTGTACCGACAAGGTTGCAGCGCTCATGCTCGACATGTTCGACGAGGAGAACCCGCTGTACATGATGGCCGACTCCGGCGCCCGTGGTTCTAAGACCCAGCTGCGTCAGCTCGGCGGCATGCGTGGCCTGATGGCAGACATGTCCGGCGAGACGATCGACCTTCCCATTAAGGCGAACTTCCGCGAGGGCCTGCTGCCGCTCGAGTACTTCATTTCGACCTACGGCGCCCGTAAGGGCCTGGTCGATACCGCATCCCACACCTCGGACTCTGGTTACCTGACCCGTCGTCTGGTCGACGTGGCCCAGGACGTCATTGTCCGCGAGGAGGACTGCGGTACGCACGAGGGCGTCACCTACAACCTCATCATCCCCGGCACCACCGACCTCAACACCGACCTCGTCGGCCGTTGCTTCATCGAGGACGTCGTGGCTCCCGATGGCACCGTGCTCTTTGAGCAGGACGGCTACATCGAGAAGGTCGCCGACATCCAGAAGATGGTCGATGCTGGCCTTAAGAAGGTCAAGCTCCGCGCGCTGCTCACCTGCCGCTCCAAGTACGGCGTGTGCCAGAAGTGCTACGGCTGGGATCTTTCCACCCGTCGCCCGGTCGCTATCGGTACTGCCGTCGGCATTATTGCTGCCCAGTCCATCGGCGAGCCCGGTACGCAGCTTACGATGCGTACCATTCACTCCGGCGGCGTCGCTGGCGTCGACGATATTACGCAGGGTCTGCCTACGGTCAGCCGTATGTTCGATATCGTCGGCAACGTCAACGAGAAGATTCTGGGTCGCGAGGCCGAGCTGGCTCCGTACTCCGGTCACCTCTCGATTAAGCCCGAGAAGTCCGAGTACGTGCTGACGCTCACCGACTCCGAGGATCACACCCGTGTCCTCGACGAGCGTCGCGTCCCCGCTTCGGTGCGCTTTATGCCCGAGATCGAGGACGGCTGCGAGGTTCGCGCCGGCGACCAGATCACCAAGGGCTTCGTCAACTTCCGCAACCTGCGCAAGCTGACCGACATCGAGTCGACGATGCACACCTTCGTCGAGAGCGTCAAGGACGTCTACACCAGTCAGGGCGTTGACCTGAACGACAAGCACATCGAGGTGCTCGCACGTCAGATGCTGCGTCGCGTTCAGATCACCAACCCCGGCGACTCCAAGTACCTGCTCGGTCAGTACGTCGACCGCTACGAGTTCGCCGACGAGGTCGAGCGCGTTGCCCGTCTGGGCGGTCAGGCTCCCGTGGCCGAGCCCGTCATCCTGGGTACGCTCAAGGTCGCGTCCAACATCGACTCCTGGCTGTCGAGCGCTTCGTTCATCCGTACCGCCGGCGTCCTTACCGAGGCTGCCATCGAGGGCAAGGTCGACCACCTGCTCGACCTTAAGTCCAACGTCATCGTCGGTAAGAAGATCCCGGCTGGTACCGGCCTCAAGCCGTACGCCAACGCCAAGCTGACGTATCGCACGGCCGACGGCTACGTGGACATCGACGGCCCGGCTTCGCCCAACGCCAAGTCGCTGCCCGAGTGGGCTCCTGTGGAGCTCAAGGACCTGGACGAGCAGCTCCCGCAGCAGCTCGACTGGGCCGGCTACGACGAGTTCGGTGGTGCTGACGGTTCGTTCACCCGCAACGGCCACACCATCTCCGCCGAGAAGGCTCGCCTGTACCTGTTCGACGACCTGGGCGTGTCGCAGCGCTGGACCAACAAGTTCAGCGAGGTCGGCATCGAGACGGTCGGCGACCTGGTCGGCAAGTCCGAGGAGGATCTGCTGCGCATCGATGGTATCGGTGCCAAGGCGATCGAGGAGCTCCGTGACGGCCTGGAGGCCCACGACCTGCTCTACATCCTCGAGAACAACGACGACGTTGCCGACGAGGAAGACCTCTCGCAGCTGCTGCAGATGGTCTTTAGCCCCGACGGTCCGGACGACATCCTGCTGGGCACCTCCGCCGCGCCGACGCATCACGCCGACGCCGACGAGGAGCTCCTGGGCGCCCCGATCGACGACAAGAAGGCTCCCGCCAACGGTGCCATCAACGAGGACATGGCTTCCCTCGACGAGCTGCTCAACCAGCTCGTGGACACCGACGACGCCGAAGAGGCCAAGGACAACGACGAGGAATAATTTCCTAGTACGTTAACCGCCCTTCCAAAGACCCGCTTCCCAACAGGGAAGCGGGTCTTTTTTGTGAAGAAAACCTGCCAAAAAGGGACAGGTTTATTTTGGTAGGTTTTTCCTGCTTGAATTTGAAACATTTCGTCCGGCCAGAGCGTATCTATGGTGAGGACCTCATCAAGAATCAGTACCGTCACCGGGAGGTGATTATGGAAGAACAAGCATTTAGACAGGCGGTCGAAGATCACCGAGATGTCGTGTTTCGGATCGCATTGACGTATCTGCGCGATCGCGCCGATGCCGATGATGTTGCCCAAGATGTCTTTCTTAAGCTGCTCAAAAGCTATACGCAATTTGAGAGTTGGGAGCATCTTCGTCGATGGCTTATCCGGGTCACGATCAATGAATGCAAATCGCTTTTTCGAAAGCCATGGAGGCGCGTGGAGGATATTGAGAGTCTGACCGACTCGCTTTCGACGGCACCGGAGGAAACCAAGGATGTCCTGCTCGACGTCATGTGCCTTCCGGAACGATTCCGTGTTCCCATCGTGCTCTATTACTATCTGGGCTTTTCGACTTCAGAGATTGCCGAGTTATTGCATGTGCCGGCCGCGACTGTTCGAACGCGTTTAGCACGCGGCCGATCAAAGCTTAAGTTCATCCTGGAGGAGGGCGACCGTGAAATCCAATCAAATCAAGCAGGCCTTCGAGTCCGTCCAAGCCGATAGCGATCTTGCTGACCGTGTTCTTTATGCCGCTGCTGGTGAGCCGCTTCGCCGAAAGGGTCACGCGAAGCCTCTGTATGTTGCCGTGATCGGATGCCTTGCCGGAGTGCTGGCGACCGGAGGGGTCGCCTACGCCGTCGTCAATTCCAGCTATTTTGCCTCTGCCTGGGGAAACCACGGCAACGGGGATTCCATTACCTGGACCAACGGCGGCTCATCGGGAACTAAATATACCTACACCAGAGAGTTTGGCGATGGCATCGCGCCCCAAAGCCTGGAAGGCGCAGTCCAGGAGGTTAATCTGTCCGTCGAGGGCAACGGCTATACGCTTGATATCCATGAGATGGCAATCGACCAAAACGGCTGCGGAGCCGTGACGTTTACGTTGTCCAATCCAAATGGAGTTAACTACTACAAGCCAGCAGCAGAGATTGGCGAACTTGTTCTCTATGGTGAAGAAGAGCAGGGCATCGGCACGCCCGATATGAAGTTCGGCGAGGAATGGCCTGACACACGCAGCACAATTGATAAGGACACATCAAGCGATACTGTCATTAATGGCACGATGTACTTTGCCGCTATGGATCGCGAGCGAGATTTGCAACATGCTGTCACCTGGAATATCCATTGGACCGAGGGTGAAGGTGAGAGTGCGAGGCGGTTTGAGGCGTCGACACCCGAGTTCAATATTGGAGCGTACGTCGATACAAAGGAACTCCGCTCCGGTGACTCGCCTCTTGAGATTAGCCCGTTTTCCATCCAGACGCACATCGATGATTTGGGCTATGAAGCAGTTGATAATAAGCTGACCGTCAGCTACAAGGATGGATCGGAGCAGATTATCGAAGATGACGACGCAGGGCTGTTCAACTTATATTTTTCTTATGCGCGCAATAGCGGAGAGAACATCTGGGTGCCAACGAAGTTGATTGATGTCGATCAAGTTGTCTCGGTAACGCTTGAGGGCACGAGGTACACGTCAACAGGAGAGACCGAAACAGAAGTACCCTTTACCATCGTTTATTCGTAAAGTCTGGGCCGCTTCCCAAGGGGGGAAGCGGCCTTTTTAGCGTTATATGGACGAGTGGATTGGACGTTATTCGTCTGATTCTCGGAAGAACGTGGCAAATGGATGCGGATCACCGTGAAGAGTGGCGTTTTCCCAGATAAAACCGACCGAAATAAACCTGTCCCTTTTTGGCAGGGAACGTTGCCCCGACGAGCACGTCGGATTCCCGGGCCGGGCGGCACAGGGGTTAAGTTTGTCGCGAGTTCCGCACGAGCCGGAGGCCACTTAATGTGGCCTCCGTGCGAGCCAGGACTGTAGAGCAGCAAACTTAACCCCTGTGCCGCCCGGACCGGGAATCCGCCCACGCGCACAGAAGGGGATTCCTTTTGTGTAGGCTTTGCGGAAATGTGGGTATTTTAGGATACGCCCGGCGGCGTGGTCTGTTGACGACACAGCTAACGCCACGTATCCTATCGAACTGCGTGTTTCGTAGGGGGATGCTGACCCCTCGATTCAAGCCGTTGCACTTTACAGAAAGCTGGAATCATTCGAGAAGGAGTACGCTTTGCCTACTATTAACCAGCTGGTTCGCCAGGGCCGTCGTTCCGTGCCCAAGAAGTCCAAGAACGCTGCTCTGCAGCACAACTCCCAGAAGCGCGGCGTGTGCACCCGCGTCTTCACCACGAGCCCCAAGAAGCCGAACTCGGCTCTTCGTAAGGTTGCCCGTGTTCGCCTTGTCAACGGCATCGAAGTTACCGCTTACATCCCGGGTGAGGGCCACAACCTGCAGGAGCACTCCATCGTGCTCGTCCGCGGCGGTCGTGTCCGTGACCTCCCTGGTGTCCGTTATCACGTCATCCGTGGCGCCTACGACGCTGCTCCGGTCCAGAACCGTATGCAGGCCCGTTCCAAGTACGGTGCTAAGCGCCCCAAGGCCAAATAAGCCAGATAACGTTTTGATACTTTCGCCGTGTGCCGCCTAAGCGCCGCACGGTAGACACTTAAGGAGATTTCACATGCCGCGTCGTGCAGCAGCTAATCGTCGTGAGGTTCAGCCTGACGCCGTTTACAACAACCGCCTGGTGACTCAGCTCATCAACAAGGTCCTTCTTGACGGCAAGAAGGCCACCGCTGAGCGCATCGTTTACACCGCTTTCGAGATCGTTGCCGAGAAGTCCGAGGGTGGCGACGCTCTCGCTACCTTCAAGAAGGCTATGGACAACGTCAAGCCCACGCTCGAGGTTAAGCCCAAGCGTGTCGGTGGCGCTACCTATCAGGTCCCGATGGAGGTTAACTCCCGTCGTTCCACCGCTCTGGGTATCCGCTGGATCGTCAACTTCTCCCGCGCTCGCAAGGAGAAGACCATGGCCGAGCGTCTCGCCAACGAGATTCTCGACGCCTCCAACGGCCTGGGCGCTTCCGTCAAGAAGCGTGAGGACGTCTTCAAGATGGCCGAGGCCAACCGCGCGTTCTCTCACTATCGTTGGTAAGTTAAGGTAAGGAACTAACATGGCTAAGCCTAAGTACAAGCTTTCCGATACCCGTAACATCGGCATCATGGCCCACATCGATGCCGGTAAGACCACCACGACCGAGCGTATTCTTTACTACACCGGTAAGACCCACAAGATCGGTGAGGTCCATGAGGGCGCTGCCACCATGGACTGGATGGTTCAGGAGCAGGAGCGCGGCGTAACCATTACCTCCGCTGCTACCACGTGCTTCTGGAACAAGGACGGTAAGGACTACCGCATCCAGATCATCGACACCCCGGGTCACGTTGACTTCACCGCCGAGGTCGAGCGCTGCCTGCGCGTCCTCGATGGCGCTGTCGCCGTCTTCGACGCCGTTGCCGGCGTTCAGCCCCAGTCTGAGACCGTTTGGCGTCAGGCTTCTACCTTCAACGTCCCCCGCATCGCCTTCATCAACAAGTATGACCGCGTGGGCGCTGACTTCTTCAACGCTATCGAGACCATGAAGGATCGTCTCGACGCCAACGCCGTGGCCGCTCAGGTCCCGATGGGCGCCGAGGACAACTTCTGGGGCGTCATCGACCTCGTCACCATGACCGCATGGGACTTCAAGGCCGACGACAAGGGCATGACCTACCCCGAGCCGATGGACGAGATCCCGGCTGAGTTCGCCGACATCGCTGCCACCAAGCGCGAGGAGCTCCTCGACGCTGCTGCCAGCTTTGACGACGAGCTCATGGAGAAGATCCTCATGGAGGAGGACTTCACCGTCGAGGAGCTCAAGGCTGCTCTGCGCAAGGGCGTTCTGGCCAACGAGCTCAACCTCGTCTTCGTGGGCTCCGCCTACAAGAACAAGGGCGTTCAGGAGCTGCTCGACGCTGTCGTCGACTACCTGCCCAGCCCGCTCGACGTCGAGGCCGTCACCGGTACCGATCCGGACACCGGCGAGGAGATCGAGCGTCATCCTTCCTTCGACGAGCCCTTCTCCGGCCTGGTCTTCAAGATCATGACCGACCCGTTCGTCGGTAAGCTTACCTATGTCCGCGTTTACTCCGGCCGCGCCGAGTCCGGCTCCTACGTTGTCAACGCTTCCAACGGTCAGCGCGAGCGCCTCGGCCGCATCCTCGAGATGAACGCCGCCGAGCGTATCGACCGTGACGACGCCGCTGCCGGCGACATCGTCGCTTGCGTCGGCTTCAAGAACTCCACCACCGGTGACACCCTGTGCGCCGAGGGCAAGGAGATCGTCCTCGAGAAGATCGAGTTCGCTAAGCCCGTTATCGACGTTGCCATCGAGCCCAAGACCAAGGCCGAGCAGGACAAGATGTCCCTGGCTCTGACCAAGCTCGCCGAGGAGGACCCGACCTTCCAGGTGTCCACCAACCACGAGACCGGCCAGACCATCATCGCCGGCATGGGTGAGCTGCACCTCGAGATCATCGTCGACCGTCTGCTCCGTGAGTTCAAGGTTGACGCTAACGTTGGTAAGCCCCAGGTTGCCTACCGCGAGACCGCTGGTCACGACGTTGAGAAGGCTGAGGGCAAGTTCGTCCGTCAGTCCGGTGGTCGCGGTCAGTACGGCCATGCCGTCATCAAGCTCGAGAAGATGGAGGAGGGCTTCGGCTACGAGTTCGTCAACGCTATCGTCGGCGGCGTCGTGCCCAAGGAGTACATCCCGTCCATCGACAAGGGCATCCAGGAGGCCCTGAACACCGGTGTTATCGCCGGCTTCCCGGTCCTCGACGTCAAGGTCACCCTGTTCGACGGTTCTTACCACGAGGTCGACTCCTCCGAGGCCGCCTTCAAGATTGCCGGTTCCATGGCTATCAAGGACGCTCTCAAGAAGTCCGACCCGCAGTTGCTCGAGCCGATCATGGCTGTCGAGGTCGAGACCCCCGAGCAGTACATGGGCGACGTTATGGGCAACCTCTCCGGTCGCCGCGGCAAGATCGAGGGCATGGAGGATCGCAAGAACAGCAAGCTCATCCGTGCCAAGGTGCCGCTGGGCGAGATGTTCGGTTACGCTACCGACCTTCGCTCCCAGACCCAGGGCCGTGCATCCTACACGATGCAGTTCGACTCTTATGAGCCCGCGCCCAAGTCCATCGTGGACGAGGTCATGAGCAAGAACGCCTAAGTTCGAGCTCCCTGTTACGTAATCCGCGAGAACATCTCTCGCACTCTTTGGAGGTTTAAGTTGGCTACCCAGAAGATCCGCATTCGCCTCAAGGGCTATGATCACGAGGTCGTCGATCAGTCCGCGAAGCTCATCGTCGAGACCGCTCAGAAGACCGGCGCTCGCGTTTCCGGTCCTGTCCCCCTGCCCACCGAGCGCAACCTGTACACGGTTATCCGCTCGCCGCACGTGAACAAGGACTCCCGTGAGCAGTTCGAGATGCGCACCCACAAGCGCCTCATCGACATCCTCGACCCCACCTCGGGCACCGTTGATTCGCTCATGCGTCTCGACCTCCCCGCTGGCGTCGACATCGACATCAAGCTCTAAGCGATATCGCTCATAGCTTACAGAGCCTCGCTGCCATTACGGTAGCGGGGCCCTTTTGTTTTGAATGGTGGCCTTGGGGCCCGGGTAATGCGGCCGAATGGGTGGCTGTGGCGCCTTATTTACCCATGGGGCGCAGGGATGCCTCCTCAAAATGGAAGGCACGCAAGTCGTCTTCCGTCTCGATGCATGCGCGACCAAAGGCATCGACGGTTTTAAAGACGCCTCGCGCCATCTCGTCTCCAGCGGGGGAGCGGGCGATAACGTGCTCCCCGATCCAATTGAGGTGAGCGACATATTCGCCGTGGACGGGCGCGAGCGGTCCGGTGTTTTCTTTCATGGCGTCGAGCAGATCTGCCCACGCGTCCACAGCGTTTACGACGGTGTAATAGACCTCCTTGAGTAGCACATCGACGGCGGGAACATTCTCGTTGAGGTCCGAGAGACCGATTGCCGGCAGGCCGCCATCGGGAACCTCCGAAGGCACATAGTTCACATTGACGCCAATGCCGCAGACGGCGAAAGGTTTGCCTTCGTTATCGTGTGCGGCCTCGACCAGAATGCCGCCGAGCTTGCGTCCTCGCGCGACCAGATCGTTGGGCCATTTGAGGCCAACCTCGTTTGCAAGACCCTGATTTTCGAGCGCCTCGAGCACCGCTAGGCCGCTGACGGCGGCAAGACCAGAGTACTTTGCAGGATTAACGCATGGACGCAGGACAATCGAAAGCAATAGGTTGCCGGCGGTTGAATCCCACTTGTGGCCGCGCCGGCCGCGTCCTGCAGTCTGAGCCCGGGCGGCAAGTCCTGTGCCGTGCGGCGCTCCTTGTTTTCCTGCTTCGAGCAGGTCATCGTTGGTCGATCCGGTTACGTCGACTATCGTTAATTTGGCATCCATAGCGGCTGCTACCTCCTTAATGAATAAGTGAATAACGCAATGGTGTCGTGAGGCAGACACAATGTGAAGCCTTTGTCGCATTTGGACAATTTAATGTTAACACGTCAACAATGACTGAAATGCGCTATCCTCTCTTGGTCGATGTAAACACGTCAACAACTCAAAGGAGGCTAGTGATGGGTTTCACGATTCTTGGAACAGGCTCGGCGCTTCCTAAGCGCAGTGTTTCCAATGACGAGCTGTCCGAGTTCCTCGATACCTCGGATGAGTGGATTTTTACCCGCACTGGTATCAAGAGCCGCCACGTCTGCACCACCGAGTCACTTGACGACCTTGCCGTAGCGGCGAGCGAGCGGGCACTCCAGGTGTCCGGAATCGACGCGAGCCAGCTGGATCTGATCGTCTGCTCGACGACGACGGGTGACCACCTTGTTCCCGCCGAAGCGTGTGCCGTTGCCGAGCGACTAAGCGCGACGTGCCCTGCCTTCGATGTCTCGGCGGCCTGCGCCGGCTTCGTATTTGCGCTCGATGTCGCCGAGGGCTATATCGAGCGCGGTCGTGCCGAGCGCGTGCTTATCGTTGCTGCCGAGCAGATGACGCGCGCGCTCGACTGGACCGACCGCGCCACCTGTGTGCTCTTTGGCGATGGGGCAGGCGCCGCAGTGATTGGGGCTGGGGGAGACAACCCCCTTGCTGTTGAGCTTTCGACGGCGGCCGACGTCGAGACGTTGCGCGTTCCCGGTCTGGTCGGAACCTCGCCGTTCAAGGCTTCCGCAGATAGCGAGAGCGTGCTGTCCATGAATGGCCGCCGCGTGTTCAAGTTCGGCGTCAACGCCATCTGCGACACGGTCCATAAGCTTGCGGGCGATGCGGGCATTTCGGTCGAAGACATCGACCATTTTGTATTCCATCAGGCTAACGAACGAATCCTGAGTCAGGCGGTCAAGCGCCTCGGCGTGCCAGATGAGCGCGTGGTTCGAACGCTGCGCGAGACCGGCAACATTTCGAGCGCCTGCATTCCCTTTGCGCTTGACCGTCTGGCACGCACCGACGCACTGAATGCGGGCGACACCATCGCCCTCGTTGGATTTGGCGCCGGTCTGGATATAGGTGGCTATCTGCTTCGTTGGAAGTAGTCGCACATAGGAAATAAAAACGCCCTAGGGCACAACCAAAGGAGAACTACCATGGCAGATCAGAAGACCTTCGAGCGCGTTTGCGACGTTATCCGCGAGACCGCTGGTCTTGACGACGTTGAGATGAAGCCCGAGTCCACGCTCGAGGAGATTGGTCTCGACAGCCTGGGCACCGTCGAGATCCTCGTCGCCGTCGAGGACGAGTTTGGCATCCAGCTCGATACCGAGGAGAACCCCAAGACGGTCGGCGAGTTCGCCGATACGGTCGAGGCGGCATTGGAGAAGTAGAGATGCTCAAGACTCCTCTCTGCGATCTGCTCGGCATCGAAAAGCCCGTGTTCCAGGGCGGTATGGCCTGGATTGCCGATGCCCCGCTGGCGTCCGCAGTGTCCGAGGCGGGTGGCTTAGGCATCATTGCGGCCATGAACGCCGACGCCAACTGGCTGCGCGACCAGATTCACGAGCTGCGCGCCAGGACGGATAAGCCCTTTGGCGTCAACGTCATGCTCATGAGCCCGTTCGCCGACGAGGTTGCACAGGTCGTGATTGACGAGCGAGTGCCGGTCGTCGTGACGGGCGCCGGCAATCCCGCCAAGTACATGAAGGCGTGGAACGAGGCGGGCATCAAGGTCATCCCGGTCGTTGCCTCGGTGGCGCTGGCGCGCCTCGTGGCACGTCGTGGAGCCACGGCGGTTGTTGCCGAGGGTACCGAATCGGGCGGCCATATTGGCGAGACCTCGACGATGGCACTGGTGCCGCAGGTCGTCGATGCGGTTGACATTCCCGTCGTGGCCGCCGGCGGTATTGCCGACGGCCGCGGCGTGGCGGCCGCCTTTATGCTGGGCGCCGAAGGCGTGCAAGTGGGTACGCGCTTTCTGGTCGCAGACGAGTGCACCGTCTCGGAGCAGTACAAAGAGATGGTCCTGAAGGCCAACGACACTTCAACGCGTGCGACCGGTCGCTCGACGGGACATCCAGTGCGCGCCCTCAAGAGCCCCTTCACCAACGCCTATGCCAAGAGCGAGGGTTCCGGCGCGAGTGCCGAGGAGCTCGGTGCTATGGGAACCGGTGCGCTGCGTAAGGCCGCCAAGGACGGCAACTACGAAGAGGGTTCGTTTTTGTGTGGACAGATTGCCGGCATGGTTAGCGAGCGCCAGAGCGCACGCGAAATCGTTGACGATCTGGTCGATGGCGCCGAGCGCGTCCTGAAGGGTGCGTCCGCATGGGTAGCGTAGCGTTTCTGTTTGCCGGCCAGGGTGCCCAACACCCCGCGATGGGCGTCGACCTGATCGAGACATCGCCGGCGGCCGCCGAGGTGTTCACCATTGCCGATGAGGTGCGCCCGGGGACGAGCGAGCAGTGCCGGAGCGCCTCCAAGGAGGAGCTCTCGCAGACCGAGAACACGCAGCCGTGCGTGTTCGTTCACGACCTGGCAGCGGCTGCCGCCCTGCGTGAGCGCGGCGTGGTACCTGCCGCCTGTGCGGGATTCTCGCTGGGCGAGGTCGCCGCGCTCACCTTTGCGGGGGCGTTCGATACGCGAGCGGGCTTTGAGCTCGTGTGCGAGCGCGCGGCGCTGATGGCCGCGGCTGCCGAGCGCCATCCGGGCGGCATGCGCGCCGTCATCAAGCTCGATGCGGCGCAAGTCGAGGGCCTGGCAAAACAGGCCGGCGAGGACTGCTGGCCAGTCAACTACAACAGCCCACAGCAGACGGTTGTGGCCGGAGCGCCCGATGCGCTGCAGACCCTCGACGTCCTAGTAAAAGAGGCTGGCGGCCGCGCCATGAAGGTCGCGGTGTCGGGTGCATTTCATAGCCCCTATATGGCCGAGGCGACCTGTGGCCTTGCCGCATATATTGAGGCCGGTCACGCGCCGTCCCCGTTGCTCATTCCTGTTTTGGCAAATATGACAGCGGCGCCCTATCCGGCGGATCCCCAGACGGCATCGGATGTCTTGGCCAATCAGGTGAGCCATGCCGTACGCTGGGTCGATACGCTGCATGCTCTGCAGGATCAAGGCATCGACACATTTATTGAGGTCGGCCCCGGCAAAACGCTGTCCGGCCTGGTCAAGCGTACGCTGAGCGACGTTCGTGTGTATTCGTGCGAGACGGCCGAGCTGGTCGCAGCTATTGCCGACGAGCTCGCATAGTCCACAGGGCTGTAACCCGAAAGGAATGACATGGGCAACTTGAACAATGGCGCGCTCGAGCGCAACGACTCACGTCGCGTGGCACTGGTCACGGGCGGCTCGCGGGGTATCGGCCGCGCCTGCGCTATCGGTCTGGCGGAGGATGGCTACGATATCGCCGTCGTCTATGCCGGCAGCGTCGATGCGGCGCGCGAGACGTGCGACGCCTGCGAGGCGGCTGGCGCCACGGCGCGCTCATATCAATGCGACGTGGCCGACCCCGCTGCCGTCAACGCGTGCGTGGAAGCGGTCCTCAACGACTTTGGCTCCATTTGGGCGCTCGTCAACAACGCTGGCATCACCCGCGATGGCCTGCTCATGCGCATGGGCGATGACGCCTTCGATCGCGTGCTCGATGTCAATCTTAAAGGAACGTTTAACACGACGCGCGCGCTCACCAAGACCTTTATGCGCCAGCGCGGCGGCTGCGTCGTCAACATGAGCTCGGTCGTGGGCCTGATGGGCAATGCCGGGCAAGCCAACTACGCTGCCTCCAAGGCGGGCGTGATCGGCCTGACCAAGGCGGTGGCGCGCGAGCTTGCGCCCCGCGGCGTACGAGTGAACGCGGTTGCCCCCGGGTTTGTCGAGACGGATATGACGGCAAAGCTCTCGGAGAAGGTGCGTACGGTAACCGAGGAGCAGATTCCCCTTAAGCGCATGGCGCGCCCCGAGGAAGTGGCCGGCGTGGTGCGCTTTTTGGCGAGCGATGCGGCTTCCTACATTACGGGCGAGGTTGTACGCGTTGACGGCGGAATGGCGATGTAGAAATCAGGGCCGAAGAACGGCTTGGATGAGGAGACCATGATGGAACAGAGAGTTGCAATCACCGGCATAGGTGCCGTATCGCCGCTCGGCAACACCGCGCTTGCCACCTGGGCGGCAATGTGCGCTGGCACGTGCGGCATCGGCCCGATTACGCACTTCGATACCGATGCATTTGCCGTCAAGGTGGCGGCCGAGGTCAAGGGCTTTGACGGCAACGAGTACTTTGGCAAGCGTGACGCCAAGCATCTGGACCCCTGCGTTCAGTTTGCGATGGCGGCTTCGGACGAGGCAATGCACGATGCGGGCTTTGATGTCGAAGGCGCCATCGATCGCGAGCGCCTGGGCGTCTACGTGGGCTCGGGCGTGGGCGGCATGACGACGCTCGTCGATAACGTCCATACGATTGCCGACCGTGGGCCCCGCCGCGCATCGCCTTACATGATCGCGATGATGATCCCCAACATGGCATCGGGCAACATCGCAATCCGTCACAAAGCAAAGGGGCCGACCCTGCCCGTGGTGACCGCGTGCGCCACCTCGGCCCATGCGGTGGGCGAGGCGTTCCGCGCCATCAAGCACGGCTATGCCGACGCGATCCTCGCGGGCGGCGCCGAGGCTGCAATTATCCCCGATGCCGTTGCGGGCTTTACGTCCTGCCGCGCATTGACCACCAACCCCGATCCCGCGACGGCCTGCCGTCCGTTCGATGCAGACCGCGACGGCTTTGTGATGGGCGAGGGCGCCTGCGTGCTCGTGCTCGAGAGCATGGAACATGCGCAGACGCGCGGTGCGCACATTTATGCCGAGGTCGTGGGCTACGGCAACACCGATGATGCCTATCACATCACGAGCCCTGATCCCGAGGCTGCCGGCATTGCCCGCGCGATATCGCTGGCGGTGACCGAGGGCGACGTCAAGCCATCCGAGGGTCTCTACATCAATGCCCACGGCACATCGACCAAGCTCAACGATTCGTCCGAGACGGCGGGCATTAAGCGTGCGCTCGGCGAGGACGCGGCGCGCGCCGCGCACGTCTCGTCGACTAAGTCGATGACCGGCCACATGATCGGTGCCACGGGCGCCATCGAGGTCATGGCCTGCGCCATGGCGCTCGAGCAGGGCGTGGTGCCGCCGACCATTAACTACCGCACGCCCGATCCCGCCTGCGATCTTGACTACACGCCCAATCGCGCAGTTCGCGCCGACCTTACCTGGGCGCTTTCGACCAACCTAGGCTTTGGCGGGCACAACGCCGCCATCGCGCTGCGTAGATATACGAGGAGCTAGAGCATGGATTCCAAAAGACTTGCCGAGATAGCCGATGTTATGGAGAACCGCGGCCTCACGCGCGTACGCGTTGAGGAGCCCGATGGCACCGCGGTCGAACTCGAGCGCGCGAGCGCCGCACAGCCGGTTGCCGTGCCCATGCCCATGCCGAGCGCTATGGCCGCTCCAGTTGCAGCTCCCACAGTCGCGCCTGCCGCACCGGAGCCCGCCGCGCAGACACCTGCCGCCGCACCAGAGCCCAAGGGCACCGAGGTGACCGCTCCCATGGTCGGCGTTTTCTATGCTGCCCCGGCGCCGGGCGACGAGCCGTTTGTGCACGTGGGCTCTAAGGTCAAGGCCGGCGAGACCCTCTGCATCATCGAGGCCATGAAGGTTCTCAACGAGGTGACGGCCGAGGCAGACGGCGAGGTGCTCGAGATCTGCGTGGCCGACGGCGACCTCGTGGAGTTTGGCAGCTGCCTCATGAGAATCGGATAGGTGATATCCATGAACAAAGAAGAGCTCAAGAAGCTGTTGCCGCATCGCGAGCCGATGCTTTTGCTCGACGAAGCCGAGCTGGTGGGCGACGAGGCCCACGGCAAGATCACGATTACGGGTGACGAGTACTTTTTGCAGGGGCATTTTCCGGGAAACCCGGTGGTCCCCGGCGTGATTCAGTGCGAGATGCTCGCCCAAAACTGTTGCGTGCTGCTGATGGGCGATGAGGAAGCGCGCGGCGCGACGCCGTTCTACACGAGTCTGGACAAGGTGCGCTTTAAGCGTCCGGTGCGCCCGGGCGACACGGTTGATCTGGTGTGCACCATCACGCGTGCGCGCGGGCCGTTCCGCTTTGCGACGGGTACTGCGAGCGTCAACGGTGAGGTTTGCTGCCGCGCCGATATGTCTTTTGCACTCATGCACGAAAGTTAAGGAAGGCTTCATGTTCGACAAAGTGCTCATCGCCAACCGCGGCGAAGTCGCGGTCCGTGTTATCCGCGCGTGCCGCGATATGGGCATCAAGACCGTCGCCGTCTACTCCACGGCCGATGCGGACGCGCTGCACGTGCAGCTTGCCGACGAGGCATATTGCATCGGCGGCCCGCGTCTTGCCGAGAGCTACCTCAACGACGATGCCGTGCTCACCTGTGCCGTAAAGTCGGGAGCTAAGGCAATTCATCCCGGTTATGGCTTCTTTTCCGAGAAGGCGAGCTTCGTGCGCGACTGCGACAAGTATGGCCTGGCGTTTGTCGGTCCTTCGGCCGAGGTAATCGACAGCATGGGCGACAAGGACGCCGCACGTCGAACGGCTGCCGCGGCGGGCGTGCCCATCGTTCCGGGCTGCGATTTGCTCAAAAGCCCCGAGGAGGCAACGGCCGAGGCCGAGCGCATTGGCTGCCCCGTGCTTATTAAGGCGCGTGCCGGTGGTGGCGGTCGCGGCATTCGCAAGGTCGAGCGCGTGGAAGATGCGGCAAAGGCGTTCATCGAAGCGCGTGCCGAGGGCGAGGCCGTTTTTGGCGACGGCGAGTGCTACATGGAGAAGTTCGTCGCGCCGGCGCACCACGTTGAGGTTCAGATTATGGCCGATAAGCAGGGCCATGTGTTTTCGCTCGGCGAGCGCGAGTGTTCGGTGCAGCGCCGCAACCAAAAGCTGATCGAGGAGAGCCCCGCGCCGTGCCTCGACGGACGCGATGATATTCGCGCGCGCATGCACAAGGCGGCGCGCGACCTGGCTCGTGCCGTTGGCTATGAGGGCGCCGGCACCATTGAGTTTTTGTACTCAGATGACGGCAATTTCTACTTTATGGAAATGAACACGCGCTTGCAGGTGGAGCATCCGGTTACGGAGTTTGTGACCGATACCGACTTGGTCAAGTGGCAGCTGCGCGTAGCAGCCGGCCAGCCTCTGCCCTTTGAGCAGGAGGACATGCCGGTCCGCAACCACGCCATGGAGTGCCGCATCAATGCCGAAACGCCGGACTTTCTGCCGTCATGCGGAACGATCACCGCGTTACGTGTGCCGGGTGGTCCGCGCGTGCGCTGGGATTCCGCCATGTTTGCCGGGGCCGCCGTTCCGCCGTACTACGACTCCATGCTCGGCAAGCTCATCGTGTGTGCGCCCACGCGTGACGGCGCCATTCGCAAGATGCGCTCGGCCCTGGGCGAGCTCGTGATTGAGGGCGTGAGCGAAAACAGCGAGCTTCAGCTCGACGTGCTGGCAAACGACGAGTTCTTGTCGGGCATGTATCACACCGATCTGATGGGGCATCTCTATGCTGATGAATAGAAAAGCGAAGACGGTCAATGTCCTTGAGGGGCCGATGACCGAGTCGTGCGCCGAGTTTCCCGCGCGCCACGTGTTTATCAAGTGCCCGGAGTGCCGCCGCGTGATCGATGAGGCACGCCTGCACGACAACCTCGAGGTCTGCCCTCGTTGCGGCAAACACTTTCGCGTGAGCGGTCGCGCGCGCATGCGCATGACGGTCGACGAGGGCACGTTTGAGGAATGGGATGCCAATCTGGCGTCGGAGGACTTCCTCTCGTTTCCCGGCTATGCCGACAAGCTCAAGAGCGTGAGCGAGCGTTCGGGCGAGCACGATGCCGTTGTGTGCGGCAGGGGCAAAATCTGCGGTTGCGATACCGCGCTCTTCTTTATGGACGCTAACTTTATGATGGGCTCGATGGGCTCCGTGGTGGGCGAGAAGATCTGTCGCGCATTTGAGCGTGCGACCGAGCTGGGATTGCCAGTTGTCGGCTTTACCGTTTCGGGCGGTGCTCGCATGCAAGAGGGCGTGACATCGCTTATGCAGATGGCCAAGATTTCTGCGGCGGTTAGGCGCCACAGCGAGGCGGGCGGCCTGTATATCACGGTGCTCACCGACCCCACGACCGGAGGCGTAACCGCGAGCTTTGCCATGGAGGGCGACATTATCCTGGCCGAGCCCGATGCCCTGACGGCATTTGCCGGCCCGCGCGTGATCGAGCAGAACATGCACAAGCGCCTACCCAAGGGATTCCAGCGCTCCGAGTTTTTGCTGGAGCACGGCTTTTGCGATGCCGTTGTTCCACGTGGCGAGATTGCGCTCACGGTAGGCGAGCTGCTGGCGCTGCACGAAGGGCATGCGCCCGGCCTGGGGGCACCGCATGAGATCGTGCATACGGGTCGCCGCGGCAAAAAGCTGGGGCACTTGTTCAAGCGCTCGACGGCACCAAAAACCGCGCTCGAGATTGTCAAGCAGACCCGCTCGGCAGATCGCGCCACGGCGGGCGAGATGATCTCGCTGGGCCTGGATGGGTTTGTGGAGCTGCACGGCGACCGTTACTTTGGCGACGACGCCGCCGTGGTGGCTGGCATTGGCTGGAAAGACGGACGCCCCGTAACGGTCATCGCCATCGAGCGCGGCACCACGACCAAAGAGCGCATGCGTCGCAACTTTGGTATGGCACATCCCGAGGGCTACCGCAAAGCGCGTCGCCTTATGCGCCAAGCCGAAAAGTTTGGTCGACCGGTTCTGTGCCTGGTCGATACTTCGGGCGCGTTTTGCGGCATCGGTGCCGAGGAGCGCGGCCAGGGCGAGGCGATTGCCCGGAATCTCATGGAGATGAGCGGCCTTAAGACGCCGATTGTCTCGGTGGTGACAGGCGAGGGCGGCTCTGGTGGCGCGCTGGCGCTATCCGTGGCCGACCGCATCCTGATGCTCTCGAGCTCGGCCTATTCGGTCGTGAGCCCCGAGGCCTGTGCGTCGATCCTGTGGAAGGATACCGAGCGCGCGAATGAGGCCGCCGAGGCGCTGAAGCTCACGGCCCCCGATCTGCTGGCGCTCGGCATCATCGACGGCATTGTTGACGATAAGGGCCTGTCGCATGAGGAGATCGCCGGTGCCGTCATGTCCTCGGCATTTGATGCCTTCGATGCGCTTGGGCAGCTCGACGACGCGACCCTCACAAACCTCCGCTACGAAAAGTACCGCGCAATCGGTCAGTACCGCACGATGTGACAAAGGGACAGCCCGCATGTCATATTGGGAAAGGCGTTCCATGCTACAAGTTTCTAACACCTCGTTTACAACGTCGGTTTCATCAAACGCCATGGCCGTGGTCGATTATCTGTCCAAAAGCATGATGTCGGCGCTGCCGTTTATTGTCTGCGCGGCGTTGTTCCGCACCGTCGCCGTCATTATGGGCGAAGGCATGCTGGGCCTGTGGTCTGCCGATTCCGAAATCTATCGCCTGTTCTACAGTTGGCTCTATAACGCCGGCTACTACTTTTTGCCCATCTATCTTGGTTGGGCGGCCGCCCGCCAGCTCGGTTGCTCGGAGCAGCTGGGTATGATGCTGGGCGGCGTATTGATTGCGCCCGATCTGCTCAAGCTCGTCGATGCCGCATCGACGACGGGGGCATCGATGACTTCCGTGTATGGTCTGCTTCCCGCGCCGGTCAACGATTACACGACGACTGTTATTCCAGTTCTCCTTTCGGTGCCTGTGCTATGGCGAGTGGAGTGTTTCTTTAAGCGCGTTATCCCTAGGGCCGTGGCGTTTTCGTTTGTTCCGTTTGCGACCATGCTTGTCATGGTTCCGGTTTCGCTGTGTATTACGGCACCGGCGGGCAGCTATCTGGGCATGCTGTTGGGCCAGCTTATGTTTATGCTTGGCAATTCCGGTGGCATCGTGTCGCTGCTCACGCTCATGGGGCTTGCTGCGGGCTGGGAGTTCCTAAAGATCGCCGGCGTCAGCAACGTTGTCCTATCGCTCGCCTATGCGCAGTTTATGAGTGTGGGAACGGATTCGTGCATCCTGATCGCCGCGACGATGGCAACGTTCGCCGTTTGGGGCATGCCCTTTGGCGCGTCGCTTCGCGTTGCGGATAAGGACGAGAAGGCGCTCATGCTGGGCTATTCAATCTCGGGTGTTCTTGGCGGCGTAAGCGAGCCGGCGCTGTACGGTTGCGGCTTTAAATATGGCAGGTGCCTGACGTGCATGGCCATTGGCGGCGCCGTCGGAGGCCTTGTTGCGGCCGTGGGCCACGTTACGGCCTATACCATCGGCATGACGAATGTCCTTATGGTCATTGGCTTTGCCACGGGCGGCATCTCGAACCTGCTGTGGTGCTGCGCTGCCGGCGGTGTGGCATTTGCGGTGTCTGCGGCGCTGAGCTACTGCTTTGGCGTGGTGCCGGCGAAGGGACAGACGACGGGGGACGGAGCCGATTCACCCGAAACCTCGAAGAGCGTGGCCGAAGTAAGCGCGTAAACCTGTGCGACACAAGGACGATTCCTTTGCCATATTCCAAGGCCGTGGCCCGTGTGGGTTGTGGCCTTTTTTGTATCTGAAGGACAAAGTGGCTACACTACAATCCGTTTGAGCAATAGATATATATAGGCAGTACCGTGGGGGCTGATGAAGATGGTCGAGTGGATCGTTCGTCGTGCGCAGGGCGACCGTGCGCGCGTGGGCACGTTGACGGGCATGGTGTGTATTCTCGCTAATGTTGCGCTTTGTGCTGCGAAGGGCGCAATTGGTGTGCTGTCGGGATCGGTTTCGATTGTGGCGGATGCCATGAACAACCTGTCCGATGCCAGCTCGAATATCGTGAGCGTGCTGGGCTTTAAGCTGGCGAGCAAGCCGGCCGACCCCGAGCATCCTTACGGCCACGGTCGCTACGAGTATCTCTCGGGTTTGGTCGTGGCGGCGCTCGTGCTGCTTATTGGCATCGAACTGGTGAAGTCCTCGGTGGAGCGTATTGTCAACCCGGAGCCTGTCGAGTTCTCGCTTGCCCTGGTGGCAGTCCTGGCACTTTCGATGGTTGTAAAGCTGTGGATGGCGGCCCTCAACCAAAAGCTCGGCGATCGCATTGAGTCCGAGACGCTGCATGCGACCGCGCAGGATTCCAAGAACGATGTCCTTGCCACAGGCGCCGTGCTGGCATGTGCGATTGTTTCGCAGGTGACGCACATCAATCTTGACGCATGGGTTGGCCTTGCCGTTGGCGCCTATATTGGCTGGAGCGGCCTTGAACTTATTCAAGATACGGTAAGCCCGCTTTTGGGCCAGTCACCCGATCCTAAGCTGGTCAAGCACATTCGAGACAAGATCATGAGCTATCCCGGCGTTTTGGGCGTTCACGATTTGATGGTTCACGACTACGGCCCGGGCAGGAAGTTTGCAAGTGCGCACGCCGAGATGGCGGCCGAGGCCAGCCCGCTGGAAAGTCACGACACGCTCGATAACATCGAGCAGTCGTTTAGGAACGAAGACGGCATGATTGTCACACTTCACTACGACCCCATCGTGACCGATGACCCCAAGCTGGCGAGCATGCGCCTGCGTATCAACGCAATGGCTCAGGAGATCGATAACCGCCTCTCGATTCATGATCTACGCTGTGTGCCGGGTCCTACGCACACCAATGTGATCTTTGACTGCGTGCGTCCCTCGGATCTGCAGATGAGTGCCGAAGACGTAAAGCACGCGCTGGCACAACGGGTCGAATCGGAATATCCCAAGTCGATTGCCAAGATTACGATCGACGAAGACTACGTAGGGCATACCCACGAGTAAGGCTGTGCCGGCAAAGCAGGTTATGCAGAAGGGGAGAGCATGAAGAAGCTGTATCTACTCCGTCACGGTCAGACGGAGTTCAACGTCAAAAAGCTGGTCCAGGGCCGCTGCGATTCACCGCTCACCGACTTAGGCCGTCAGCAAGCCGGGATGGCAGCCGCATGGCTCAAAGCCCACGGCGTCGTCCCCGACAAAGTGGTCTCTTCGCCCTTAGGCCGAGCCATGGACACAGCTCAGCTCGTCGCATGCGAGCTCCTCGGCCCGGACGCAGCAGCCGAGCCCTGCGAAGGCATTATCGAGCGCTGCTACGGCACCTTCGAAGAAGGCCCGCACGACGCGCTACCCACCGACGTCTGGGATCCGGGCGAGGACCTGGTCCCCTTCGGAGGAGAAGGAAGCCGCGCACTGCAAGAACGCATGGTAGGCACCCTCACTAATCTCATGGACTCCGAGGGCATCGAAGCCCTCCTAGCAGTAAGCCACGGCAGCGCCAGCCGCCAATTCATTAAGGCTGCAGCCCCAGAGGGCTTCGAGCTTCCAACAAAACTCCCCAACTGCGCCATCATGATCTTCGATTTTGACGAGGAAGAGTCGGGAGAAGAGGGCGACACGTCTCAATCCAAGTTCACCTTGCGGCAAATTATCGATCCCCAACAAAGTAATTAGCTGAGCGAGCAAGGTTTAGTAGACGTCAACGTGGCGTTCCCAGTGTGCGGCGGAGGGGGCGGGCCTGAGACATATTAAGGTTGTCGCGAGTTCCGCACGAACAGGAGAGCACTTAATGTGCTCTCCGTCGTGAGCAGGACTGTAGAGCAGCAACCTTAATATGTCTCAGGCCCGCCCCTCCGCCGCACACTGGGAACGTGCCACGCACTTTACCTGCGTAAACAATGTGAGTGAAATATGAATCTCGATGGATACGCCCGCAGCCGTGTATACTAAACAGCTGTGTGAAACCAGGGGAGTATTCTGGCTGGACAAAATGCCTGCTTAATAGGGTTGTCAGGTAGTCCGGGCGAAATACAAGGCTGGGGAGCACGTCGTGTAAGTAGTGGTCCTCTAGGGGCGTACGCTCGGTGGTGTACGCATTGTCCCAAGACCACGCGAGAGTTGGGATCATATCTTGATCAGCATGATTCTCGGCCGCAAGATTGGCATGACCCAGGTTTGGGACGAGGACGACAACGTCGTTCCCGTCACGGTCATCCAGGCTGGCCCCTGCGCTGTCTCGCAGGTTAAAACTCAGGCAACCGACGGCTATGACGCCGTCCAGATCGGTTTCGGCGACATCAAGGCCAAGAACGTGAACAAGCCCATGGCTGGTCACTTCGCCAAGGCTGGCGTCGAGCCTGTCCGCTTCCTTCGTGAGGTCCGCGTCGAGAACGGCGAGGAGCACAAGGTCGGCGAGGTCGTCACCGTCGCTGATTTCGCTGATGTCGAGAAGGTCGACGTCATCGGTACCTCCAAGGGTAAGGGCTTCCAGGGTCGCATCAAGCGCTGGGGTCAGCGCCGCGGTCCTATGACGCATGGTTCTCACTTCCAGCGTCACCCCGGTTCTATCGGTCAGTGCGCCTATCCTGCGCGCGTCCTCAAGGGCGTCAAGATGGCCGGTCACATGGGTAACGAGCGCGTTACCGTCAAGAACCTTTCCGTTGTCCGCATCGATGCCGAGCAGAACCTCATCTTGGTCAAGGGCGCTGTCCCGGGTGCCAAGAATGGTCTCGTCGCCATCCGTATGGCCTAAGGGCCCAGCCCATTTAGCCCAGCGTCATACCAAGGAGAACACTTAAATGGCAAAGTTTGAAGTAAAGAACAGCGAGGGCAAGAAGGTCGCCGAGGCCGAGCTCGCCGCTGAGGTGTACGGCATCGAGCCGAACATCCACGTTATGCACCACATCGTCAAGTGCCAGATGGCCTCTTGGCGTCAGGGCACCCAGTCCGCTAAGGGCCGCTCTGAGGTTTCCGGTGGCGGCAAGAAGCCTTGGCGTCAGAAGGGCACCGGCCGTGCCCGCCAGGGTTCCATCCGTGCTGCCCAGTGGCGTCACGGTGGCGTTGTCTTCGCCCCCAAGCCCCGTTCCTACGCCAAGCGTATGAACAACAAGGAGGTCAAGCTGGCTATGCGCTCCGCGCTGTCCGCCAAGCTGGCCGATGGCGAGCTCGTGCTCGTCGACGACTACGGCTTCGAGAAGCCTTCCACCAAGGCTGCCGTCGCCATGCTCAAGGCTCTCGGCCTTGAGGGCAAGCGTCTGACCATCATCGTTCGCGATGAGGACGTCAACGCCTACCTGTCGTTCCGCAACATTCCCAAGACGTTCATCATCACCGCTGACGAGGCCAACACCTACGATCTCGTCAACAACAACGCTGTGCTGATGCCCGCCGACATCGCCGCTCACTTCGGGGAGGTGCTTGCATAAATGACCGCCCACGAGATCATCATCCGTCCGATCGTGTCCGAGCGTTCCTTCTCCGGCATGGAGCTGAACAAGTACACGTTCGAGGTCGCCAAGGATGCTAACAAGTATCAGATCAAGGACGCTGTCGAGGAGATCTTCGGCGTCAAGGTCGTTCGCGTGAACACCCTGACGGTCAAGCCCAAGACCAAGCGCGTGCGCTATGTCGCCGGCAAGACCCGTTCTTGGAAGAAGGCCATCGTCACGCTGGCCGAGGGCGACACCATCGAGGTCTTTGGCAACCAGGCCTAAGACTCGCTGCTGTTGAGTGAGCTCATGCCTCCCAAATAGGGGAGGCGGGAGCTCAAGGTTTTGGGCGTATAAAATGGACACGCCCGGAACCGTGTATACGTCCGGTGTCATCGCACCCGAGGCAGAACCTCGAATCCCTGTCTGCGATGGCTAACGGATTCCTATTGAAAGGGATTGTAATGGCTGTAAAGCACCTTAAGCCGACCTCCGCTGGTAGGCGTTGGCAGACGATCTCCGACTTCTCCGAGATCACCTGCACCAAGCCCGAGAAGTCTCTTCTCGAGCCCCTGCCCAAGAAGGCCGGTCGTAACAACAACGGCCGCATCACCACCCGCCACCAGGGCGGCGGCGTGAAGCGTCGTTATCGCGTGATCGACTTCAAGCGCAACAAGGACGGCGTGCCCGCCAAGGTTGCCACGATCGAGTACGATCCGAACCGTTCCGCTCGCATCGCTCTGCTGCATTACGCTGACGGTGAGAAGCGCTACATCCTGGCCCCCAAGGGTCTCGAGGTCGGTCAGACCATCATGTCCGGTTCTGACGCCGACATCAAGCCGGGCAACGCTCTGCCCCTCGCCGACATCCCCGTCGGTACGCTCATCCACGCCGTCGAGTTCCAGCCGGGCAAGGGCGCTGCTATCGCCCGTTCCGCCGGTAACTCCTGCCAGCTGATGGGTAAGGAGGGCAAGTACGCCATCGTCCGTATGCCTTCCTCCGAGATGCGCCGCATCCTCGTTACCTGCCGCGCCACCGTCGGTGAGGTCGGCAACGCCGATCACTCCAACATCGTCATCGGCAAGGCCGGCCGTAAGCGTCACATGAACGTGCGCCCGACCGTCCGCGGTACCGTCATGAACCCTGTCGACCACCCGCACGGCGGTGGCGAGGGCAAGAACCACACCTCTGGTCGTCCCTCCGTTACCCCCTGGGGTAAGCCGACGAAGGGCCTTCGTACGCGCAAGAAGAAGAAGGTCTCGAACCAGCACATCATTCGTCGCCGTAAGAAGTAATTTCGGATACCGAGTTTTAGGAGAAAGCACTTATGAGCAGAAGTCTCAAAAAGGGCCCGTTCGTGGAGACTCGCCTTCTCTCGCGTATCACCGCGATGAACGAGGCTGGCAAGAAGGACGTCGTGAAGACCTGGTCCCGCGCGTCCACCATCTTCCCCGAGATGGTTGGTCACACCATCGCCGTCCACGACGGCCGCAAGCATGTGCCCGTGTATGTTACCGAGTCCATGGTTGGTCACAAGCTCGGCGAGTTCGCGCCGACTCGTACGTTCCGTGGCCACAAGGCCAAATAGGGGGTTAACCGTAAATGGCAACTAAGTCTATTGAAACTGAGGCCACCGAGGTTCGCGCCGTCGCTAAGTACGTGCGTGTTTCCCCCAGCAAGGCCCGCCTGGTGGTCGATCTGATCCGCCGCAAGCCTGTCGCTCAGGCCTTCGACATCCTCCACTTCTGCGACCGCGCCGTCGCCGTGGATGTCGAGAAGGTTCTCCGTTCCGCCGTTGCGAACGCCGAGAACAACAACGGTCTGCGTGCCGACAACCTGGTTGTCGCCGCTGCCTATGTTGACGAGGGTCCGACGCTTAAGCGCATCCGTCCCCGCGCCAAGGGTTCCGCTTCTCGCATTCTGAAGCGTACTTCCCACATCACCGTCGTCGTTGCTCCTCGAAAGGAGGCGTAAAGCTGTATGGGTCAGAAAGTCTACCCCACCGGCTTCCGTCTTGGCATCACCGAGAACTGGCGCTCCCGCTGGTTCGCAGAGAAGGATTACGCTAAGACCCTCGGTAACGATCTCGAGATTCGTAAGTACCTCGAGAAGCGTCTTTCCCGCGCAGCTGTCTCCCGTGTCGAGATCGAGCGCGCTGGCGACAAGGTGAAGGTCATCATCCTCACCGCTCGCCCCGGCGTTGTCATCGGTAAGAAGGGTGCCGAGATCGATACCCTCCGCACCGAGCTCGAGAAGGTCGCTGGCGTCTCCAAGGGCCAGCTCTCCGTGGACGTTGTCGAGATCAAGCGCCCCGAGCTCGACGCCAACCTCGTTGCTCAGTCTATCGCCGAGCAGCTCGAGGGCCGCGTTGCCTTCCGTCGCGCTATGCGCAAGGCTGTCCAGTCCGCCCGCAAGGCCGGCGCTAAGGGCATCCGTATCCAGTGCTCCGGTCGTCTCGGCGGCGCCGAGATGGGCCGTCGTGAGTGGTACCGCGAGGGTCGCGTGCCTCTGCACACCCTCCGTGCCAAGATCGACTACGGCACGGCTGTCGCCAGCACCACCATGGGCGCTTGCGGCGTGAAGGTCTGGATCTACCTGGGCGAGAAGCTCCCGGGCCAGCCTGTTCCCAACCCTGCACTCGAGGGCTCTTCCCGTCCTCGTCGTCGTAACTCCGAGAGGAGGGGTCAGTAGTGCTTGCCCCTAAGCGTATTCTTCACCGCAAGGTGCAGCGTGGCTCCATGAAGGGCCAGGCCAAGGGTAATACCGAGCTGCATTTCGGCGAGTTTGGTATCCAGGCTCTCGAGGCCCATTGGATCACCAACCGTCAGATCGAGGCCGCTCGTATTGCCATGACCCGCTACATGAAGCGTGGCGGTCGTGTCTACATCACGATCTTCCCCGATAAGCCCATCACCAAGAAGCCTGCCGAGACTCGCATGGGTTCTGGTAAGGGTAACCCCGAGGAGTGGGTGGCCGTCGTCAAGCCCGGCCGCATCATGTTCGAGGTCAAGGGCGTGCCCGAGGAGGTCGCTCGCGAGGCTCTGCGTCTTGCACAGCACAAGCTTCCCATCAAGACCAAGATTGTTGCTGCCAAGAACGCTGAGCAGCGCATCGAGAAGGAGATGGCTGAGGAGGCCACTCTCGAGGCCAAGTGGGCTGCTGAGGACGCCGCCGCCGCCAAGGAGGAGAACTAATGAAGCCCGCAGAGATTCGTGAGCTCTCGGACGCTCAGCTCGTTGAGAAGCTGAAGGAAATGCGCGCCGAGCTCTTTAACCTTCGTTTCCAGATGGCCACCAGCCAGCTGGACAACACCGCTCGCGTCAACACCGTGAAGAAGGACATCGCTCGCGTCCTCACGGAGCAGCGCGCCCGCGAGATCGCAGCGGAGAAGTCCGCTGTCGCCGAGTAGGACCTAAGGAGAGAACATGACTGATTCGCGTAACTCGCGTAAGGTCCGTACGGGTGTCGTTACCTCCGTCTCCGGTGCCAAGACCATTGTTGTCACCATCACCGAGCGCAAGCGTCACCCCAAGTACGGCAAGATGATGACCAGCTCCAAGAAGCTGCACGCTCACGACGAGGAGTGCACGGCTGGCGTGGGCGACACCGTCCGCGTTATGGAGACCCGTCCTATGTCCAAGATGAAGCGTTGGCGCCTCATCGAGGTCGTCGAGCGCGCTAAATAAGCAGTCGCTCTTACGACTTGTACGTTTCCGAAGATGTGCGTATGCCTGGCTTGCATACCACAGGCCGTATAAAGGCAGCGCACCTCTCTTCGGTTCTTAGTTCGGAGGAACATCTACCATGATTCAGATGCAAACCATGCTGAACGTCGCCGACAACTCCGGCGCTCGCAAGATTCGCTGCATCAAGGTGCTTGGCGGTTCCAAGCGTCGTTATGCAGGCATCGGCGATGTGTTCATCGGTGCTGTCCAGGAGGCTACCCCTGGCGCCAACGTCAAGAAGAAGGACGTTGTCCGTTGCGTCGTCGTTCGCACCGTTAAGGAGATCCGCCGCAAGGATGGCTCCTACATTCGCTTTGATGAGAACGCCTGCGTTGTCATCAACAACGATGGTTCGCCCGTCGGCACCCGTATCTTCGGGCCCGTCGCTCGCGAGCTTCGTGACAAGAAGTACATGAAGATCGTCTCGCTCGCTCCCGAGACCCTGTAGTTAGGGGAGATATATGTATATCAAGAAGGGCGATAAGGTCCAGGTTCTCTCTGGTAAGGATCGCGGCAAGCAGGGCGTTATCCTGCGTGCTCTCCCCGCCGAGAACAAGGTCGTTGTCGAGGGCGTTTCGGTCGTCAAGAAGGCCGTCAAGCCCAACGCTGCCAACCAGCAGGGCGGCATCGTTTCGCAGGAGGCCCCCATCGACGCCTCCAACGTCAATCTCGTTTGCCCCGAGTGCGGTAAGGTTACCCGCGTCGGTCACGAGAAGGACGGCAAGAACAAGCTGCGCGTCTGCAAGAAGTGCGGCCACAAGTTCTAAGCTGCCCGCAACATCAAGTTGCTAGCAAAGGCCCGGATGCCCCACGGCACCCGGGCCTTTTTCTATCCCTACTCATTGGGGACATACTCATTGGGGACAGACTTAAATGAGTGGCCGTTGAAATGCCGGCACCTGGGGGCGTTCATTTTCTGTCGGCAGCTGGGGACGACCATTCATTGGGGACAGACTTAAATGACCAGTCGTTGGGGGGGACAGTCTCTATGTGCCGGCAGTTTGGGACGATCCTTTGATGTCTGATGCCCCCAGAGGGGTGAAGTAATACAGCTGGGTCTGTCTTTTAGGGCTTTGGTGTTCCGTCCCTTTATGTTTCACAAGGTTCGTCGCATGCGTATTTACGCGCATAGCCTTGCGCGATAATGCACATAGCCGCGCAAACATCTGCCAACTATGGCTAAATAATGACCGATAAGCAAATAAATACGCAAACACGAGCAAATACGCGCGCAATTGTGCGACTATAGGGTTGTTAGAAATGAAGAACTTCCGATGACTCAGGAGGCACATCATAGCAGATTCCAAACAGGCTCCGCTCGACGCCGAGGCAGCCGCAAAGGCGGCGTTTGCCTCGGTCCAGAATCAGCCGTTCCCTAACGACATCTTTACGGCTCCCGAGCTCCGTTGGGCTGTGATCGGTTGCGGCGTTATTGCCAACCAGATGGCTCAGTCCCTTGCCCTGGCCGGCCGCAAGCTTACGGGCGTTGCCAACCGCACGCTCACCAAGGCTCAGACTTTTGCCGACCAGTACGGCGTCGAGAAGGTCTATGACACGGTTGAGGATCTCTACGCCGATCCTGACATCGACGCCGTCTACATCACCACCCCGCACAACACCCATATCACCTATCTGCGCGCCGCCCTGGCGGCCGGCAAGCACGTTCTCTGCGAGAAGGCCATCACGCTCAACTCCGCCGAGCTCGATGAGGCCCGCGCCATTGCCGCCGAACACAACGTGGTCCTTATGGACGCTACCACGGTGCTCCACATGCCCTTGTATCAAGAGCTGCGCCGCCGCATGGATGCCGGCGAGTTTGGCCGCATGAACCTCGCTCAGCTCAACTTTGGTAGCTACAAGAAGTACGGCGACCTGACCAACCGTTTCTACAATCGCAACCTCGCCGGCGGTGCCATGCTCGATATTGGCGTATACGCCCTGTCCGTCATGCGCCTGTTTATGGCGAGTCAGCCCGTCGAGGTCGTGTCTCTGGGTAACACCTGCGAGACCGGCGTGGACGTTGCAGGCGGCATCGTCTGCCGCAATGCCGAGCAGCAGCTGGGCGTCGTGAGCCTTACGCTCCACTCCAAGCAGCCAAAGCGCTCGGTTATCAGCTTTGACAATTGCTATGTCGAGGTCAACGAGTATCCGCGCGCCGATCACGCGACGATCGTGTGGACCGCGGACGGTCATCGCGAGGAGGTCGCCGCGGGCACCGAGGCTTATGCCCTGTGCTACGAGATGGCTGACCTCGAGCAGGCCGTCGCCGGCGACGATTCCAAGCGTGAGCTTCTGGATTATGCTTCTGATGTGATGGAGCTCATGACCAAGCTCCGCGCCGATTGGGGAGTCGTCTACCCCGAGGAGGAGTAAGCGATGCTTGCGGAAGATAGGCTCAATACGATCGTGTCGATGGTGCAGCAGGCTGGCTCGGTAACGGTGCCCGAGCTTGCCGATGCCCTGGGCGTGACGGCCTCTACCATTCGACGCGACCTACAGACGCTCGACCGAGCGCACCGCATCGCCAAGGTGCACGGTGGCGCGACAAGTCTTGAGCGCGCGCACGTGACGCGCGACCTAACGATCAGTGAGCGCAGTGATCTCCATAACGACGACAAGGAGCGTATCTGCGCCCGCGCCGCGGCGCTCGTGGAGCCCGAGAGCTTTGTGTACATCGATTCGGGTTCGACAACGCTCAGACTCATCGAGCATCTTCCGCATCTCGAATCGGTCACCTATGTGACTGATTCCGTGCTCCATGCTCAGTATCTCGCTGTGCGCGGCATGCGCACCGTGGTGCTGGGCGGCGAGCTTAAACCCGAGACCGAGGCGCTCGTTGGCCCCGATGCTCTGGCAACCCTAGACCGCTACAACTTTAACTGCGGCTTTTGGGGTTCTAACGGCATTGCCGCCGAGCAGGGCTTTACGACGCCCGATATCGAGGAAGCGCAGGTCAAGCGTATCTCGATGCGCCATACAGCCAAACGCTTCGTAATCTCGGACGCCAGTAAGTTTGGCATGGTGGCTCCCGTAAAATTCGCGGACTTCCGTGACGCAACGGTTATCACCGCGGGCGAGGTGCCCGCCAAGTACCAGACGATGGAAAACGTCATCACGGTTTAGCAACGGGGCGAAGTAAGGCCAAAACCACCACAAAGGTGCCTGTCCCCACTGTGGCGGTTAGTAACGAAAACCGAGTAGTTTTCTCAATAGAAAAACGGCAACGTCCATTACGGGCGATGCCGCTATTGTTGTCTGCCGTTTTGTCTAAGTCTGTAACAACTAGACCGTTAAAAGTGGGTTAGATGTTACAGATTGAGATTCTTCCGAACCGCGCCGTCCCTTTGTCTCGATCTGTAACATCTGGGACCGATTTTGCCGAGTTATTGTTATAGATTGAGATTTTTCCTTGAGGGAGATTCGAATGTCTCGATCTGTAACAGACAGACCGGAAAATGGGTTTTAACTGTTACAGATCGAGACGTTTTGGCGCCACGGCTGAGCCATCGTGGTGGTTTTGACGTTTGCCCAGATAAAACCTGCCAAAATAAACCTGTCCCTTTTTGGCGGGTTTTAGGGCTCCCAGGGGCAGGGGGCTTCGATGTGGATGTGCTCGCCGGTTACGGGATGCGTGAAGGACACGCTGTGGGCGTGGAGCATCAGGCCGCAGGGGCGCGGCGTTCCGTACAGGTCGTCGCCAACCAGGGGGTGACGCTCGCTGGCCAGGTGCACGCGAATCTGATGCTTGCGGCCGGTGAGCAGCTCAACATCGATATACGAACGCGCGGGCAGGCCTCGGCGGCTCTTAAGGCGCTTGAGTACCTTGACGCGCGTCTGAGACGGCTTGCCGCTGGCGCCGACGCGCATCTTGCGGCTGTCGTGGCGGTCGCGGGCGATGGGCTTGTCGATGAGCTTTTCGTTCCAGTCGATCTTGCCCTCGGCGAGCGCCAGATAGTGCTTTTCGAATGCGTGGTCGATGACCATCTGGTCAAAAGCGGGCTGTGTCCGCTTGTCGAGCGAGAACAACACCACGCCGGTGGTGTCGCGGTCCAAGCGGTTGAGCGGTTGCATGTCGGTCGCGGCAAAGCCGTCGCCCATCGCCAGCAGCAGGTCGCTGGCGTAGTCGGTAAGTGTGCGCTCGCCGGTGCCGTCACCGTGGACGATCATGCCGGCAGGCTTATCGATAGCCATGAGCCAGGCGTCGCAGTAGAGGACTTGAGGTTCTTCGTTCACGTGTAAGCCTTTCGATTAGCTAATTCCCACAAACATGCAGCCCGAGGTGGCGCCGCGCAGGCGGGCGGCGGGCTTGCGGCCGGCTTGAGCCGCCTCGACGGCGCGACGGACGCGAGCGACGGCACGGCCAATCTCATCGGCCTCGAGCAAGGTTCCGTCGACCATAAGACGACGGACGCCGGCGTCGAGCAACTGCGGTACCTGCGGCGTGAGGTCGATGGGGTAAGCATCGTACAAGCGAGAGCGGCCATGGATGTCGGTGCGTACGGGCATGACCTTGCCGTCGATATTCTTGAGCGAGAGCTTGCGGGCACGCAGGCGGCAGTTGGCGCAATCGTGGATGCAGCCGTTGGCAACCTGCAGAATGCAATGCTCGCTTGTCATGACGCGTGGGCGGCCAAAGACGGTGATGCCCAGAGTCGCGGGCGCGGCGGCGCCGAACGAGACAATCTCGTCGAGCGTGATCTCGGGCGAGAGCCAAAACGCACCGGCCCCGCGCTCGGCAAGCGCCTCCATGCAGGGCGTGTTGTGCACCGGCAGGCAAGAGCGAATCTCGGCCGTGGCGCCAACCTGGGCGGCCAGGGCAAGCTCAGAGATGTTGCCAATAGCGACCGTGGCGCCGGCAACAACCCACGGGTCGACGCGCTCGTGGTCAACGGCACGGCAGACCTCGTCGAGCACGGGCACGATGCCCTGCTCAAACGCATCGGCGGGGGAGAGCTCGGCCGCATCGAGCGCGTCGGTGGTCATGTAGATGCGCGTTGCACCCTCCGCTCGCGCTGCCTCGGCGGCCTCGAGCGAGGTGACGGTGGCGCAGATCTGCGGCTCGTCGCGGTAGTGCTCGGGCATGGGCCGCGTACATTTGTCGAGCACCGGCAGCTCGAGCGTGCGGGCACGCTCGTCATACGGTGCCAGAATGGCCTCCTCCAGCGCCTTGCAGGCGGCGGCGCGCACCTTGTGCACAGCGGAGAAGCCCATGCCGCAGCCCTTATCGAGCGCCACATCAAAGCTCGCGGACTCAAAGGGCGAGGACCCCATGCGGCCCACATGCTCTACCAGATCGGACGCCTCGACCGCGCGGGTCTTGGCGGCCTCGACGGTAAAGCCCGTGGCCGTGGCCGTAAGCGAAGGGGCGTCGCAGCAAGTAAGCGTGACGGCAAACGGTTCGCCCAAACGCGCCACAACGGTTACATCAACGGCGCGGCGGCGCAGCACATCGCGCTTGAGCGCGGCGCCGGCAGCGTCAATGGCGCGCTGGCTTCGAATCACGCGCACGCGGCAGCCCTCGGGCATGCTGCGAGGCACGCGGCACTCGATGATGTCACCGGCGGCGGCATCATCGGCGGCAATGGTGGTCAGGAACTGGTCAAACTCGTTATCGTGGCGAAGCTCCAGCAGGTCGCCCTTGCCCACGGGCTCAAACAACTCAATGCGGGCGATGGCGGCGCGCCGACGGCGGTCGTCGGGCTTGAGGCCGCGCACATCGCGGTTGGCCGGGCGGCTGCCCAGCACCGTGCCCACGATCTGGCCGCGGTTGTTGGAGCGCTCGTAGCTCATCATCTCGTCACCCGAGGTACCGTCTTGGTAGGCGTGCGTAAAGTCGCGGTTAAAGCAGCGCTTGAGCTGTCGCTGGCGGGCCGCATCCTCATCCTTAGAGGTCGAAACATCGGCCAGCATGTCATCAATCTGATGACGATACACGTCGACGATGGAATACACGTAATCGGGGGCCTTCATGCGGCCCTCGAGCTTGAGCGATGCGGCGCCGGCGTCATACAGACGGCGAACAAGCTGCGAAGTGTTGGTGTCGCGCGGGCACAGCGCGCGCTCGCGTCCGGCAGGGGAGAGCGAGCGGCCGTTCTCGTCAATTAGCTTGTAGGGTAGGCGGCAGGGCTGGGTGCACATGCCGCGGTTGGCCGAGCGGCCAGCCATGGCAAAGCTCGACAGCAGGCACAGACCCGAGTAGCAAAAGCAGATGGCACCGTGGCTAAAGACCTCAAGGTCCACATCGGGCGCGGCGTTGTGAATGGCGGCGATCTCGTCGATGGAGAGCTCGCGCGAGAGAGTCACGCGGTCGGCGCCCTGCTCACGGCACCAAAGGGTTCCGCGGTCGTCGTGGATGTTCGCCTGGGTCGAGATGTGTGTCTCGATGCCGGGCATGGTGCGCTTGACCTCAAAGAACAGACCCCAGTCCTGGATAATGAAGGCGTCGGCGCCCAGCGTGGAGCAGCGATGGATGAGTTGCAGCGCATCGCCCATCTCAGACTGCTTGATGACGATGTTTACCGTGACGTAGACGCGCGACCCGGCTAGATGCGCGGCGCGGCAGGCTTGCTCAAAGGCCTCGTCGGTAAAGTTGGTTGCCTTGCGGCGGGCGTTGAAGCTGCCCATGCCGCAGTAGATGGCGTCTGCCCCGGCAGCGAGCGCGGCGGCAAAGGGCTCGGGCCCTCCGGCGGGCGCCAAAAGCTCGGGTCTGCGGTTGGTGGTTCGACTGGCGGTTGCGGTCATATCCTGCCTTTCAAAATGCTCAGATATTCAAAAGTATAGTGGTGCCGTTGCGGCAGGCGATGCCCGTGCTCCAAGCGGGATAAAGTCTTCAGCAGCTTAGGCTGGCTGACCCCGTGGAGAACCGTTCAGCTGCCAACGGGCGCCGTTGGGCGATAAAATATTCTCTCCAGCTGATAATATTCTTGCATCAAACAGAAACCTTGAGTACTATCCCAAATCAAGCGCGGTGTTCAGACCGAATTGTGCCTCCCGGTGCGAACGCCGCGCTCACGCTCTCTATCTGATCGTAAGGAGAAAAACATGAGCAAGACCGTCGTGTCTTCCGATAACGCACCCGCAGCCATCGGACCGTATTCCCCCGGTATCCAGACCGGCAACATGGTGTTCCTGTCCGGCCAGCTGGGCATCGACCCCACAACTGGCAAGATGCCCGAGGGCGTCGAGGCCCAGGCCAAGCAGTCCCTTGCTAACGTCGAGGCCCTGCTGACTGCCGCCGGCGCTACGTTTGCCGATGTCGTCAAGACCACGGTCTACCTGGCCGACATTGCCGACTTCGCTGCCGTGAACGAGATCTACGCCTCCAAGTTCGAGGCCCCGTTCCCCGCGCGCAGCGCTTTCCAGGTTGCCGCCCTTCCGGCTGGCGGTCTGGTCGAGATCGAGGTCGTCGCCGCTCTCTAAGGCGTTGGCAACAACTAAACATGACATGCAAAAAGACCCTGCAGCGCGTGCGAGCTGCAGGGTCTTTTGTTAAGTGACGGATCGCTTGTGGAGCCGCGCTCCATTTTGCTCGTTAGCCCTCCTTGCGAACTTTTTGCAGGTAGCGGTAGACGCTGGGCTCCGAGATGCCCAGCGCGGTGGCGGCGCAGGCCACGGCGCCCTTGAGCATGAACACCCCGTTGCCGCTGAGGTGGCGAATGACGTCCACGCGGTCGCTCTGACCAAGCGACGCTACATCCAGCCCGCGCGCGCTCAGCAACTCGGCAATGCTGCGGTCAATGAGCTCCTGTGTGGACTCCGAAAGGCTTTCGACCTCGATAGGGGCGGGCTCCGTGCGCGTCGGCGCCGCGTCGAAGCACGCCATGAGCTGCTGCGCCATGGCGTTGATGGAGCGTACGGTCGAGAGGTCGGTGTTGACGCAGAGCATACCGACGATCTCGTCATTCTCGCGGATAAAGTACGTCGCCGACTCCAACGTCTTGCCGCCGGCACCGCGCCCCTCGTAGCCCGTAATAAACGGCAGGTCGCGATACTTGGCGTCGTGCATGATCTTGAGTGCCAGATCGGTGGCGGGACCGCCGACCTTGCGGCCGCTCACGATGCCGTTGCGAATATCGACGATGGCGTGGTCGGGATCCGAGAAATCGTGCAGCACGATTTCGCTGTTTTTGCCGAGTATCTGCTCCAGAAAATCGACCATCGGCAAAAAGCGGCGTACGGTCTCGTTCACGGGCAACTCCTTTGGGTGAAAACGGAAATGTTCATAACAATTTTTTCTCATGGTAACACGCTGCCCACCATCTCGTATATCCGCAGGTACATTGCGTAATGCAGACGAACGGTAGGAATTTAGCGGTAAACGGTTGACCAAAAGAAAAGTTAGATGTTATTTTGACCAGACACTTTCCTGACCTGCGGAAATGCGTTATTTCAGCTGAAGAATGGTCTGATAACAAAAAATTATTATTGAGAATGAGAATCATCTTTAATACGATATGCAATGAAGGCACAACCTCAACCCCGCACTGCGTCACAATAGAGCGTTAGATGCGAAAACAACTACTTCGAGGATTGGTGGTCAAATGACCCAGGAGACGGTTACGAACGGCACTGAAGCCCTGTTCACTCGCGAAGGTATGCCTCCCGTTAAGGAAATGATCCCGTGTGCCCTTCAGCACGTACTGGCATCGTTTGCCGGCATCATTACCCCGGCGGTCATCATGGCCGGCGTCTACGGCTTTAATAGCCAGCAGAGCACCGACATCATCCAGGTCGCGCTCATTCTTTCGGCGATCGACACGGCCCTTCAGGCCTTCGCTCCCTTCCGTCGCATCGGCGGCGGCCTGCCCATCGTCATGGGCGTTTCGTTCGCGTTTCTGCCGGCCCTGCAGGCCATGGGTGCCTCGGGCTTTAGCTTTGGTGCGCTGCTGGGTGGCGAGATCGTCGGCGGCGCCGTCGCGGTCCTCTTTGGTCTGGCCTACAGCAAGATCAAGTGGCTGTTCCCGCCTGTCGTGACCGGTACGGTCATCTTCTCCATTGGCGTCTCTCTCTATCCCACGGCTGTCAAGTATATGGCCGGCGGTATGGGTACGCCGCTGTGGGGCACCCCGCAGGCCTGGTGCGTCGCTCTTATCACCTTCGCCGTGGTCTTTGCGCTCGCCAACTTTGGCAAGGGCACGCTCAAGCTGGGATCCGTGTTCTTTGGCATGATCGTTGGTATGATCGTCTCCATCCCCTTTGGCATGATCGACTTCTCCAGCGTCGCCACCGCCCAGGTCTTCGCCCTTCCCAAGCTCATGCCCTATGCGCTCGAGTTTGATCCCGAGGTCTGCATTACCCTTGCCGTCGTGTTCCCCATGGTTGCCATCCAGGTTATCGGCGACGTCTCTGCCGCCTGCCTGGGCTCCATCGACCGTATGCCCACCGAGCGCGAGCTCTCCGGCGCTATCGTGTCCCAGGGCCTCACCTCTATGGTCGGCGGCCTGCTGGGCGGTCTTCCCACCAGCGCCCTTGGCCAGAACGTGGGCATCATCTGCTCCAACAAGGTCGTCAACAAGTGGGTCTTTGTGATCATCGCGGCCGTCTTTGCCATCGCCGGCCTGTTCCCGCAGCTCTCTGCCGTCCTTTCCGCTATCCCGCAGCCCGTCATCGGCGGCGCGACCGTCGGCGTCTTTGGCACCATCACCATGAACGGCGTGCGCATGTTCACCCGCGAGGGCCTCACGCAGCGCACCACCACCATCGTCGGTACCTCCGTCGTCTTTGGCCTGGGTATCTGGATGGCCAGCGGTTGCCTTGCCGGTGAGGGTATGCCCACCTGGGTGCCCACCGTCATCGGCTCCAATGCCGTAACCCCCACCGCCATCATGGCCATTGTCCTTAACCTGATCCTTCCGCAGACGCCGGTCGTGGCTCAGCACATCGATGCTGCCAAGGACGCTGCCGTGGATCTGGTCTTGCCCGAGAGCAAGAAGTAACCAATTCGGTGCTATTCGTCGGCGGGCGCATCGCCTCGTCCGCCGACGTCATGCGGTGCCAAGCCGCACTTCAAAGGGTTTGTCCCTTTGGTGAAGCGTTGACGGGAGAGGGCCCGTTTCCGGTGTAGGCCGGCGCTTCGCACTCCGCCATGTCAGAGGTGTCAAACCCCGCCTCTGATGTTGAAGGGAGCATTCATGCTTCTGGTCGCTAACGGTTCCGTTTTTACCCGCAACGCTCAGACCCCGTTTATTCCAAACGGTGCGGTCGCCATTGACGGAGATACGATCATCGAAGTGGGCCCCGAGTGCGAGCTCAAGGCCAAGTACCCGGATGCCGAGTACGTCGACGCCCGGGGCAACCTCATCATGCCCGGACTCATCAACTGCCACACCCACATCTACTCGGGTCTGGCCCGCGGCCTTGCCATTAAGGGCTGCAACCCCACCAACTTCCTGGAGAATCTTGAGCAGCAGTGGTGGAAGATCGACGACAACCTGACGCTCGACGGCACCAAGGCCAGCGCCTATGCCACGATCCTGGACTCCATCCGCGACGGCGTCACCACGATCTTCGATCACCACGCGAGCTTCTGCGAGATCCCGGGAAGCCTCTTTACCATTAAGGATGCAGCTCAGGAGCTGGGCATGCGTTCGTGCCTGTGCTACGAGGTCTCCGATCGCCGCGGCCAGGAAAAATGCGACCAGGCCATTGCCGAGAACGCCGAGTTTGCCCAGTGGGCCGCCAAGGAGCGTCGCGATAACGACAACCACATGATCGCCGCCATGTTTGGCGGTCACGCCACCTTTACGCTGTCGGACGAGACCATGGACAAGATGGCCGAGGCCAACAACGGCCTGACCGGTTTCCACATCCACGTGTGCGAGGGCATGAACGACGTGTGGGACTCCCGCCTCAACCGCGGCGGTATCAGCCCCGTCGAGCGCCTGCTGCAGCACAACCTGCTCGGTCCCGACACCATGCTCGGCCACTGCATCCACGTGACGCCCGCCGAGATGGATATCGTCAAGGAGTCCGGCACCTGGCTGGTCAACAACCCCGAATCCAATATGGGCAACGCCGTGGGCTGCGCCCCCGTGCTCGAGTTCTTCCGCCGCGGCATCCCCGTGTGCATGGGCACCGACGCCTACACCCACGATATGCTCGAGAGCCTCAAGGTCTTCCTGATCATTCAGCGCCACAACGCCGCCATGCCCAACGTGGGCTGGTGCGAGGCCATGACCATGCTGTTCGAGAACAACGCCAAGATGGCCAGCAAGTACTTCGATCGCAAGCTCGGCGTGCTCGAGGCCGGCGCTGCCGCCGACGTCATCGTTATGGACTACAATCCCTTTACGCCGCTGAGCGAGGAGAACATCGACGGCCACATGCTCTTTGGCATGATGGGCAAAAACTGCCGCACCACCATCATCAACGGCAAGGTCCTGTACAAGGATCGCGAGTTCGTCGGTATCGATGAGGAAAAGATCAACGCGTGGACCATGGCTGAGTCCAAGAAGCTCTGGAGCACGCTCAACGATCGCACCTACTAATTCACAAGTAGATTCACGCGCGCCGGATGTTTCGCCGCATCTGACGCGCGTATAGGCGGCCTCCGCGGGGTCGCCGGCGCTGTGCTAGCGCTACACCGTATTTGCGCCCGCCGCGCGGTCTCGCCGGGCGTTACAGAGAGGAGCTCATTATGAGCGACATCATGAGGCCGATCCCGTTTTCGCAGCTGATGAACTGGATCATCGAGGAGCACAAGACCCAGGACGCCATCTTTGGCGTGCGCAAGATGGTCACGACCAACCAGGAGGGCGCGCTTCCCATTTTTGACGAGCGCATCGAGACTCCGTTTGGCCCGGCCGCCGGTCCCAATACGCAGCTGGCCCAGAACATCGTGGCATCCTACGTGGCCGGTTCCCGCTTCTTTGAGCTCAAGACCGTTCAGGTTATGGACGGCGAGGAGCTCTCCAAGTGTGTGAACAAGCCCTGCATCGTGGCGCAGGACGAGTGCTACAACTGCGAGTGGTCGACCGAGCTCGAGGTTCCGCAGGCCTTTGCCGAGTACGTGAAGGCATGGTTTGCCTGCCACCTGATCGCTCGCGAGTACGGCCTGGGCAGCCCGGATGGTTTTGTCTTCAACATGTCCGTGGGTTATGACCTCGAGGGCATCAAGAGCCCCAAGGTCGATGCGTACATTGAGGGCATGAAGGACGCCAGCGGCTCCGAGGTTTGGAACGAGTGCCGCACGTGGGCGCTCGCTAACCTGGACAAGTTTGAGAATGTCGATGCCGCGTTTGTCGAGTCCATCCCGGCGCGCGTCTCCAACTCCATTACCGAGTCCACGCTGCATGGCTGCCCGCCGGCGGAGATCGAGCGCATCGCGACCTATCTGATTACCGAGAAGGGTCTCAACACCTACATCAAGTGCAACCCCACGCTGCTGGGCTATGAGTTTGCTCGCCAGCGCCTCAACGAGCTGGGCTTCGACTACATCGTCTTCGATGACACGCACTTCCGCGAGGATCTGCAGTGGGTCGACGCTGTGCCCATGTTTGAGCGTCTGATTGCCCTGTGTGCCGAGCGCGGCCTGGAGTTTGGCGTCAAGCTGACCAACACGTTCCCCGTCGACGTGACGAGGAACGAGCTGCCCTCCACCGAGATGTACATGTCCGGCCGTTCGCTGTTCTCGCTGACCATCGAGGCCGCCCGTCGCATTACCGAGCAGTTCGATGGCAAGCTGCGCATTAGCTACTCTGGCGGTGCTACGGTCTACAACATCCGCGCCCTGCACGATGCCGGCATTTGGCCCGTCACCCTGGCGACCGACGTACTCAAGCCTGGTGGCTACGAGCGCTTTAGCCAGATGGCTGGCGAGTTTACCGACCTGGATGGCAAGCCGTTCGCGGGCGTCTCTCTCGAGGCCGTGACTGCGATCCAGACCGACTCGCTCACCAACCCGCTCTACAAGAAGCCGCTGCGCCCGCTGCCCGACCGCAAGGTCGCCGGCAAGAGCCCGCTTTCCGACTGCTTTACCACGCCGTGCCGCACGAGCTGCCCCATCCAGCAGGATATTCCCGCCTATCTGGCGGCTGTTGACGAGGGCCGCTACGAGGACGCACTCAACATCATCATCGAGCGCAACGCCCTGCCGTTCATCACCGGTACCATCTGCCCGCATCCCTGCGGCCGTGCCTGCGAGCGTGCGTTCTACGAGCCCGAGGGCGCCCAGATCCGCGCCAGCAAGCTCAAGGCCGCCCGCGAGGCCATGACGGCCGTGCTGCCCAAGCTGCGCGCCCAGGCCATCGCCAACGACGGCGAGCGCAACGTTGCCGTTATCGGCGGCGGCCCGGCCGGCCTGGCGACGGCGTTCTTCCTGACGCGTGCCGGCGTGCCCGTCACCATCTTCGAGGCCCGCGATTCGCTCGGCGGCGTGGTCCGTCACGTGATCCCCGAGTTCCGTATCGCCAGTGACGATATCTCTCACGATGCCGAGCTCTGCTTGGCCTTTGGCGCCAAGGTACAGCTCAATGCTCGCGTGGATTCCATTGAAGAGCTCAAGGCCCAGGGCTTTACCAACGTGGTCGTGGCCACCGGTGCCTGGATGCCCGGCTCTGCGGGCTTGGGCGAGGGTGCCGAGCTCGACGTGCTGGAGTTCCTCGAGGCCGCCAAGAAGGGCGAGAAGCTCGAGCTGGGCGAGGATGTCGTAGTCATTGGCGCCGGTAACACCGCTATGGATGCGGCTCGCGTGGCCAAGCGCCTGGCTGGTGTGAAAAACGTGCGTCTGGTGTATCGTCGCACCAAGAAGCAGATGCCCGCCGACGAGGAAGAGCTTGATCTTGCTCTTGCCGACGGCGTTGAGTTCTGCGAGCTGCTGGCGCCCAAGGCGCTCAACGGCTCCGTGCTGACCTGCGACGTTATGGAGCTCGGCGAGCCGGATGCAAGCGGCCGTCGCAGCCCCGTCGCCACGGGCGAGACCGTCGAGCTTTCCGCCACCACGGTGATCTGTGCCGTGGGCGAGGGCATCGATGCCAGCCTGTACGACGCCGCGGGTGTTGAGCACGACCGTCGCGGCCGCCTTGCCGCCACCTCCACCGGCGTCGAGGGCGTCTGGGCTGCGGGCGACTGCCGTCGCGGTCCTGCTACCGTGGTCGAGGCTATCGCCGACGCCGCCGAAGTCGCCCGTGCCATCGCCGGCGTGGACTTTAACAAGTACGCCGACCAGAATGCTCAGGCCGGTCGCGAGGACGCCTGCTACGAGCGCAAGGGGTCGCTGTGCCGCGACAAGCGCAATTGCACCAAGACCCGCTGCCTGGGCTGCGGCTCGGTATGCGAGGTCTGCTGCGACGTGTGCCCCAACCGCGCCAACGTTGCCATTAAGGTGCCGGGCCTGGCCAAGCATCAGGTCGTTCACGTCGACGGCATGTGCAACGAGTGCGGCAACTGCGCCGTGTTCTGCCCCTACCAGGAGGGTCGTCCCTACAAGGACAAGCTCACCCTGTTCTGGAGCGAGGAGGACATGGAGAACTCCGAGAACGAGGGCTTCCTGGCCGTGGACGAGGACCACTTTAAGGTCCGCGTCGCCGGCACGGTCCGCACCGTCTCGGTCGATGCCGTCAACACCGGCCTTCCCGAGGCCGTCCGCCTGACCATCAGGGCCGTGCGCGACAACTATTCGTACCTTCTTAAGAAATAGGCGAGTCTCTTATGGCCAAATCCATTCAACATAACGTGGCCTACGTTGCCTGCGGAAGTGGTTGTGCCTCCGCAGGCGGCGACGCCCGCTGCAGCGAAGGCTGCATTGGCTGTGGCGCCTGCGTCACGGCCTGCCCCCACGGCGCCATTGCGCTGGTCGATGGCATCGCCCGCGTGGACCGTTCCAAGTGCACGGGCTGCGGCCTGTGCGGCATGGCGTGCCCGCAGCGCGTGATTGCCTTCGTTCCCGGCTACCAGAACATTCTGGTGCGCTGCAACAACACCGACAAAGGTGTCATTGCGCGCAAGATCTGCGACACGAGCTGCATCGGTTGCGGCATGTGCGCCAAAAAGTGCCCCGCCGGCGCTATCCGCATCGAGGACAACTGCGCCCATATCGACGGCGCGGACTGCCTGTCGTGCGGCATGTGCGCCGTCGTCTGCCCGCATGGCGCCATCCACGACCGCACCGGCATCGCCGCTGGCGTGTAGAAGGGAATCACCATGGCACAGGAATTCACTTTTACCGTTAACGGCGTCGAGCGCACGACGACCCAAAACAAACCGCTGCTGCGTTATCTGCGCGACGACCTGCACATTCACTCCGCCAAGGACGGCTGCTCCGAGGGCGCGTGCGGCACCTGCACCATCCACGTGGACGGTGCGGCCGTCAAGGCGTGCGTGCTGACCACCGCTCTTGCCGCCGGCCGCAGCATCGTGACCGTCGAGGGCCTGCCCGAGGACGTGCGCGAGGCCTTTGTGTACGCCTTTGGCGCCGTGGGCGCCGTGCAGTGCGGCTTTTGCATCCCCGGCATGGTCATGGCGGGTGCGGCACTCATCGCCGAGGACCCCGAGCCCACCGAGGAACAGATCAAGTACGCCATTCGCGGCAACGTCTGCCGTTGCACCGGCTACAAGAAGATTATCGAGGGCATTTCGCTGGCAGCCGCGGTGCTCCGCGGCGAAAAGCAGATCGACGAGGACCTGGAGCGCGGCGATGACTACGGCGTGGGCAAGCGCGCCTTCCGTATCGACGTGCGCAAGAAGGTGCTCGGCGAGGGCAAGTACCCCGACGACATCGACGAGCTCGACCAGCCGGGCCTGACCTATGCCAGCGCCGTGCGCTCGAAGTACCCGCGTGCCCGCGTGCTCTCCATCGATACCTCCAAGGCCGAGGCCCTGCCCGGCGTGGTGGGCATTCTGCGCGCCGAGGACGTGCCGGTCAACCAGGTCGGCCACCTTATCCAGGACTGGGACGTCATGATCGCCCAGGGCGATATCACCCGCTGCGTGGGCGATGCCATCGTGCTGGTGGTTGCCGAGGACGAGGCGACGCTCGAGAAGGCCAAGAAGCTCGTCAAGGTTGATTACGAGCCTCTGGAACCCGTGCGCAACATCGCCGAGGCCAGGGCTGCCGACGCTCCGCGCCTGCACGACAGCTTCTTTGCCTTTGGCAACACGGTGGAGCTCAAGGACAACGTATGCCAGAGCCGTCACGTGACGCGTGGCGACGCCGCCAAGGCGCTGGCGGAGAGCGCGTTCACCGTGACGCAGCGCTTTACTACGCCCTTTACCGAGCATGCTTTCTTGGAGCCCGAGTGCGCCGTCGCCTTCCCGTACAAGAACGGCGTCAAGGTGCAGTCGACCGACCAGGGCGCCTACGACACGCGTAAAGAGTGCGCCCACATGTTTGGCTGGGATAGCGAGCCCGAGCGCGTGGTCGTCGAGACCATGCTCGTGGGCGGCGGCTTTGGCGGCAAGGAGGACGTGTCCATCCAGCACCTGGCCGCGCTCGCCGCATATAAGTTCCAGCGTCCCGTAAAGTGCAAGCTCGCGCGTGCCGAGTCGCTCGCGTTCCATCCCAAGCGCCACGCCATGGACGGCACCTTTACACTGGGCTGCGACGCCGAGGGCAACTTTACCGGCCTGGATTGCGAGATCAACTTTGATACCGGCGCCTACGCGTCGCTGTGCGGCCCGGTGCTCGAGCGCGCCTGTACGCATGCCGTCGGCCCCTACAAGTACCAGAATACCGACATTCGCGGCTTTGGCTACTACACCAACAACCCGCCCGCCGGCGCGTACCGCGGCTTTGGCGTTTGCCAGTCCGAGTTTGCGCTCGAGAGCCTGATCGACCTGCTGGCCGAGAAGGTCGGCCTGGATCCGTGGGAGATCCGCTACCGTAACGCCATCGAGCCGGGCGAGGTTCTGCCCAACGGGCAGATTGCCGACTGCTCCACGGCGCTGAAGGAGACGCTGCTCGAGGTCAAGGATGCCTACTATGCGCATCCCGGACACGCCGGTATCGCCTGCGCCATGAAGAACGCCGGCGTGGGCGTGGGCCTGCCCGATGCCGGCCGCTGCAAGATTCGCGTCGAGAACGGCGTGGCCGTGGTCTATGCTGCCACGTCCGACATCGGCCAGGGCTGCAACACGGTCTTTTTGCAGGACGTTGCCGAGGCATGCGGCCTGCCGCTTCGCTGCATCGCCAATGGCGAGTGCTCTACCGAGAACGCTCCCGACTCCGGCACCACGTCTGGCTCGCGTCAGACGGTCGTGACCGGCGAGGCCGTGCGCGGTGCCGCCTTCCTGCTGCGCGATGCCATGCTTGACATCGAGGCCGGCAAGCATGCACCCGATGCTCCTGTGAGCGCCCATGGTGATGGCATCAAGATCGAGTACGACGACGGTCGCGCCTATCAGCTGCACACACAGGAACTCGTCGCCGGCCAGGGTATGCATCCTCAAGATCCCGCTGCCGCCATCAAGGCGCTCGAGGGCTGCGAGTTTGGGTACGTGTACCTGGAGCCGACCGACAAGCTGGGCGCCGACGTTCCCAACCCCAAGAGCCACATCTGCTACGGCTTTGCCACGCATGTGGTCATTCTGGATGATGACGGTCGCGTGAGCGAGGTCTATGCCGCGCACGATTCCGGCAAGGTGGTCAATCCCATCTCCATCCAGGGTCAGATCGAAGGCGGCGTGCTCATGGGTATGGGCTATGCGCTTACCGAGGATTGGCCGCTCAAGGACTGCGTGCCCCAGGCAAGGTACGGCACGCTCGGACTGTTCCGTGCGCCCGAGATTCCGGATATCCACGCCATCTACGTGGAGAAGGATGAGCTGCTGCCCGTGGCATACGGCGGCAAGGGCATCGGCGAGATCGCAACGATTCCCACGGCGCCCGCCGTACAGAACGCCTATCGCGCATTTGACGGCAAGCTGCGTCCGGATCTGCCCATGGTGGATACGCCCTACAGCCGCGCCCGCAACCGCGGGTAGGGTAGGGCGCGGACGGCCATTGCTGACGAGCTGTTCGCGCTCAACATCAACTACATACGCTGCGCCTTTGGCCCCGGCTCCATCGCGAGCCGGGGCCCTTTGTTTGGAGTGGAAACTGCGTCCCGGATTTGGCGCTCAGAACGGGACACGCTTTCCGGATGGCATGTTTGGCGGAAACTACGGCCCAGTTTTTGGCTCCAGAACGGGATACATTTTCCGGAACGGTCCACGTGCGGCGGTGTGTCGCCCCTTTTCGTGCGCCGCTTGTCGAATTACGTTATAGCTAGCTATATTATAGGAAGGTATAATATAGCTAGCTATAACGTAAAGGAAGGATGGCCCTATGTTTATCGGAAGAACAGCGGAAATGTCCGAGCTCAATCGACTGTATGGCACGGGCTCCTTTGAGATGCCTGTGATTTACGGCCGCCGTCGCGTGGGCAAAACGCGTCTTATCACAGAGTTTATCCAAGGCAAGAAAGCTATTTACTTTCAAGCTCGTCGTACCAATGCGGAGGCAAACCTGCACGGCTTTAGCCAGGCGATACTTGCAGGCTCGGTTGGTGCTGCAGGCGTGTCGTTTCGTAGTTTTGACGAAGCGTTCGATGCATTGGCCACCATGGCTCGCACGGAACGTTTGGTTGTCGTGATTGACGAGTATCCCTATCTCGCCCAATCGAATCCCGAAATCAGCTCGTTGCTGCAAGACAAGATCGATCACTTATACAAAGAGACCAGGCTAATGCTGATCCTATGCGGCTCGTCTCTTTCGTTTATGGAGGAACAGGTGTTGGGCTACGAGAGCCCACTATACGGTAGGCGTACGGCCCAGTTTAAGATCATGCCGCTCGATTTTACGACGACCCTCGGCCTGTGGCAGAGCATGGGTCGCGAAGACGCTGCAGTTTGCTATGGCATGACGGGTGGCATTCCTGCATATATCGAGAAAGTCGATCCTGCCGCACCGCTCAAGGACAACATCAAACGTCTTTTTCTTACTCCTACGGGCTATCTCTTTGAGGAGCCGAGTAACCTGCTATTGCAGGAGTGCCGCAATCCCGAGCAATATGATGCGATCGTGCAAGCAATTGCCCAGGGGCGCTCGAAGATCTCGGAGATTGCGAGCTCTACGGGAATCCCTGCGAGCAACGTAAAGAGCTATGTGGATAAGCTGGCGTCGCTTGGGATTGTCGAGCGCGAGCTGCCCCTAAACGAGACGAGCAATAAGCGAGCCGTGTATCTGCTGAGCGACCAGATGTTTAGGTTCTGGTACAAGTTTGTTCCGCAGAACATCGGGCTGATTCAAAACGATATGGCCGAGATGGCGTATGAGCGCATTGAGCCGCACGTATCGGATTATATGGGTACGGTCTTTGAGATTATATGCAGACAATACGTGTACGAACTCGCGCGGGCGGGCCAGCTTGATGTGGTTCCGGCAAGCGTTGGGCGCTGGTGGGGGACGGATAATCGCACGCATACGCAGGAAGAAATCGACTTGATTGTTGACGATGGCGAGGGCACTGCGCTGTTTGCGGAATGCAAATGGCGCAATGAACCGGTGGGCGAAGACGTGCTGCAAAAGCTCGTGCATCGAAGCGAGCTCTTTAGGCGGCAGCACAAAAGCTATGCGATCTTCTCGAAGCGAGGCTTTACGCAAGGATGTCAGGAAGCTGCGGCGAGCAGGGGAGATGCCAAGCTGATTTCGTTTGCCGAGATGTGCGAGCGGAGATAACCAAGCACGCTCTGATGTGATGCTCGGAATGGGTCGCGCTAAGGATGCCAAGCGTAAAACCTTCAATGAAAATGGCGTAAAAACTACATCTGTCATGGCGTAAAAACTACATTGAAAGTAGCGTAAAATCAGCATTGAGAATGGCGTAATTTCGCATATCGCGTGATAGAGAGGGACGGCCGTCTATGGATGCACCAAAGAGATTGACCCAAAAGGGATATAGGCCCCGGCTCATAGAGGAGCGCCTCGACACCCTTATGCGGGCGTTTGGCTGTGTGGAGATCAACGGCCCCAAATGGTGCGGCAAGACCTGGACGGCGCTCTCTCGCTCGGCGAGCGTCTCCAGGCTCGATGAGCCTGCGCAGCGTGCGGCGGCAGAGGTCGACCCAAGCCTGGCGCTCATCGGCGATGCGCCACACCTGGTCGATGAATGGCAGGAGGTGCCCGAGGTTTGGGATGCCGCCCGGCGTTTCGTGGACGCGAGCGGCAACGAACGGGGGACACTTTTGCTCACGGGCTCGACCGCGCTCAAAAGCGAGGAGCGCAGCCATGTTCGTCATTCCGGCACGGGTAGGATCGCCCGTCTGTCAATGCGCCCCATGGCCCTGTGTGAGTCGGGCGACGGCGAGCCGCTCGTGTCACTGGCAAGCCTCTTTAAGGGCGAGGATTTTGCCCCTCAGCGTCGCGAGAGCACGGTGGATGACGTCGCCCGCTGGTGCTGCAGGGGCGGTTGGCCTGCAAATCTTGGGCTTTCGGAAGATCTTGCGCGAGAGACGGCAAGCCGGTACGTGCACTCGGTGCTCGACGTCAACGTGCTGGACGAGGGCATGTCGCCCGAGCTTGCACACGGCCTTTTGCGAGCTCTTGCCATGAACGAGAGCCAGGCTGTCACGTACAAGACGCTCGTAAAGGACGCCTCGTACGGTGAGGCGGGCCCCGACGAGAGGACCATCGCTGCGTACTTGGACCTCTTCAACAGGCTCAAGCTGACCGAGGACCTGTGCGGATGGGAGCCGCCCATGCGCTCGAAGGCCCGCGTTCGCGTGCGCCCCAAGCGCTACTTCTGTGACCCGTCACTTGCGGCGGCGTTGCTGGGGGCTACCCCTGAGCGGCTGCTTGGCGATATGCAAACGCTGGGGATGCTCTTTGAGAATCTCGTCCTGCGCGACGTGCGCGTGTTCCTTTCCACCTACGGCGGTGTCGACAACAGTGTCCATTATTTCCGAGATGAGAAGGGCCTTGAGGTCGATCTGATCGTTGAGCACGACGGGCGCTGGGGAGCCATCGAGGTCAAGCTGAGTGATGCGAAAGCAGACGATGGAGCGAGAAATCTCAAGGCGCTGGAGAGGAAAGTGCTCTCCAATCCTGCCGCCCAGAATGCCGCGCCGGCGTTTTTGGCGGTCGTGGTTGGAAAGGGGAGCATTGCCTATACACGCGACGACGGCGTGGCGGTGATTCCCATGGCGGCACTTGGGGCGTAGTGGTTTTGCGGGCGTGCCGTGCTTCCTTTACCGAAAATCCATTTGGTAAACCAGATGCTCGCGGATAGAATAAAGTTGACGGCAGCCCAAGGGTGATAGCTGGGCAGCGCCGTTGCTTGGTCAAGAGGTCAGTGCCTTAATGGCAGCGACTTGTTATGCTTCGAATGCTGCTTGAGTGCCTCGGAAAGTTCGATAAGCGCCGTGAAGAGCGAGACCAAAGCAACCAAGAGCTCTACGAGCTCTGATGGGCCCGGGATGACCGCTGATTCAAGTCACCGGGCCTAAATCTTTTTCATGCATTTGAATAGAGCGGGCAACTCTCTTGGGGCCGTCTGCATGACGTGTGCCTGGCGCATGGTATTGCGCCCAGCTTTCATGTCCGCGCGGCCACCTATCCTTACGGCAATGTAGCCGCCTATGTAGCAAGCGGCAGGCAACGGAGAAAGGCCCTAACCGTGTCAGTTGAAAAGACGCCGGGTATCTCGGCTATCGATACGACGAACTTTGCGCGCCAGATCGTGCTGGACTTTGAGTTTGCGCCGGTGCCAAAGCAGCGCCAGCGCCGTGGGCTGCACAATGAGATTATCGAGGTCGGTGCCGTCAAGCTCGATTACCACGGCAACGTTATGGGCGAGTTCTCGCAGTTTGTGCAGACGGAATTTACCGAAGGCGTTGCGTTTCCCGTCCGCGAGCTTACGGGGATATCAGCCGTGGATACCGCGATGGCCGATCCGCTCTACATGGTGATTAAAAGGCTAAGCGATTGGATCGGTCGCTACTCCGCCCAGGTGGTTTGCTGGAGCGGGGCGGACCGGCGACAGCTTTTGACCGAGTGCCAGGCAAAGCACATCGACCTCTCCGCTTTTCCTACGGACTGGGCCGACCTGCAGGCGTTTTACACCTCGATCATGGACGTGGGCAGCCACGGGTGCGTCTCTTTGAGTGACGCGGCGACGTGGTTCGGCATCGAGTTTGACGAGTCGACGGGCCATGCCCACAGCGCCCTAGCCGATGCACGCGTGACCGCCAAGCTGCTCAAGCAGGTGATGGACGGGGACTATCACGTGAGTCCGCGCGCCCAAGAAGTCCGCCAACGTTGGGGGATGGGCGAGCGGGCCCAGACACGCCTCTCTAGCAAGTGCCCCGAGCTGGGCGACCTGCTGCTGAAGCTGAAGGCGGCGGGAAGGTGGGGGCGTTAGCTGTCTGCATGGCGCGTGCCTGTCGCGTATCGTTACTCTTCCTGCTGCTTGGCAGGCAAGATGTAGACGTTCTCGGCGTCCACGGCGATCTGCGCGGGGCGGTTGTAGAGGGTGTCGATCTCCTTTACGCTCTGCTTGAACGGCGTGACGTCGGGCATCTTTGCCTGATGGAGCTTTTCGAGGAGTTTCTCGGATTGCTTGTCGTTGAACTTTCCGATGCTCTCTCCTGCGCCTTCGAGCGCCTCGTCGATGAGTGTATGGTCGCCCACGGGGGTCTTTGCGATGGCGTGACCGAGCAATTTGCCCGCGGACGCGATACCGCCCAGCAGTGCCGCATCGACGGTGTCGACAGCCCCCGCTTCGAGTGCGTTGTAGCAGTCGGTGTAGAGCTCGCGGTACGCGATCGAATCAGCCTCGATCTTCGCAGTGGCGTCCGCGAGCTTTGCGGGCTCGAAGTTCTGGGCGAGCATGGGTTCGAGGAACAGCGAGAACGCGTGGATGTAGGTGGCGAGCTGGCAGTCTTTGAGGTAGTCGAGCACCTTGTCGAGGCGTCTGCCCAAGCCGTCTCGCACCTCGATGAACCCTTTCTTTTTCAGATCCGCCTGTGCCTGCGAGCGGAAGAGTTCCATGTCCTGCGCGGACGACTGCTTGATGTCGAGCACCTTCATATGGGCGTTTGCCATGTAGGTGGCGTTGCCGTAGTTGAGGCCGTAACCGTTGAGGATGTCTGCGAGCGTCTTGAGGTTGCCACGCATGTTGGCCTTGTCGCGCTGACGCATGTACTCGAACATTTCGTCGACGGACTCCTGGATGGAGTCGAGCTTTTGGTTTATCTGCGCGATTGCGGCTGCCATGAATAGCGATGTTGGATCGTAAGGCACCTGCGTGACGCTCGTGGCGATGTCGCCCTCGACTACGTGGAAGCGCGCCTGCCCAAGGCCCTTGGCGGCGTCGCGGTAGCCCCCTGTGAGACCGCTGCCGTCCTTGAACGTGTTGAGTTTCGACGGATCGAGCGGGTTACCATATTTGTCAGTCGCCTGGAGCAGCGTGGGCACGCTCACCGTGTTGGTGACGGTGCGAAACATCGAGGGGAGCGAGGCGAACGCCACGCCGAGTTGGGGAATTCGCTCGAGCGGTAGCTTGATGGCGCCGGAGACGTCCACCCGCTTCTGAGTGAGCGCGAGGTGGATTTTGGTCGATGCGAGCTGTTTTGCCACGAGCTCCTCTCGGCCGTCGTTCGCCGAGGGTTTGGTCTCGTTGTCTGCCATAGCGCGCTCCTTGCTTACGTTGATAGTCGTGGGCATTATCTCATCGCCTGGTGGCTTGCTAGAGCGGGGTAGAGGCCGAGCGTCTGGCGAAACTCGTTAACTGATTGCATTTCAGCGGATTGGGTTGATTATAAGAGAAGGACGGCTATCCATCTGCCCTTCCCAGTTGAGTTCGCTTTGAGCTACTGTTCGTGCTTATGCTGCTTGGGCTCAAGCCTTCTCGCTGCCGTGAAGCAGGCCGTGGCCGCCATGGCCAATGCGATGCTGGCCATCCAAGTGGAGTCGCCGGTTGCAGCGAGCTTTGGTTCATCGGCTGTCGTGCGTCCCGACTTTTTTGTAGCCGCCTCGTCGGCGTCCTTTTCAGGAGTGGCAGGATCACTTTTGTTGTCGCCGGGTGAATCTACGTCGGTCTTTCCGCCCGCCTGCTCCCCTTGGGCCTTCCCCTCCACGGTGAAGGACGCATCGGTCGCCGTCCCGTCCTTCCAGACGGCCGTGACGGTGTGTCCGCCGCCGGCGAGCGTGTCCAGGTAGGACGGCCTGAGCTCGATAATCGTGCTGCCCCTGGTTGCGGTGTAGTTCTCGGCGGAGACCTCAGTTCCGTCCACGAGGAGACGCGTGAACTCATCGAGAGGACCGCTGAAGCGGAAGGTCAGACCGGCCTCGCCGTCCTTTGCATACGCCTGCCCGTCGCCCTTGGTGGCGGCATACAGCGGAGCGGTCACGTCGAAGGTGACGTCCCCCGCGTCGTCGACATCAAAGGTCTGAACGCCGGTCTTGCCGTTACGCTCGGCGTAGGCGGAGCTGTAGACGAAGGTCTCGTGGCCCGTCTTGTCGAGGACCGCGAGGGCTTGGATTTCAAACGAGCCCATCGAGAGCGACGTGGGGAACTCGATTTCGATATAGCCCCTTGCCGCATCGTAGCTGCAGCTCAACGTTTTGCGGGTCTTTAAAGAGTTCGGGTCCTCGACATAGCCGGGGTCGCCGAGGATCGGGGAGACAGACTTTACGCCGTCCGCGTCGCCTACATTGCAATAGATACGGAGGATCCCGCCGACGGGGACCCTCTTCGCGGAGATGGAAACGTTCGAGACCGTGGGCGGGTTCCGGTCGATCGCGCTGCCGGTCACCTCGAAGCACAGCTCGCTCGGGTCGCCAACCGAGAAAGTCGCGCCCGAAATGCCGTTGGCCCTGGCGTAGGAACTCTCGTACACATCGGTCTCGAACCCTAGGCCATCGGTGACCGAAAGGCCGATCAGCCTGTGCCTTCCGATCCTATTGCTGTCGAATGTGAGGTCAAACCCGTCGATAGACGAGCCTCCGTGATAATAGGCTGACGAAACAGAGCAGCCGTCGTCCGAATTCTCCCAGCCCTGCCGCAGTATGGGGGAAACGGAGCGAACGCCGTCGGCATCGGAGACGGTCCAAGAGATGTGGAGGTCGGCACCGGTTGCGACCTCCCTGCTCGAGAGCGACACGGAGGACACGGTCGGCGGGTTTTGGTCCTCGGGTCCCTCGGTCACCTCATACTCGAGGGGGTCGGTGGTGAAGGTCGGACAGTCGAGCCCCTTCTCCTCGGCATACGTCGTGTCGTAGACATCGGTAACCCATCCAAGACTATCGGTCACGCCGAGGCCGATGATCCGGTACCTGCAGGGCCGGTCGCTCGGGGAGGTGGAGATATCGAAGCCCGCGGTCGTGTTGCCGGTCGACGAGAAGGCGAGACGGGAACTGATTCCATGGTCTCCGGTATCGTTTTCGACAAGGACTTCGACTATGGGCGTGACGGACCGTACCCCGTCAGGGTCATCGACGCTATAGCCGACATGCAGCGTGGAGCCGGCCGTGACTGTCGTCGCGGATATCGTCACGTTGGAGATGCTGGGCGGGTTCGGGTCCGACGCGGCTAGGGCGGTTGAGGGCAAAGCAAGCGCTACGGTGGCGGACAGCGAGGCGAGCAGGCTAAGCGCGAAGCGCCTGGAGAATTTCAAGGAGGTCATTGGTGGTGCCGATCTTCCATAATTGTTGCAGCGATACCAGTGTATCTTTGGCCCATGCTAGCCAGATGTTCTTTCCGCGAACGGCTCGTTAGTTTAGAGACGGCATATGGACGCCTGTCTCGTCCACGTTTCTCGTAAGGGCGATTATAAGGACATGAAGAGACTTTCTCGGAACAATCAATTGGGGATATCAAAGAAATGCTGGACGCCTCCTGATCGCTCAATGCCTTTGAGGTGAAATGCGGCGCATCGGCTACGTTGTTGAGATCATTTATCGAGCGATACGTCATTCCAGCTGAGGCCACCGTCATGAGGCTTCTGTTCCTACACCCCCCGCAATCCCGCGCGCGGCACCCAACAGCTCGTACTCCCTCTCGCTCCACTGGCACAGCTCGGCAGTCTCGACGGCGTCGCGACACAGGTCCAGAAACACCTCAGCTCCCTCGCAGAAGCACTCGCGGGCAAAGTCACCCGAACCGCTTGCGACGCACGTGCCGTCGGCAAACAGCTTCCAGCTAGACAGCTCGCGCGAGTCGTCTCCAAGCAGCTTGATCTGCAGTACGTGCGGGTCGCCGGCGGTGTAGAGCTCTTTCTCGAGCGCCTGCACGGTAAAGCGCATCTGGTGGGGGAGACTGCTCTTGACCATGGCCGAGGCATAGCCGTTCGGCTTGTCCAGAAGATGCATTCGTTTTGGCTTGGCTGCCAGGTTGTGGAAGTTGCGCTCACTGCGCACGGAGAAATTGTCCATACGGACTCCTTTCATCGATATTGGCAGGGCCACCGTGCCTCTTGGCCGGTTGGCGTCGGGATCGTGGAGCCAACTCTCTACCCCGACTCTGGATAAAACGCGCCCGCTCCTTGCGGGCACGATGGGGTCTATCAACGTGTACGGACAGAAATCAAGCGCCATCCGCGAAATGACGCGCGGATGGCGTTGGTTTCCCAAGTGATTATTCGGCTTCCATCCGGAAAAGTGTCGAAATCAGCCGTGTAAAAGTACGGAAAAGTGTCGAGATAGGCACCTTAAAACTTCGGAAAAGTGTAGCTGGATGACAAAACAGCACTTAGAAGCCGGTGCTGGATGCGGGATCCTGCGGCCGCCTTCAGCCCTCGCTACTCGTCGTCCCCGTCGTTGGGGTCGCCCTTGAGGGCGTTGATGTCCAGGTACTGGTTGTCGTCCTCTTTTTGCTGCGTTGCCGATTCGGACGCGGTGGGGCCGCGGAACAGCTGGAATCCCTCAAACGCAATGGCGCCGAGCAGGGCAATGACAATGGCGATAAAGGCAACCTTGACTGCCTGCGGAAATTCCGAGAAACGCAGCGCCTTTTCCTCGGCGTAATAATCGGCGAAGCGCTCTTCGCCCGTGCTTTTGGTATACGCCGGTGCGGACGCGGCCTCCGGGTCATATTCCGGTGCAGGCGTGGCAGCGTACGGATCGTTGAGATAATCGCTCGATGCGGTGCCATAATCCTCGGTCTCGATGCGACCGGTGCCAGCATAGCCATCGGAATAATCGGAATATGCCGCACCGCCCTCATAGCCCGCGGCGCTCGTGTTGGCGGCAAAAAGCGGGTTAACTGGAACATCGAGCGCCGGCATGCCGGTAGAGGTCTCATCCAGATCGGCTGCAGCCCAGGAATCGTGGACAACCTGATGGGCAACGGGCTCATCGAGCCTTGTGACCGGAGGCTTGCGTGCCGCAGGAACAGGCAACTGCTGGGCGCTGTACATAACAGTGCTGTCGGCCGATTTGCCCTGCGTCGCTGCTGCGAGAAATGCCGCCGTCTCGGACGGGTCGCTTGCGGGGCGGGGAGCGGGCGTGGGCGCCGAAGTGGGTGCGGGTGTAGGCGCGGGCGTCGAAACAGCCGGCTGCGCAGGAGTCGGCGCAGATGCGGTCTTAGGCGCAAGTGCGGGATTGGGGCTTGACGGGCGAGCCCCGCCGCCGCCCATGAGTTCGTCGGCGGTCCACGGGCGATCATCCATCACATCGTCAAGGCTCAGCGAAAACAGGTCGTCTTCACCCTCATCGAACATGCGGTGCACATGTCCACCAATTGCCGCAATCAATCCGCGACCGGTGCATGATGCCTTGCTCAACGCCATTCTGTCCCATCCTTTCGAAATACTAATGACATCGATTATATGGAACTTCCCAAGCGGCTCGGTCTTGGATTCGTGCTTTCCAGAACTCGCGCCCAAAAGGGGAGGGGCAATCCAGGCGAGTGCCTACTTGTCGCCGGCCGCCGCCTTGGCCTCATTGAGGTAGCTATAGAAGCTGTACTTGGAGATGCCAAAGAACTCGCAGGCGCGCTCGCTCGACTTGGAAATGAGGAAGGCACCGCGACGGTCGAGATAGCCAATGGCACGAATGCGCTCGTCTTTGGTCATGAGTGCCGCGGGCTTGCCCACAAACTGCTCGCACTCGTGCAGCAGGTCCTCGAGCAGGTCGCCGATGTTCTTGGTAATGGGCTCGGGCTCGGTATAGCCCGTGCCGCCGGTGCCGGTGAAAGCGTCGAGCGAGCGCTCAAAAGCCTTCATAAGCGTAATGTCAAAGTTGATGCCCAAAATGCCGACGGGCTTGCCTTCGTCGTTGCGGATAAAGATGGTCGAGGACTTGAGCAGCTTGCCATCGGTGGTTTTAGTGAGGTACGGCTCGCGGTCGTGTACGTCGGTGCTGCCCTCGTGCATGGACTCAAACACAATATGGCTGGGGCCGTCACCCAGTTTGCGCCCGCTGACGTGGCCGTTTTCAATCACTACGATGGAGTGGTCCACGTCCTCGGTCTCCAGATCGTGGACGACGATTTCGCAGTTGGGGCCAAATTGGAGCGCCAGGCCGTGTGCAAGGCGCTTATAAAACTCAATCTGTGCGGGGGTCATAGGTGCCTTCCTAAAAATTAGTTTGGGCTCACTGTGCCATAAACCACACATGACCGCAAACAAATCCATCAACAAGGCAATTCATGACCGTTCGGCGGCGAAAAAGTACCGATTGCGGCAACAAACAATTCGTTAGGTATACCAATCAAAAAGTGTGATAGAACAGTGCTAACAAACTTTTTGTTTGGCATCCACATAAAAGTTCAGTCGCATGAATGGGAATGGGCTGAAACGCGTATGCGGGGGCCGGCAAGAGAGGACTTAAGGAGTTCACCGTATGGCCGATAAGATCCAGTGGGCGGGCAACACGATGCCCAAGAGCGATGACAAGCACTTGGGAATCATGAGTCTCGACCACGTGAAGAAGGCCCGTGCCTTCCACCAGTCGTTCCCTCAATATACCGTCACTCCGCTTGCCCGTCTGGACGGTCAGGCTGCGCGCCTGGGCCTGTCCAACCTGTGCGTTAAGGACGAGAGCTATCGCTTTGGCCTCAACGCCTTTAAGGTCCTGGGCGGCTCGTTTGCCATGGCCAATTACATTGCCGACGAGACCGGCAAGGACGTTGCCGAGTGCACCTTCGATTACCTGACTTCCGATCAGCTTGCCAAGGACTTTGGCCAGGCTACCTTCTTTACCGCCACCGACGGCAACCATGGCCGCGGTGTGGCATGGGCTGCCAACAAGCTGGGCCAGAAGGCCGTCGTACACATGCCCAAGGGTTCCACCAAGCCCCGCTTCGATAACATCGCCGCCGAGGGCGCCACGGTGACCATCGAAGAGGTCAACTACGACGAGTGCGTGCGCATGGCCGCCGCCGAGGCCGACGCCTGCGAGCGCGGCGTCATCGTTCAGGACACCGCCTGGGAGGGCTACGAGAAGATCCCGTCCTGGATCATGGAGGGCTACGGCACCATGGCTTCCGAGGCTGCCGAGCAGCTGCGCGAGATGGCCATCAACCGCCCGACGCACGTGTTTGTCCAGGCTGGCGTGGGTTCGCTCGCGGGCGCCGTGGTGGGCTACTTCACCAACCTGTATCCCGATAACCCGCCTACCTTTGTCGTGGTTGAGTGCGCTCCTGCCGCCTGCCTGTACAAGGGCGCTGCCGCCGGCGACGGCGATCCGCGCATCGTGGACGGTGACATGCCCTCCATCATGGCCGGCCTGTGCTGCGGCGAGCCCAACATCCTGGGCTGGGATATCCTGCGCAACCACACCACCGCCTTCGTGTCCTGCCCCGACTGGGTCACCGCTCGCGGCATGCGCACCCTGGGCGCTCCCGAGAAGGGCGACCCGCGCGTCATCTCCGGCGAGTCCGGCGCTGTGACCACCGGCCTGGTCGAGACTCTCATGCTCGATCCCGAGTACGCCGAGCTCAAGGAGCTCATCGGCCTGGACAAGACGAGCTCCGTGCTCTGCTTCTCCACTGAGGGCGATACGGATCCCGACCAGTATCGCCGTATTGTTTGGGAAGGCGAATATCCCACTTGCTAATCGTCAGGGCGGAGTAAATAGGTATCGCTCCGCCACCTCACAGGTAGATTCCTTCGTATGAAAGGTTATGAACAATGGCTAAAGAACTCGATTTCGAGGCAATTAAAAACGCTGCTGAGTCTCATCGTGCTGATATGACTCGCTTTCTGCGCGCTATGATCTCCCATCCCTCTGAGTCCTGCGAGGAGGGTGAGGTTGTTGCCTGCATCAAGGCCGAGATGGAGAGCCTTGGCTATGACGAGGTCAAGGTCGACGGCCTGGGCAACGTCATGGGCTTTATGGGCGAGGGCGACAAGATCATCGCCATCGACTCCCACATCGACACCGTCGGCATCGGCAACATCGAGAACTGGGATGCCGATCCCTACGAGGGCTACGAGACCGACGAGATCATCTACGGTCGCGGCGGCTCCGACCAGGAGGGCGGCATGGCTTCCGCTACCTACGCTGTCAAGATGATGAAGGACATGGGCCTCATCCCCGAGGGCTACAAGATCATGGTCGTCGGCACCGTCCAGGAAGAGGACTGCGACGGCATGTGCTGGCAGTACATCTACAACAAGGACGGCATTAAGCCCGAGTTCGTCATTTCCACCGAGCCCACCGACGGCGGCATCTACCGCGGTCACCGCGGCCGCATGGAGATCCGCGTCGACGTTCACGGCACCTCCTGCCACGGCTCCGCTCCCGACCGCGGCGACAACGCCATCTACAAGATGGCCGACATCATCGCCGACGTCCGCGCCCTCAACAACAACGGCTGCGACGAGTCGACCGACATCAAGGGTCTCGTCAAGATGCTCGACCCCAAGTACAATCCCGAGCACTTCGAGGATGCCCGCTTCCTGGGCCGCGGCACCTGCACCGTCAGCCAGATCTTCTACACCAGCCCCAGCCGTTGCGCTGTCGCTGACTCCTGCGCCATCTCCATCGACCGTCGTATGACCGCCGGTGAGACCTGGGAGTCCTGCCTGGACGAGATCCGCAACCTGCCGGCCGCCAAGAAGTACGGCGACGACGTGAAGGTCTCCATGTACATGTACGACCGTCCGTCCTGGACCGGCGAGGTCTACGAGACCGAGGCTTACTTCCCCACGTGGATCAACAAGGAGACCGCTCCGCACGTCAAGGCTCTCGTCGACGCCCACAAGGCCATGTTCGGTGACGAGCGCATCGGCTGCGAGCCCAGCATGGACAAGCGCACCGGTCGCCCGCTGTGCGACAAGTGGACCTTCTCCACGAACTGCGTCTCCATCCAGGGCCGCTACGGCATCCCCTGCGTGGGCTTTGGCCCGGGTGCCGAGTCTCAGGCTCACGCTCCCAACGAGGTCACCTACAAGGACGACCTGGTCACCGCTGCCGCCATGTACGTGGCTGCTCTGAACCTCTACGATCCGAGCCAGGCCGATGGCGACGCCACCGTGTTCCGCGCCGGTCTGACCAACAACAAGATCGATTAGTCCCATTCCTCGATTTTGTTGAGCCGGGGGCCGCTCGTGTCCCCGGCACCCCCTGTTGACTTGGGGCCCGCGGTCGTTATCTCCCATGCTTCCTCAACGGTGGCGGGTCCTCGTCATGGTGCTCTGCATGTTCTGCCACACGCGCATGCCGGAGCACATCTACTCATTGCGATCGTTTCATCTTTAGAAAGGACATTTCCATGGACGCTAAGTTTACCGAGCTCGTCGAGCAGCTGAACGGCCTCGATTTTAAGGGTATGTACGGTAGCGACTTCCTGCACACTTGGGACAAGACCACCGATGAGCTCAAGGCGCTCTACATCGTCGCCGACGCCCTGCGCGAGCTGCGTGAGAACAACGTTTCGTCCAAGATCTTCGACTCGGGCCTGGCAGTCTCCCTGTTCCGCGACAACTCCACCCGTACGCGCTTCTCTTTCTCTAAGGCCGCCAACCTGCTCGGCCTTGAGCTGCAGGACCTGGACGAGAAGAAGTCCCAGATCGCCCACGGCGAGACCGTCCGCGAGACCGCTACCATGATCTCCTTCATGGCCGACGTCATCGGCATCCGCGATGACATGTACATCGGCAAGGGCGATGCCTACATGGCCGAGGTCTCCGAGTCCGTGCAGCAGGCCTACGAGGACGGCGTTCTGGATCACCGTCCCACGCTTATTTCCCTGCAGTCCGACTCCGATCACCCCACGCAGTCCTCTGCCGACATGCTCTACCTCATCAACGAGTTTGGCGGCCTCGAGAACCTCAAGGGCAAGAAGGTTGCCGTCACCTGGGCCTATTCGCCCTCTTACGGCAAGCCGCTGTCCTGCCCGCAGTCGCTGATCAGCCTGCTGCCCCGCTTTGGCATGGACGTCACCCTGGCTCACCCCGAGGGCTACGACCTCATGCCCGAGGTCGTCGAGCGCGCCAAGGGCTATGCCGCCGAGTCCGGTACCACCTTTAAGCAGGTCAACACCATGGCCGAGGCCTTCGAGGGTGCCGACATCGTGATCCCCAAGAGCTGGGCTCCGTTTGCCGCCATGGAGAAGCGCACCAACCTGTACGCCGAGGGCGACGACGCCGGCATCGCTGCGCTCGAGAAGGAGCTGCTCGCTCAGAACGCCACCCATCAGGATTGGTGCTCCACGACCGAGCTCATGGAGAAGACTGCCAACGGCCAGGACACCATCTTTATGCACCCGCTGCCCGCCGACATCTCCGGTGTCTCCTGCGAGCACGGCGAGGTCAACGCCGACGTCTTCGACATGCACCGCGTGGGCATGTACAAGGAGGCCAGCTACAAGCCGTACGCCATCGCAGCCATGATGTTCCTGCAGAAGGTTGCCGATCCCGCCGCTACCCTCAAGGCTCTCGACGAGCGCAACACCGCCCGTTGGCTCCAGGCCTAAAGCCGGGCTGAGAAATGGCTAAGCGTATCGTTGTCGCCCTGGGCGGAAACGCCCTCGGCGCCAACCTTCCCGAGCAGATGGAGGCCGTCAAGACGACTTCCAAGGCTATCGTCGACCTGATCGAGGAGGGTAACGAGGTCGTCGTCGTGCATGGCAACGGTCCCCAGGTGGGCATGATCGCCAACGCGATGGCTGAGCTCACGCGCTCTAATCCTCAGAAGTACGTTCCCTGCCCCTTGTCCGTTTGCGGCGCCATGAGCCAGGGCTACATTGGCTATGACCTGCAAAACGCCCTGCGCGAGGAAATGCTCGACCGCAATATCGACAAGGGTGTCGCCACCGTGCTCACCCAGGTCGAGGTTGCGGCAGACGACCCGGCCTTTGCCGACCCGGTCAAGCCGATTGGTCCGTGGATGAGCGAGGCCGAGGCCAAGGAGCTGGAGGCCGACCGCGGCTACCAGTTCATCCACGACGAGAAGCAGGGCTTCCGTCGCGTGGTTGCCTCGCCCAAGCCCGTGAACATCGTCGAGCTCGACACCATTAAGTCGCTCGTCGAGTCCAACCATGTGGTGATCTCCTGCGGCGGCGGTGGCATTCCCGTCACCAAGGCCCAGGGCAACCACCTTAAGGGCGCTGCCGCCGTCATCGATAAGGACTTTGCGGCCGAGAAGCTCGCCGAGCAGCTCGACGCCGATGCCCTGATTATCCTGACGGCCGTGGAGAAGGTTGCCATTGGCTTTGGCACCGACCACGAACAGTGGCTCGACACGCTGACCGCGGCTGACGTAAAGCGTCTGTCCGAGGCCAACGAGTTCGGTCGTGGCTCCATGCTGCCCAAGGTTCAGGCCGCCTCGACGTTTGCCGAGAGCAAGCCGGGCCGCACGGCGCTCATCACGCTGCTCGAGAAGGCGCGTGACGGTCTTGCCGGCAAGACCGGTACCACGTTTACCGGCGACGCTGAGTAGGCATATCTGCACCATTGAGGAGGGTGCCCTGCGTCGCGGGGTGCCCTCCTTTGTGCTATGGAGAGCCAAGGGTCGTTCGCTGGAAAACGAGTGCGTGCCTGTTCCGACGGAGTGTGAGCTTGGTATGGTGGGTATAGCAACTATGGTGTCCAAAGCAGCCAGGGGAGGTTTGCGGAGATGAAACTCGGTTGCGTCATTATGGCTTCGGGCGAGGGTAAGCGGTTTGGCTCTAACAAGATGCTTGCCGATATCTATGGCGAGCCGCTGATTGCCCGGACCATCGATTCGGTTCCCCAGGGCTTTGACGCCGTGGTTTCAACGCGTTGGCCCGAGGTCGCCCAGATTTGCGAGGACAAGCATTGCCCGTGCGTGCTGCACGATGGCGAGCTGCGCAGCGAAAGCGTCCGCGCGGGTCTTTCGTGGGGGGTCGAACGCAACTGGAAAGGTTGCCTCTTTTTGCCGGGCGACCAGCCGCTCGTGAGTTCGGATTCTTTTGAGGCTATGGTTCGTGCATTTGACGAGCGTGGCCGCAAGCATCCGGTGCGTCTTGCGTGCAACGGTGAGCCTTCGAGCCCGGTGCTCTTTCCGGCGGAACTATTCGATGCGCTTATGTGTCTTGAGGGCAAGGACGGCGGCGGTTCGATCCTCAAGGACCGTACCGACGTGATGCTGGTCGAGGCGCGTGCCTACGAGCTGTGGGACGTCGATACCGCCAAGGGACAGCAACGCATAACGGAGCATATCGCCGCCTGCTCGTATTTTGATCGCGTGGCCAACTGCATCAATCAATAAGGAGCAATTATGATCATCATCAAAAACGGCGCGCTCGTGACGCCACAGGGGCTTCGCCGCGCCGATCTTGCCATGGATGGCGATAAGATCGTGCGGATCGCCGCGGCGATTGAGCCTGCCGAGGGCGATACCGTCGAGGATGCCACGGGCTGCTGGGTGTTTCCCGGCTTTATCGACGGCCACACGCACATGCAGTGCTGGACCGGCATGGATTGGACGGCCGATAGCTTTGAGACCGGCACGTGCGCGGCTGCCTGCGGCGGTACGACGACCATCGTGGACTACGCGACGGCCGATCGTGGCGTGACCATGCCCGATGCCTTGGCCGAGTGGCATCGCCGCGCCGACGGCACCTGCACGGCAAACTACGCCTTTCATATGGCACTCGCCGAGTGGAACGAGCGCAACCGCGCCGATCTTTCGGCCATACGCGAGGCGGGCGTATCGTCGTTTAAGACCTACTTTGCCTACGACCACCTGCGCTTGGACGATGCCGAGACGCTCGAGGTGCTGGAGGAGCTCAAGCATATTGGCGGTATCCTGTGCGTGCATTGCGAGAACGGTACGCTGGTGAATGAGCTGCAGAAGCGCGTGTTTGAGCAGGGTATCCACGGGCCCGAGGGCCATGCGCTCAGCCGTCCGGATGTGTGCGAGGCCGAGGCAGTGAGCCGTCTGCTATACCTGGCGCACCTGGCCGGCGACGCACCGGTCAACGTGGTGCACCTTTCGACCAAGCTGGGGCTCGAGGCCATCCGTGCCGCCAAGGCGCGCGGGCAGAAGAATATCTATGTCGAGACCTGCCCTCAGTATCTGATGCTCGACGATACGTGCTATTTGGAGCAGGGCGAGGACGGCTTTGCGGGCGCCAAATATGTGATGAGCCCGCCGCTGCGCCATGCGGGCGACCGTGCGGCACTGCGTGAGGCGCTTGTGGCCGGCGAGATCGATACGATCGCGACCGACCACTGCAGCTTTAACCTGCACGGGCAAAAGGACCGCGGGCGCGACGACTTCCGCGCGATTCCCAACGGCGGACCCGGTGTGGAGCATCGCCCCGTCGCGATTGCCACGAGCTTTGAGGGGCAGCTGGGTCCCGAGGATCTGTGCCGCTTGATGAGCGAGAACCCGGCGCGCGTCTTTGGCATGTATCCGCGCAAGGGATGTCTTGCCGAGGGCTCCGATGCCGATGTGTGCGTGTGGGATCCCAAGGCGCGCTGGACGATCAGCGCCGCGACGCAGCATCAGGCCGTGGACTACACGCCGCTCGAGGGCTTTGAGGCGCACGGCCGCGCCAAGGCAGTGTTTGTGAACGGCGTGCTGGCCGCGCGCGACGGCGAGCCCACCGGAGCCCAACCCGGCCGCTACGTCCCCCGCTAGCAGCAAGGATGCCGTCAGGGTAGCTAATTTGGGACGGGGCTCTTTTAGCTACCCCTGGAGGCTGGTGGCGACGATGGGGCTGCCGAGGGCTGCCTCGAAGCAATCTGCCATCGTTGGGTCGGCAAGCGTGTCGACTTGGTTGAGCATGATGCGGGCATTGTTGAGGTTCAGCATTCGCAGCTCGGCATTGAGCACCATGGCGACGCGCTCTGGGGTGGCAGCGTCGGTGGGCTCGCAGCCGCAGCGCTCGCAGAAGAGCTCGGGGCGGTGGGCAACCTCGGCGACGGGCTTGCCCAGCCCCGAAGCGCCGACGACCCAGACAACGTTTGCCGTGGCGGCGGGAATTACCGGCTCCCAGGCGGCATGCGCCTTGAGCGGGAGTCGCTTGCTGCCATCTGCCTCGGCCAACACATAGTCAAAGCGCTGCGCCAGTTTGCTGAGCGGCTCGGCGGGGGCGGAGAGCTTGCCTGTCTCCGGGTCCAAGACGCCTGCCTGGCAGATGCTTCCGCGGGCAAGTCCCGTGCATGCCTCGCAGGTGCAGCCGGGAACATGCAGGGTCCCCGGCTTCCAAGGCGCGGAGTCCAGGCGACGGCTCGACCCGTCCCATGGCACGCCGGCGACGGGAAACATGTGCGTGGTGGTACAGAGAAGTACCCTGCCGCCGGCGCGCATGAGCTCGAGACCCAGCGTTTTCAGCAATGTCGACTTGCCGCCACTGCCGATAATTGCGGTAATGCCCGGCTCGATCTTGAGCGCGGAGGCAAGGTTTCCGCTCGTCGTTTCCATCTGTTCACCGCCGTATAATACTGTGATAATAAATAATCATCAGAGTAGCGGTCGAACCGCTTTTGCTCTGCTCAAACCGTAGCACAGGGAGGTGCCCCGGGAATGCTCGTTTATGTTCGCGGTGCCGGCGATATCGCCACGGGCGTCGCCGCTCGCTTGGTGCGCGCCGGCGTGTCGGTCGTTATGGCCGATATTGCGGTCCCCACGTGCATCCGCCGCACAATCAGTTTTTGCGAGGCCATTCGCCTGGGCGAGGTCGAGGTCGAAGGCATTCGCGCTCGCTTGGCGCAGACGCCGGCTGAGGCGCTTGCGATTACCGAGGCCGGAGACGTCGCCGTTGTGGTGGACCCCCAGGCCAAGATGCTCGGTGAGTTGAAACCCGCGGCTGTGGTCGACGCGATTTTGGCTAAGCGCAACTTGGGTACCACGCGCGACATGGCGCCTGCCGTCATCGCCGTGGGGCCGGGCTTTACCGCGCCGGTTGACTGCGATGCCGTGGTCGAGACCATGCGCGGGCATTTTCTCGGCCGTGTCATTACCCAAGGTTCGCCCCAGCCCAACACGGGCGTGCCAGGCATTATCGCCGGCTATGGTAAAGAGCGCGTTATCCACAGCCCCGCCGCCGGCGTGTTTCGGTCCGACCACGCAATCGGCGACATCGTGAGCGCCGGAGACGTGATTGGCTATGCGGGCGATACGCCCATGTGCACGCAGATCGATGGCTGTCTGCGCGGCCTTTTGGCCGACGGCGTTCAGGTGACTGAGGGCTTTAAATGCGCCGATGTCGATCCGCGCGGCGACGCCAGCTATATCAACTACATTTCGGACAAGGCGACGTCGGTCGGCGGCGGCGTACTCGAGGCACTCGCCATGCTCACCGACGTTTTTAGGGGATAGGAAGCGACGATGGAAAAGCTCGATGTGGTGAATGCTGCGCTTGGCGCTCTGAAGGCTGGCAAGACGTGCGAGCTGGTGGTAGTTGCCGGCACGGCAGGGTCATCGCCGCGCGGCGTGGGCGCCTGGATGGCCGTCTTTGCCGATGGCAGCCAAGCGGGCACCATCGGCGGCGGCAAGATTGAGCTCTTTGCGCTGGATGAGGCGCGCGAGCTGCTGGCCGCAGGTCAATCGCGTCTGGTCCGCTACACCATGGGCGGCGAGAACTCCGATACCGGCATGATCTGCGGCGGAGCCATCTGCCTGTGCTATCTGCACCTGGATGTATCACAGGCGCCGTTGTTCCAGGAAATTGCCGACGTCTTGGCCTATCGGCGCATCGGCGACTTCGTCATCGACTTTGAGTCGTTTATCGCGAGTGCGCTCGAAGGCGATGTGGCCGAGTACCATGGCGAGGAATCGCGCCGCACCATTGCGGGCTGCCCCGGGATTTCGCTGGTGGAGGAGGGGAGTAGGGTCACCTACACCAACGCAGCCTCCGAGATTCCCGCGGCGCACATCGAGACGCTCTGCCCCGAGGGCCTGACCTATATCTTTGGCTGCGGCCACGTGGGCGCTGCGACGGCGCGGGTGCTCACGGCGGCGGGCTTTGCCGTCGTGGCTTGCGACGACCGTCCCGGCACGCTGACCCCCGAATGGGTGCCCGGGGTCTATGACCGTCGTCTGGTCGATTACAAGAACCTGGGCCAGCAATGCCCCATCGGCCCGCGCGACCTGGTGGTGGTCGCCACGGCGGGTCACAAGTCCGATATCGACGTGGTGATCCAGGCCATGCGCGCCAAACCCGCCTATCTGGGCTGCTTGGGCTCGCGCCGTAAGACGGCCTTTGTACGCGCCCGCCTGGAGCAGGAGGGCTTTACGCAGGACCAGATCGACGAGCTGCACCTGCCGATCGGAGTCGCCATCGAGGCCGAGGACCCCGAAGAGATCGCTATCTCCATCGCCGCCGAGATGATTCACCTGCGCCGCACCAAACTCGTCCCCCGCAAGCGCTAATCGCATCCCCATATATGAGTTGCGGTGAAATAGTTCCTAGATAAGCCTGACGGGCGGTCAGCCAGGAACTATTTTACCGCAACTGCTGTTTGACCCCGGGGGATGCAGGATTACGGGTCAAAATGCTACCTGTGCCATATGCCCTATAATGTCCGCTCGTTGAGCGGCATGGTGCCGCTGCCTAGGGTATGGGAGGCGCAAATGGCAGAGTCGGCAGCAGGGGATGCCCTGTTCGAGCGTACGGGAGAAGTTTCGTTTGTGCAGGTATTGCCCCATGCACTGCAGCATGTGCTAGCGGCATTCGCGGGTATCGTCACGCCCGCTATCGTCATCGCGTCGGTCTGCGGCTTTACCCCTCAAGAGGAGGCCGCCGTCATCCAGGCATCGCTCGTCCTCTCGGCGCTCGACATTTTCCTTCAACAGTTCCCCATAAAAGGTGTCGTCGGTTCGGGCCTGCCCATCGTGATGGGCGCGAGCTTTACTTTCGTGCCGGCGCTCAAGGCGGTCGGTCTCGAGCTTGGCTTTGAGGCCGTGCTGGGCGCCCAAGTAATCGGCGGCGCGCTCGTCGTGCTTTTCGGCTTGCTGTTTAGGCGCGTGAGTTTTCTGTTCCCGGCCCCGGTGCTCGGCACCGTCATCTTTGTCATTGGCCTGTCGCTGTGCCCGGTGGCAGTTGCCTCCATGGCGGGCGGGGAGGGCGCTGCCGATTTTGGCAGCGTCACCAACTGGGCCGTCGCGCTCGTGACGTTTGTCGTCACCTTTATGGCCGGCAACTACGGCAAGGGCGCGCTTAGGCTGGGCAGCATCCTGGCTGGTATCTGCGCGGGCTTTGTTTTGGCTGCGGTGTTGGGCATGGTCGATTTCTCGGCTATCGCGACTGCCAGCTGGTTCGCCCCGCCGGCCCTGGGCGCCCATCGCCTGGTGTTCGACCCGGCTGCGTGCGCCGTCGTGGGCGTCGTCGCCATTGTCAACGCCGTGCAGGTCATGGGCGAGTTTGCCGCCGTGTCATCCGCTGCGCTCGATACCCCTGCGACCGATAGCCAGATCTCGGGTGGCCTGATCGCCAACGGCCTGGTCGGTATGCTGTCGGGCTTTTTGGGCGGCGTCCCCACAGCAACCTTTGGTCAGAATGTGGGCATTATCGCCGAGAACAAGGTCGTCAACCGTATGGTCTTTACGCTCGCCGCCGCCATCTTACTCATCGCTGGACTGCTGCCCAAGTGCGCGACAGTGCTCACGTCCATTCCGCAGCCAGTAATCGGCGGCGCCACGATCGGCGTGTTCGCGACCATCGGCATGAACGGTGTGGTCATGTTTGCCCGCCACGGCCTGTCTCAGCGCGATACCACGCTCATGGGTCTGTCTATCGCCTTTGGCACGGGCATTGAGCGCACGGCCGGCGCACTTGCTGGCGCTGGATTCCCCGCATGGGTCGGCACCGTCTTTGGTGGATCCTCTATTGCCGTCGCCGCACTTGTCGCCGTCGTCCTCAACCTGGTCCTGCCTCGCCAAAAATAACGCTCCATATATAAGTTGCGGTGAAATACGGACTGTTTAAGCCAGTTAAGCCGTCAAACAGTTCCTATTTCACCGCAACTTAATTAGGGTTGGCTGGATACCGAGGCTTCACTCGGCAATGTTGCGCAACAACGTTTGGCAATTCGCTCCTAGCATATGCTTAGAAGAGATTGCGCTTCGCCATGCAGGTGGGCGCTCAAGCATGCCCGTCTTGAACGGGTGTCGAACGAGGGGGAGCTTGGATGTTCTGCCGAAACTGTGGGTCGAAAATTGATGACGGAGCCCAGTTTTGCGCCGTATGTGGCGCATCCGTCGTGCCAGATGATCAGACGCAAATGGGAGGGGCGAACCCATCGCCCGTTGATGCCGCAGCACCTACCGGGTCGCAGCAAGTCGACATGGCGGCTGAGGCTGCCGCGTCCAGCCCCAAGCGTTCCAAGAAGCCTTTCATCATCGCTGCCGTCGTGGTGGCGCTGCTCGCCGTGGGCGGCGGAGCCGGTTATTACTTTGGTATCTATGCACCCGAGCAGGCGCGCGAGGCTGCCGAGCAAGAGGCCCTCGCCGCAAAGCACGCCGTGCGGTTTACGGTCTCGGCCGAGGGTTGGGACACATCGGCTGGCGCGAGCAGGCTACCGCTGCACATCACCGGCAAGGAGGCGCGCGGCAAGAAGGTCGACGTCGTTCGCTATGTCGACAGTACGGGAGCGGGCGTCGAGCTCCGTTGCGGCAGCTATAAGGCCGAGGTCGCAGCCTCGCCCATTGCAGCCGACGGCACCATCTACGCCGTGCCGGGCAAAAAGATCGACGTCAAGGTTAGCAAGAAGCCGGAGGGAAAAAAGAGCATCGATGCCGGCAACGTTTCGCTCGCTCCGGTCGAGGCAACCGAGGTGACCGACGACGAGATTGCCGCCGCCAAGAAATACGCCGAGGAAGATGCAGGCGCCAAGAAGGCAGGCTTTTCCTTTGATGCCGACGCACTGGCACAGACCGCAACCAAACGTCGTGACGACGCCGTAGCCGACAAACAAGCCGAGGAAGAGGCCAAGCGCCAGGCAGAAGAGGCAAGACAGGCAAGAACCATCGAAACCGATGATTATACGATGGTTTTGCCAGACTGGTTCCCGATCGATGAATACGAGGTCACGAAGGGGGACGGGTGGTACGTTAGGCTTACAAAGAGGGGAGATGACTCAGATCCGATTGTTGTCGATTTGATAGCTTACGATCCCAACAAATCCGGAGGTCACGGCTGCACGGGCAACGCAATGGAAGTGGAAATTGGAGTAGCCTCGTCGGGCAATCGGGTTATCGTCTTTACACAGGGCGGGACAGACCAGACCCGACCCCTTGGATTGTCCCAGGTAGATTTCTGCAAAACGCTCGCCTCCTGCATGACGCTCAAGTAATCGGCACGCTCCAGCCAAAGCATTCTTCCAAGAAACGAGGGACTCCATCGAGAGTGGATTTTCTCCCACTTTTGGCCTGCATCTTGGCCAAAAGTGGGAGATTATCCACTCTCATGTGTTGTGCGTCCGATAATCCACTCTCATGCGTCCGAAAATCCACTCTCGTTCCTCAACAACTATGCCCTGGCTCCCAACAGATCCATTTGTGCGGGGGAGTTGTGGAGTTGTGCAGGCAGACGAGGTTTTTCTGGAAATACGCACCCAATGCGCGTATAGTACCGATTGTTTTGTCGGCTCCTGCTGCGTCGAGTCCAAACCGCGAAATGCCATGAGCGGCGCGGATGCAGCCAGGAGGCACGAGGACAACCCATCGTGGCCACGCCCCGTGCTTAAAACCCCAAGAAGGAGTGAACAATGGCAGAAGAGAAGTATGTGCCGCGTCTGAAGACCAAGTACAACAACGAGGTCAAGCAGCAGCTTCAGGACAAGTTCCAGTACGAGAACGTCATGATGATCCCCAAGTTTGAGAAGATCGTCGTGAACATGGGTGTCGGCGAGGCCGCTACCGATTCCAAGGCCATCGACGGTGCCGTGCGCGACCTGCGCGCCATCACCGGCCAGCAGCCGATGATCACCCGTGCCCGCAAGTCCATCGCTACCTTCCGCCTGCGCGCTGGTATGCCGATCGGCTGCAAGGTTACCCTGCGTGGCGACCGTATGTGGGAGTTCTTCGATCGTCTGACCTCCGTCGCGATCCCCCGTATCCGCGACTTCCGCGGCATCTCCGCCAAGAGCTTCGACGGCCGTGGTAACTTCTCCATGGGCGTCACCGAGCAGCTCATCTTCCCCGAGATCGACTTTGACTCCGTCGATCACCAGCGCGGTATGGACATCACTTTCGTGACCACCGCCAACACCGATGAGGAGGCCAAGGCCCTTCTGGACGCCTTCGGTTTCCCGTTCAAGAAATAGGTTCACCTGCCCTATAAGCGCCGTTCCCACAAGGGGGCGGCGCTTGGGGCGAACAATACTCTATGTGAGGAGGATATAAGTGGCTAAGACATCGATGATCGTCAAGTGCAATCGCAAGCAGAAGTTCTCTACTCGTGAGTACACGCGCTGCCAGCGCTGCGGCCGTCCGCACTCTGTGTACCGCAAGTTCGGCCTGTGCCGTGTCTGCTTCCGTGAGCTTGCACTCAAGGGCGAGCTTCCCGGCGTTAAGAAGGCCAGCTGGTAAGTCACTACCAGCGTTTCAAGCATCCGTTTGGAACAGGGAAAACGCGCTAGTTAGGCTTTGCCGTTAAGGGCGGCGAAGAACCAAGAGCACGTGTTCATCAAGAACGAAGGAGAATCTGTATGAACCTTACAGACCCGATCGCAGATATGCTTACGCGCATCCGTAACGCTAACTCTGTGAACAAGGCCACGGTCTCCATGCCGAGCAGCAAGAAGCTCGTCGAGATCGCTCGTGTTCTGCACCAGGAGGGCTACATCGAGGGCTACGATGTCGAGGACACCGTTCCCCAGAAGACTCTGCACATCACGCTTAAGTATGGTCCCAAGAAGGCTAAGGTCATCAACGGCATCCGCCGCATTTCCAAGCCGGGCCTGCGTAAGTACACCGGCGTTGCCGACATGCCCCGCGTCCGCGGTGGCCTTGGTACCGCCATTATTTCCACCAGCCATGGCGTCATGACCGACCGCGATGCTCGCAAGCACAACGTCGGCGGCGAGATCATCGCTTACGTCTGGTAATTCGCTCGGTAGGTAGAAGGAAAGGAGATCACCGTGTCTCGTATCGGTAATAAGCCTGTCCAGATTCCCGCCGGAGTCGAAGTGGCAGTCAACGGCAACAACGTTGTCGTCAAGGGCCCCAAGGGCCAGCTCGAGCTCGATGTCTTTGAGAAGCTCGCTATCAACGTCGAGGACAACGTCCTCACCGTTTCCCGTCCCGACGACGAGCGTGAGACCCGTGCCCGCCACGGCCTCACCCGCGCCCTCATCCACAACATGGTTGTTGGCGTTTCCGAGGGCTTCGAGAAGAAGCTCGAGCTCGCCGGCGTCGGTTACCGCGTGCAGCAGAAGGGCAAGAACCTTGAGTTCTCCCTGGGCTTCTCGCACCCCGTGATCGTCGAGGCTCCCGAGGGCATCACCTTCGAGGTTCCCGACAACACCCACGTGAACGTCAAGGGTATCAACAAGCAGCAGGTCGGTCAGATCGCCGCTGAGATCCGCGGCCATCGTCCTCCCGAGCCTTACAAGGGCAAGGGTATCCACTACGTTGGCGAGCACATCCGCCGCAAGCTGGGTAAGGCCGCCAAGTAGTCGTAACCGACTCACTCGCATAAGACCAGCACCCCGTCAGGTGCTGGCAAGATCAACCTTTTTAGGAGTTTACGTATGAACAAGCATAAGGCGAAGCTGGAAGGCCTCAAGCGTCGTCAGCGTCGTGTTCGCGGCAAGGTCTCGGGTACCGCCGAGCGTCCGCGTCTTCGCGTGACCCGTACTAACGCCAACATCTATGCCCAGATCATCGACGACAGCAAGGGCTCCAGCCTGACGCTCGTCTCCGCCTCGACCCTCGAGGCCGAGTTCAAGGGCACCCACACCTCGAACAAGGAGGCTGCGGAGAAGGTCGGTCAGCTCGTTGGCAAGCGCGCCATCGAGGCCGGCATCACCAAGGTCGCCTTCGATCGTGGTGGCCGTATCTACCATGGCCGCGTCAAGGCCCTCGCCGACGGTGCTCGTGCCGCCGGTCTCGAGTTCTAGGAGGTATGTAGCACATGGCTCGTAATCAGAAGCAGCAGCGCGAGGCCTCCGAGTTCGAGGAGCGCGTCGTTTACATCAACCGCGTGTCGAAGACCGTCAAGGGTGGTCGTCGCATGAGCCTCGTCGCTCTCGTCGTCGTTGGCGACGGCAAGGGCAACGTCGGCGTTGGCATGGGCAAGTCCGCTGAGGTGCCCCTGGCCATCTCCAAGGCGTCTCTCGATGCCAAGAAGAACATGTTCCACGTGCCGGTGACCGATCAGGGCACCATCCCGCACGAGGTTCTCGGTCACTTTGGTGCCGGCCGCATCATCATTAAGCCCGCTGTCGAGGGTACCGGCGTTATCGCCGGCGGCGCTGTGCGCCCCCTCTTCGAGCTTGCTGGCATCAAGAACGTCCTGTCCAAGTCCCTCGGTACCGACAACGGCCTCAACATCATCAAGGCTGCCGTCGAGGGCCTCAAGGAGCTCTCCAGCCCTGAGGACGTCGCGGCTCGCCGTGGCCTGACGGTCTCCGAGATGTTCGTCGGTAAGGAGAACTAAGCATGGCTGACACCATCAAGATCAAGCAGATCCGCAGCACCAACGGTTGCAAGCAGGATCAGGTCCGTACTGTCCGTGCCCTCGGTCTCCACAGGATCCGCGAGGTTCGCGAGATTGCTGACAACGAGTCCGTCCGCGGCATGATCTTCAAGGTCAAGCACCTTGTCGAGATTGTAGAGGAGTAGCAAATGCAGCTTCACGATCTTACTCCCGCGCCCGGTTCCACCAAGAACCGCAAGCGCGTCGGCCGTGGCAATTCTTCGGGTCACGGCACCACTTCTGGCCGCGGCCAGAAGGGCCAGGGTTCCCGCTCTGGTGGCACCAAGGGTGCCGGTTTCGAGGGTGGCCAGACTCCTCTGGCTATGCGCCTGCCCAAGCTTCCGGGCTTCCGCAACCCCCGTCGTATCGAGTACACCGCCGTCAACGTCGAGCGTCTCGAGCGTAAGTTCGAGGACGGCGCTGTGATCGACGGTGCCGCTCTTAAGGCCGCTCGCATCACCAAGAGCGAGTTCGAGCCCGTTAAGGTGCTCGGCAATGGTGAGCTCACCAAGAAGTTCACGGTCAAGGTCGACAAGGTCAGCGCTTCTGCGCAGGCCAAGATCGAGGCCGCCGGCGGAAAGGTCGAGCTGCCGTGCTAAATGGTCTTAAGAATGCTTTCCGCATCAAAGAACTGCGCGAAAAGATTCTTTTTACCATAGCTATGCTCGTCGTGTACCGCATTGGTGCGCACGTTCCTGTGCCCGGCATTCCCTTCCAGGGGATGCTGGGCCTTTTCTCGACCGGGAGCAACTCGGTCGCCGCAGGTGCTATGGCCCTCCTGAATCTTTTCTCTGGTGGCGCGTTGAGCTATGTCTCGGTGTTCTCTTTGGGCATCATGCCGTACATCACGAGCTCGATTATCCTCCAGATGCTCCAGGCCGTCGTGCCTTCCCTGCATGAGCTTGCCCGCGAGGGCGAGGTCGGTCAGACCAAGATTACGCAGTATTCGCGTTACCTCACCTTGGCTCTGGCTATCCTCAACTCCGTGGGTTATCTCTTCCTCTTTAAGAGCTTCGGCATTAGCTTCAACGGTGCCGGTGCTCCCGAGATCATCTTTGACCTCATGATCGTCGGTACACTCACCGCGGGCGCCATGCTGATCATGTGGATTGGTGAGCTCATCACCCAGCGCGGTATCGGCAATGGCATGTCGCTGATCATCTTCGCGAACATCATGGCCGGTCTTCCGCAGGCGATCTTCTCCAGCACCGAGGGTAACGCCGGTGGCATCATCACCATGGTGATCATCTGCGCCATCATCTTGCTGGTTATCCCGCTGATCGTTTTCCTTGAGCGCGGCCAGCGCCGCATCCCGGTCTCCTACGCCAAGCGCGTCGTGGGCCGTCGCATGATGGGTGGCCAGACCACCTACCTGCCCATCAAGGTCAACACCGCGGGCGTCGTGCCGATCATCTTTGCTTCGGCGTTGCTGTACTTCCCGGCCCAAATTGCCGTGTTCTTCCCCGGCATCGGCTGGATTCAGGCAGTTGCCTCCGCGCTTTCGACCGGTTGGCTCAACTGGGTGCTTAATGTTGTCCTCATCGTGTTCTTCGCGTACTTCTACACCTCCATGGTGTTCAACCCCGATGACACGGCCGATAACCTTAAGAAGCAGGGTGGCTTTATTCCGGGCGTCCGTCCGGGCAGGGCTACCGCGGCCTACATCAAGAACGCGCTCAACAAGATCACGCTTCCCAGCGCTGTCTTCTTGGCGCTCATCGCCATCGTGCCTTCGATCATCTTCTCCTTCACGGGTAACCAGCTGATTCAGGCATTTGGCGGCACGTCCATCCTCATCATGGTCGGCGTCGTGCTCGACACGGTCGACAAGCTCGAAGGCCAGATCAAGATGTATGATTACGATGGATTCTTTAAATAGGCTAGAGGAGGATTGCTCATGAACCTCGTATTGCTCGGAGCTCCGGGTGCCGGTAAGGGCACCGTCGCACAGGAGCTCGTCGCCGAGTTTGGCGTCGCTCACATTTCCACGGGCGACCTGCTGCGTGCTGCCGTTAAGGGTGGCACCGAGCTTGGTATTCAGGCTAAGAAGTACATGGACGCCGGCGAGCTCGTTCCCGACCAGCTCGTTATCGACCTTGTCAAGGAGCGCCTTGCCGCCGATGACGCCCAGCAGGGTTTCATTCTCGATGGCTTCCCGCGCAACACCGCCCAGGCTGTGACGCTCGATTCCGAGCTCTCCGCCATGGGTCGCGAGATTGACTGCGCCCTTCTGGTCGACGTGGCCCCCGAGGTCATCATCGACCGTCTGTCTTCGCGTCGCACCTGCCGCGCCTGCGGTTACACCGGCACCGCTGCCGATGCTACCTGCCCCAAGTGTGGTGGCGAGATGTATCAGCGCGACGACGACAAGCCCGAGACCATTAAGAACCGTCTCGACGTCTACGAGAAGTCCACGAGCCCGCTCGTCGACTACTATCGTGGCCAGGGTCTGCTCAAGTCGGTCAACGGTGACCAGGCGCGCGAGACCGTGTACGGGGATGTCAAAAAGGCTCTCGGTCTATGATCAAGATTAAGTCTGCAACGCAAATCGAGCAGATGAAGAAGGCAGGAGCGCTATCTAAGATGGCGCTCCGCCACGTTGGAGCCATGGTTCGCCCTGGTGTTTCGACCTTTGAGCTTGATCAGCTTGCGGAGCAGATTATCCGCATGCATGGTGGCACCCCGGCCTTTAAGGGTTACGGCGGGTTCCCGGGGACCATTTGTGCATCGATTAACGATGCCGTGGTCCACGGTATTCCCAACCCCGACATGATTCTGCGCGATGGCGATATCATCTCCATCGATACGGGAGCCGTTGTCGACGGTTGGGTCGGCGATAACGCTTGGACGTTTTTCGTCGGTACCCCCACGCCCGAGGCCAAGGCCCTGTGCGAGGTTACGCGCGATTGCCTTAAGGCTGCAATCGAGCAGGCTGTTCCCGGTAATCATATTGGGGACATTGGCTATGCCGTCCAGTCTCTCGCCGAGTCTCACGGCTATGGCGTGCTTCGCGATTATGTGGGGCACGGTATTGGCCATGTGATGCACGAGGACCCCAACGTTCCGAATTATGGAAAGAAGGGGAGGGGCGTTCGTCTCCAGGCCGGTATGGTCATTGCCATCGAACCGATGGTTACGATGGGATCCAACCATGTGAGCACGGGCTCCGATGGTTGGATCGTTACGACCAACGACCACCTGCCCGCCGCGCACTACGAGAACACCGTCGCCATTACCGATGACGGTCCGGTGATTCTTACCACCGATGCGCAAGGATCCTGGTGTTCGCTCCAGGGCGGAGAAATGTAACAAGTTTCACTTAGTTGTGGAGCCATTACGAAGATATTACGATACGTGCATGCGTATTGTAGAATACTCAATCGCTGTCGTTTTCTAGAGAAAGATGATTGCTTGTGAAGAAGGAAGACGCAATTGAGCTCGAGGGTACGGTAAAGGAGCCGCTGCCCAACGCCATGTTTAAGGTTGAGCTCGAGAACGGTCATTCGGTTCTGTGCAACATTTCTGGCAAGATCCGAATGAATTACATCCGCATTCTCCCCGGTGACAGGGTTGTCGTGGAGCTTTCCCCGTACGACCTGACCCGCGGTCGCATCACCTATCGCTATAAATAGCGACACACATACACGCTCTTTTCCGACTGCAGGCTTAGCTCAACCTACGGTCGGTTTGCGTGTGAAGACCAGCCATAGTTTTAAACGCCTGCGGCTGGGCGAGTAGATAGTAGGGAAGTAGTTTGAGCGCTACCGAAAGGAAGAACGATGAAGGTACGTCCTTCGGTCAAGAAGATGTGCGATAAGTGCAAAATCATTAGGCGCCATGGCAAGGTCCTCGTCATTTGCGAGAACCCCCGTCATAAGCAGCGTCAGGGTTAAGAGAGGAGACTACGTTGGCCCGTATTAATGGTGTCGACCTCCCGCGTGAGAAGCGCGTTGAGATCGGTCTGACCTACATTTACGGCATCGGCCGCACCACTGCGACGAAGATTTGCGTCGAGTGCAACGTTAACGTGGATACGCGCGTTAAGGACCTCACCGAGGATGAGGTTAACGCCATCCGCGATTATATCGACAAGAACCAGATCATGGTTGAGGGCGACCTCCGCCGTGAGCGCAACCAGAACGTCAAGCGCCTTATGGACATCGGCTGCAACCGCGGCCTTCGTCACCGCAAGGGCCTCCCGGTCCGCGGCCAGCGCACCCACACTAACGCTCGTACCCGCAAGGGCCCGAAGCGTCAGATCGGTGCTAAGAAGAAGAAATAAGGAGCGCTAGATAGATGGCTACTGCTAAGAAGAACGTTCGCGCTGCCCGTCTGAAGCGCGCGGACCGTAAGAACATTTCCGTGGGCCAGGCTCACATTCGTTCTACGTTCAACAACACGATCGTTTCGATCACCGATCCCCAGGGCAACGTCATTTCCTGGAAGTCGGCTGGCCAGGTGGGCTTCAAGGGCTCCCGTAAGTCCACGCCGTTCGCTGCCCAGATGGCTGCCGAGGCTGCTGCCAAGCAGGCCATGGAGCACGGTATGAAGAAGGTTTCCGTCTTCGTCAAGGGCCCCGGTTCCGGTCGTGAGACCGCCATCCGCTCCCTCCAGGCTGCTGGCCTCGAGGTCTCGAGCATCCAGGACAAGACCCCCATCCCGCACAACGGCTGCCGCCCCAAGAAGCGTCGCCGCGTGTAACTGAAAGGATCGTATCAATATGGCAATCGACAGGACTCCTGTTCTTAAGCGCTGCCGTCAGCTCGGGATCGATCCCGCTGAGCTCGGTTACAGCAGCAAGAAGGAATCTATCCGTCAGCCCAAGCGCCGTCGCAAGGAATCTGAGTACGGCATGCAGCTGCGCGAGAAGCAGAAGGTCAAGTTCATCTATGGCGTTCTGGAGAAGCAGTTCCACGGCTACTTCAACAAGGCCCGTAAGATGAACGGCGTCACCGGTGAGAACCTCATGATCATCCTTGAGTCTCGCCTCGACAACGTCGTATTCCGTCTTGGCTTCGCCCGCACCCGCAAAGAGGCTCGTCAGTCCGTTCGTCACGGTCACTTCACCGTGAACGGCAAGCGCGTGGACATCCCGTCCTACCGCGTCAAGGCCGGCGACGTCGTCGCTGTCGGCGAGAAGTTCCGTGACCTCCTCCCCATCAAGGAGGCCCTGATTTCCTCCGAGCGTTTCGAGGTCCCTGGCTGGCTCGAGGTCGATATCGAGAAGCTGTCTGGTAACGTGCTCGCTCTGCCGACGCGTGAGCAGATCAGCGGTGATATCAACGAGCAGCTCATCGTCGAGCTCTACTCTAAGTAGTCCATCCGGGCTGCTGAGGCTGGAGGTAATACATGTCAGAATTCATTAGGCCTCAGGTTCAGGTCGAAGAGATTAACGAGACGTCTGCTCGTGTCTCCGTTGAGCCGCTCGAGCGTGGCTACGGCGATACGCTGGGTAACTCCCTTCGTCGCGTTCTTCTGTCCTCGCTCGAGGGTGCCGCCGTCGAGGCTATTCAGATCGATGGCGCGCAGCACGAGTTCATGACCATCCCTAACATGGTCGAGGATGTCACCGACATCGTCCTGAATGTCAAGGGTCTTGTCTTCAGGGCTCTCGGCACGACCGACGAGGCGACCGCCACCATTTCGGTTGACGGCCCCTGCGAGGTCACCGGTGCGGACTTCTTTATTCCGTCCGAGTTTGAGCTGGTCAACCCCGAGCAGCACATCGCTACGCTCACCGAGGGTGGCCATCTCACCATGAGCATGCGCATCGGCTATGGCCGCGGCTATGTCTCTGGCGAGGCTAACAAGCGCGACAACGATCCCATCGGTGTGATCCACGTCGACTCGCTGTACTCGCCGGTGTCCCGTTGCGCCAAGCTCGTTGAGGCTTGCCGTGTCGGTCAGCACACCGACTACGACCGCCTTGTCCTCGAGATCGAGACCAACGGCTCTATCGCTCCGCGCGACGCCGTGGTCCAGGCTGCCAATATCATCAACCAGCATATGGCTGCCTTTATGAACCTTGCCGAGACCCCCGAGGTCGAGGAGGAGGCTTCGATCTTCGCTCCCGAGGTCACCAACAACAACGCCGAGCTGGACAAGCAGATCGAGGATCTGGACCTTTCCGTCCGTTCCTACAACTGCCTTAAGCGCGCCAGCATTCACTCGGTCCGTCAGCTCGTTGAGTTCTCGGAGAACGATCTGCTCAACATCCGTAACTTCGGTGTTAAGTCGATCGAGGAAGTGAAGGACAAGCTTGAGTCCATGGGCCTGAGCCTGAAGGCTTAATGCTTCGCATATTTGAGGAGAAACTAGACCATGCGTCACAACGTTAAGAAGGGCCTGAAGCTCGGCACCGATGCGAGCCACACCAAGGCCATGAAGAAGAGCCTGGCCAAGGCCCTCTTCGAGAACGACCGCATCAAGACCACCGAGACCCGCGCTAAGGCGCTGCGTTCGGTCGTCGATCCGATCATCACCTGGGCCAAGAAGGGCGACCTGCACTCTCGTCGTCTGGCCATCGCCAAGCTCGGCGATAAGCAGCTCGTTGCCGAGATCTTCGACAAGGCTGCCCAGGGCATGTGGCAGGACCGCAACGGCGGTTACACCCGCATCATGAAGCTCGGTAACCGTAAGGGCGACAACGCTCCTATCGTTATCATGGAGCTCGTCACCGAGCCTTGCACGCCTAAGGCCAAGAAGGCTGCTCCGGCCCCCAAGAAGGCCGCTGCTCCCAAGAAGGTCGAGGCTGTCGAGGAGACCGCTGCCGAGGAGACCGCTGAGTAGACAATCCGTCTGCATAGGCTATATTCGAGGGGTACGTTCGCGTACCCCTCTTTTTTTGTCGCGATACCGTTTATTGTTTGTTGGGAGCGTCCATGACCGCGCCGTCTGATTTCAATTCGACCCCAGAGCTTGATGCTACGCTCGTATTCCGTGTCGCCTATGACGGCTCGTTGTATAGCGGATTTGCCGAGCAGCCGGGTCAGACGACCGTTGCGGGTGAGTTGCGCCGCGCTATCGAGACGCTGCTGCGCCGCCCGATCGATCTGACGTGTGCGGGGCGTACCGATGCCGGCGTGCATGCGGTGGCCCAGTACATTAGCGTGCCCGTAACGGACGCTGAGCTCGCGTGTACGCGCCGTAGGTGGCTGAGGGCTATGGATGCCCTCCTGCCTAAAGATATCGCCATAAACGAGGTCTACAAGGCTCGTAAGGGCTTTTCTGCGCGCTTTGATGCGCGTTCGCGTACGTATACGTACCGCATTGCCGATCGCGATGCACGCCCCGTGCTCTCGCGCGGTGCGGTGTGGTGGCATCGCTATCCCTTGGATGTCGATGCCATGGCTGCGGCCTGTCCCGCGTTGCTGGGCGAGCAGGACTTTAAGAGCTTTTGCAAGGTGGCGTCTGCCGTGGGCAAGCCTACGCACCGCTGCGTGATGCGCGCCGAGTTTGGCCACGAGGTCGCTTTTGGTGAGGATATCCTGACGTTTACCATCGAGGGCAACGCATTTTTACATTCGATGGTGCGCACTATTGTGGGCACGCTCGTCGAGATCGGCATGCATCGCCGCGATCCCGAGTGGATGCGCGAGGTCATTGATGCCTGCGACCGTACCGCTGCGGGTCCCACGGCGCCTGCCTGCGGCCTTACGTTTATGGGCGTGGATTACGGCCCCGACGAGCTTGTCGTGCTCGACTAGGGGAGTGCCCGGCGCGTCCGTACCTGTCACATACTATGTGTGAGCTGCGCGTGTGCAACATCTGTTCTTGGCGTGCAACATGTTAGGCGGCTCGTTGCTTTTATAGCTCGGGTGTACCATGAACGACGGTTTGATTTGGCGCTGTCGAGAGGACGGAAAACTTGGTTCGACGTGGTTCGCATCCGCGACTTTCGGTGATCCTTATTGTTGAGGGTTCGCCCAGCTATGCGATGCGCGCGCTCGAGAGCGTCCAGAACCAAGACCTCTATGACCTGCAAATTGTCGTGGTTTGTCGCGACGTTGCGCCGGGCGTGCGCCATTCGCTCGAAGTTGCCGCAGGCAGGGATATTCACATCGATTTGATTGACGTCGAGGATTCGGCGCGCGGAGCATGTCTCAAGGCCGGTTTTGCCGCCTCGCGTGGATTGCAGATTGTTGCCATGAACGCCGACGAGTGGTTTGCCCCACAGTCCCTTTCCAAGATGGTCGATGTTGCGTGCGATGCTGCGGCAGACATGGTGATTCCCACGGCATCGCTCGACTGCTACGATGCTCATCGCGAGCGTCATTCGCGCGTACTGGATGCCACCTCTCTTGCGATCGATGACCGTGCCTCTTTGGCGGCTGGTCTGCCTCAGATGATTTCCGGCGGCCTGATTGCCCAGACTTCCGGTGTGATGTACAGCCGTTCGCTGTTCGAGACGTGTTTGTCGCGCGACCGTGTGTTTCGCTCGATTGGGTTTATGACATGCGCCCTTTCGCAGGCGCAACGCATATCCGGGTGCGGTGGCGCCTGTTTCCATGCGGTGGCGCCACGGCTTACAGATGCTTTTGACCCCACATTGTTTGCCAAGCTTACCGATGACGCCCGGGCGCTCGACGAGCTCACTGATTCGCTTGCAGAGGCGAGCGGTGACACGCAGCTAAAGGTTGCGAGCCATATGTTTTACTTCGCCGGGCTGGTCGCCTGCATCGAAAATTTGTGCTTGAGCCCGCATGGGGTTTCTTCAATCGAGCGTTCCGCTCGTATGCGTGATATGCTCGAGGCATCTCGAACTCGTCAGATGGCCGCGGCACTCAAGGATAACCATCGTGGACTCGGCCTGTTGTTTGGACCGATTGCCAGTGCCAAGCCTGCGCGTTGCGTGATGTATACGCACCTGGCCGCTTTTTTTAACCGGACGGGCGCCAAAACTGCTTAAGACGGCTATGTTCGAAACGTTTTTGCATGGAATTGTTTCGAAATGCATTCTTATTCACAAATACCATCAAATAGCGCTAAACTATTCAATCACTGATTGATTGTCTCCGCCATCTATGGAGTGAGGTTTTGTATGGCTAAAAAACGCAATGGGCGCCAGGATGCCATCAGAGATATCGTGCGCAACAAGGATGTTCGCACGCAGCGCGTGCTGGTGGACGAGCTTCGCGCTATGGGTTTCGATTGCACACAGGCAACCGTTTCGCGCGACATTGCCGATATGGGTCTGCGCAAGCTTCCCGAGGGTATCTATGTTCTGGCCGAGGACTTGCACCTGCAGCGCATGGTTTCGGAGCTGGTAACGGGCGTTCTGCGCACCGACAACCTGGTTATGATCAAGGCCCAGCCTGGTACCGCTTCGGGCATTGCCGCTGCGGTCGATGCCGCCGAGCTGCCCGACGTACTCGGTTCGCTCGCCGGTAACGACACCATCTTGGTTATCGCCCAAACGGCCGAGGATGGTGAGCGCCTGGAGGCGCTGATCAACAAGCTGAGCAACTCTCGCAAGTAGGCGAGGTGGCGCGTGAGGATAGCGCTGCACGAGCGCATATAGCGACTTTTATGGGGCGTCGACGATGGTCGGCGCCCTTTTTTTATTGCCGTATCGTGTTGAGGCGCGTGCGAGGTTTCTCGTGACAAAAAGGCGCCCGAGCAGCTTTTGATCTGCTCGGGCGCCTTTGATTGGCTATGGCTGGGTTCCTACTGACCCGTAGAGGGATCGGGCGTGGGCGTAGGCGTTGGAGTGGGGGAACCGCCCTCGCCGCCGCCTTCGCCACCGCTACCGTCGCCGCCGGTCGAGCCGCCGGTCGTTCCGGTGCCACCCGTGGTGCTGCCGCCCGTGGTCTCGGTGGTCGTGGTCGTAGTCGTGGTTGTCGTAGTCGTGGTCTCTTCCTCGTCTTTGTCCTCGGTGTCGCTTTCCGTCTTCTTGGTGTTGCTGGTGCCGTAGAACTTCCAGACGTTGTTGTTCTTGTACGTGGGGGCCGTTCCGGTCGGGAACTCCTCGCGCTCGGTGCCGGCCAAGACGGTGTCCATAAACTTCTTAAAGACGGGCAGGTTGGTCTGCGAGCCAAACAGATCGGTCCCGTACTTTTGGATGGGGATTTCGCCTGCGGAATAGCCGGTCCACAGCGCGCACGCCAGCTGCGGGGTATAGCCGCAGAACCACAGGTTGGTGTTGTCATCGGTGGTGCCGGTCTTGCCCGCATAGGGCTGTTTGACACTCAGGGCACCGTCGACGCCCGTTCCGCTGCCCTGCATAACGCCGGTCAGGACATCGGTCACCGCTGCGGCCTCGCCCGCGGAGAGCACCTGCTTGGGGTTGTCAGTGTGCTGGTAGAGTACCGAGCCGGTGCGCGAATCGATCTCGGTAATGGCGATCGGCTGGCGATAGTAACCGCCGTTGGCAAACGTGCCGTAGGCAGAGGCCATTTCGAGCGGCGAAATCGAACCAGGGCCGAGCGTCATGACGGGGACGTCCTCGATATTTCCGTTGGAGGTGTCGATGCCAAGCTTTTTGACGAGCGAGAGGATCTTGTCGTTACCGATGGCGTCTGCCACCTGGATATACGCGGTGTTGGACGATACGGCCGTTGCCTGCTTGAGCGAGATGTTGCCATAGCTCGTGTTGGCGTAGTTTTGCACCTTGGTTGTGGTGCCCTTTACCGTAAGCGGCGAGTTGCAGTTGAGGGTGACGTTGGGGTTCATGCCGTTTTGGATGGCGGTTGCCAGCGTAAAGGCCTTAAACGTGGAGCCCACGGGACGCTTGGCCGTGGCGTGGTTGACGTGGCTCTCGTCGGCGTTGTAGTCGTAGCCGCCCACCATGCACTTGATATAGCCGGTCTTGGGGTCGACAACGACCATGCCCATGTCCAGGCCGTCGAGCGAAAGCGTGTCGAGCTGGGCGCGCACGGCGTCCTCAGCTACCTGCTGCATGGTCGGGTCGATGGTGGTCTTGACGGTCAGGCCGCCCTTAAAGAGCACGTCGGTGGAGAACTCCTGCTCCAGAAGCTTCTTAACATAGGCCACAAAGTAGGGCTGCGAATACACATCGACGCCGCTGCCCGAAATCTCGGTTACGTTGAGCGTGATGGGCTCAGCCTGGGCGGCGTCGTGCTCCTCCTGGGTGATGTGGCCCAGGCGCAGCATGTTGTCGAGGACCTTGTTGCGGCGGGAGAGCGCTAAGTCGGGGTTGACCGTGGGGTCGTACTGCGACGGCGAGTTGGGAAGGCCGATGAGCAGCGCGGCCTCGCTCAGGGTGAGGTCGGCGGCGCTCTTGGACAGGTAGGTCTCGGCGGCGGCCTCGATGCCGTAGGCACCGTGGCCGTAATAGATGGTATTGAGGTACATCATGAGGATCTCGTCCTTGGAGTACATCTCCTCCATCTTGATGGCGATATAGGCCTCGCGCACCTTACGCTCGATGGTCGAATCGAACTGCTCCTCCTGCAGGATGGTGTTGCGTACCAGCTGCTGGGTGATGGTCGATGCGCCCTCGTGGCCACCGGAGACGGTTGCCACGGCAGCACGCGCGATACCCCACAGGTCGATACCGCCGTGCTCGTAGAAGCGCTCGTCCTCAACGTCGACGGTGCCCTGCAGCACGTACGGAGAGACCTGGTCCTTGGTGACGGACTTGCGGTTTTGCGTGTAGAAGCTCGCGATCTTGTTGCCGTTGCAATCGACGATCTCGGTGGGTTCACTCACCAGATAGGCGTTGGCGTCGGTATAGTCGGGCAGATCGGACAGCCAACGATTGACGTTGCCGATCATGCCGATGCCAAACGCTACGCCCGCGATGAGCAAAAAGCCCAAGAACGAGAGCAAGATCATGGGCAGGGCGTGCGTCTTGGAACGACTGCGTCCCTGTCGTTGGCGAGGACCCATATATTGACCTCCAGGTATGTCGTGCCGGGCGGCGGGTGCGCCGCTGGGGCAGGATGGACATAAGTTATTACACGATAAACCAAACGAGGCGCGCGAGGCCTCGTGTATGCTGGATGACGGCATTTTTCAGAGTGAATGCATACCTTGTTGGTAAGGAGTTTGCCGATGGCGATTCGGACGATGGGGCCGAGTGGACAATGCGATAACGAGCCGGGGGCTGCCGAGGCGGCGCTGCCCGAGCTGCTGGCGCCTGCCGGCGGACTCGATCAGATGCTCGCTGCCATTGCGGCGGGCGCCGATGCCGTCTATGCGGGCCTGGGCGGGTATAACGCCCGCGTGAGCGCACACGGCTTTACCGACGACGAGTTTTTGCGCGGCTGTGCCGTGGCGCATGCACATGGTGTGCGCGTGTATGTGACGCTCAACGTGTTTGTGTTCGATGACGAGTTGGCCGACGCGGTGGCGCTGGGGGCGCACGCGCATGAGTTGGGTGCCGATGCCTTGATCGTGGCGGATGCCGGTCTGGCCTGCGCGTTGCGCGCGGCGATTCCCGGGGTCGAGATTCACCTGTCCACACAGGCGGGCGTCCATAGCGAAGGTGCCGTGCGGCTGGCTGCCGACGAGCTCGGGGTCGAGCGTGTGACGACCGCCCGCGAGCTGGCGGTCGACGAGATTTCCGCCCTGTGTGCTACCGGCGTGCCTATCGAGGTGTTCTGCCACGGCGCGATTTGCATTGGATATTCGGGCGCCTGCGAGTTTTCGGCCCTGCGGCGTGGACGATCGGCGATGCGCGGCGACTGTACACAGCCGTGCCGCCTGGCGTACGACCTGGTGGACGAGGCGGGGGAGAGCGTCGTTTCCGTGGAGGGCGATCGTCTGCTGTGCCCGCGCGACTATCTGGGCATTGCGCACCTGCCCGAGCTTGTTGGGGCCGGGGTGGCGTCGCTCAAGATCGAGGGGCGCATGAAAAACTCCGACTACGTGTTCAACGTGGTGCGGGTGTGGCGTCGTGCACTCGATATGCTGCGCGATGGCGCGTGGGATGCCGCTGCCGTGTCGGCGCTCGAGCGCGAGCTGGGCAGGTCGTTCAACCGCGGGTTTACCGATGCATATCTGCGGGGGCGATCGGGTGCTGAGCTCATGAGCTTTGAGCGTGCGATCAACCAGGGCGTGCGCGTGGGCCACTTGGTGACGGTGGGTCACGAAGAGGTGACCGTCGAGCTCGATGCCGCCGTTGCCGCGGGCGACACGCTCGAGATCCGGTTCTATCCGGGTGCCGACGCGCGCCCCGATGTGCCCAAGCGCTGGCCCCAGGTGCCCTGCCCGGTGGATGCGGCGGCGGGGGAGCGCGTCGTCATGCACTGCAAACGTAAGGTGGATGCGGGATGCGAGGTGTACCTGATTCGCAGCGCCGGCGTGTTGGAGCAGACGGCCGACGTACTGGAGCGCATGCGAGTCGAGGCGGACGCGGTCGTACCCGTTGCACGAGCCGTTGAGATACTGCCCTTTGAGGGCACCGTGACTGTTGACGACGTGCCCGAGGCGACGTTGGCGGAGCCGACGGAAAGGGGGACTTCCGCTCGCATGGTCTTTGCCTGGCAGCTGATGGATGCCGACCCGTGTGGCGAGCGCGATCTGTCCGATGCGACCGTGGTGCTCGACGAGGTCTGTCGCGCAGGCGATGTCTCGCGTGCCCGCTCGCTTATGCGGCGTGCCGGGCGCGTCGTCTGCCGTAATCTGGGACAGGTGGCGATGGCGCGTGAGTTGGGCGTGGCGTTTGACGTTGCGGCACCGGTGTTTTGCGCGAACCGGGTTACGCTTGCCTGGCTACGCGGGCTCGGCGCGGGCCGTGTGTATTTGCCTGCCGAGCTTGTCGCCGACGACGCGGAGCGCGTTGCCGAGCTTGCCGCTTGCCCCGATGTCTTGGGGCCTGTCGACGCCGACCATCCCGAGCTCATGGTGTGCGAGCACTGCTTACTGACTGCCGAGGGCGCCTGCGCCACGGATGCGACGGGGCAGGTCCGTTGCCGTGACTGCTCGCGCCGTCAGCAGGCGCGCTTTTTGGTCGAACGTGACGGCACGCGTTTGCCGGTCGTTATCGACGCGTGCGGCAGGACGAGGATTTTCCTGTCGTAGGTGCTCGGCCGCGCCGTTTTGGTTATTATTAGTGGGTTTATGAACTTCGAGCACCGCCGTATCCGGTGAGGGTGCTATAGCAAAAGGAGGATACCCAATGCTGTCTGTCGACGAGCAAATGCGTATCATCACCTCGGGCGCAGCGCAGATCGTCCCCGAGGCCGACCTTCGCAAGAAGCTTGAGAAGGGCGAGCCCCTCAACATCAAGCTCGGTGTCGATCCCACCAGCCCCGACCTGCATCTGGGCCATGCCGTGCCCCTGCGCAAGATGCGTCAGTTCCAGGACCTGGGCCACAAGGTCACCCTCATCATCGGTAACGGCACCGCACTGATCGGCGATCCTTCGGGCAAGAACTCCACCCGTCCGCAGCTTTCGCAGGAGCAGATCGAGGCCAACGCCGAGACCTACGTGAGCCAGGCCATGAAGATCCTGGATCCCGAGAAGACCACCATCGTGCACAACGGCGACTGGATCTTGTCGATGGATCTGGCCGGTCTGCTGCAGGTGTGCTCCAAGTTCACCGTCGCCCGCATTCTTGAGCGCGATGACTTTACCAAGCGCTACCAGTCCCAGACGCCGATCGCCCTGCACGAGTTCCTGTACCCCGTGATGCAGGCATACGATTCGGTCATGATTAAGGCTGACGTGGAGATGGGCGGCACCGACCAGCTTTTCAACCTGCTCGCCGGCCGTGAGCTCATGGAGAAGATGGGCATGGAGCCGCAGATCGCGCTCACCATGCCGCTGCTCGAGGGTACCGATGGCGTCCGTAAGATGTCCAAGTCCTATGGCAACTACATCGGTCTGACCGACGCGCCCAAGGATATGTTCGGCAAGACCATGTCCATCCCCGACGAGATGATCGGCAAGTACTATCGTCTGGCCAGCTCGCTCACCCCGGCCGAGGTCGACAAGATCGATGCCGCCCTGGCCGACGGTTCCGCCGATCCCTATGAGCTCAAGCGCGCACTGGGCCGCGACCTGTGCGACACCTATCACGGCGCCGGTGCCGGTGACGAGGCTCAGGCCGAGTTCGACCGCGTGTTCAAGGAGGGCCAGCTTGCCGACTTCCCCGAGAAGCACGTTGAGCTGACCGTCAACGACGAGGGCCAGATCTACCTCGCAGGTCTGCTTAAGGACCTGGGCCTTTCGGCGAGCGCCGGCCAAGCCCGTCGCGACATTGACGGCGGCGGCGTCAAGATCAACGGCAAGGCCGTGGCTCCCAAGAGCTACAACATCGACCCGAGCGCCCTCAAGCTGGGCGACACCCTCTCCGTAGGCAAGCGCAAGGGCTTTAAATTGGTCTAGCAAGTAGGTCAACCTAACATGTGCAATAGGGCCGCAGCCGGAACGATTCCGGCTGCGGCCCTTTGAGTTGCGGTGAAATAGTTCCTAAAAATGCCATACGGCGCCCAGGCAGGAACTATTCCACCGCAACTTTTTTCTCCGTCCCCAAGGGATCATTTGGCGGTGCCGTTAAGCGGATGGGGTGTTAGCGGGACCTCCTTTTGGGCATACAATTGCTATTGGCTTGCTGCGGTGAAGGCTCGTCCGCTCCGCAGTTATTTCTACAGTTAAAGGAGAATGTATGTCCGTTGAGGTCATGAGGTCTGTGATCGAGGCTGCCGAGGGTCGCGTGCCCGTCGACACGCTGTTTACCAATGCGCAGATTGTCGACGTATATGGCCAGCGCGTGGCGCCCGGTAGCGTTGCCGTCAAGGACGGCGTAATCGTCGGCGTGCTCTACGACGGTCGCGACGATGCCGCTGGCACCTATGAGGCGACCGAGGTCATTGACTGCCAGGGCCGCTATCTCGCCCCCGGCTTTATCGACGGACATCTGCACATTGAGTCCTCGAACATCCGTCCCGCCGAGTATGCGCGCATGGCGGCGACGCGCGGCACCACCACTGCCATTGCCGACAGCCACGAGATCGCCAATGTTTCCGGCCTGGACGGCCTGCGCTTTATGATCGAGGACGGCCGTCGCGCGCCCATTTCCATCAAGTACATGATGCCCTCGTGCGTGCCCGCACTGCCCGATGAACAGGCGGGCGCTGTGATTACCGCCGCTGACATGCAGGCGTTTTTTGCCGAGCATCCGGGCGATGTCTTTGGTCTGGGCGAAATGATGAACCTGCCGGGTGTCTTTATGGCCGACCCCGAGACCTGTGCTCGCATCGATGCTGCCAACCAGACGCCGTCCAAGCAGGTCGACGGCCATGCGCCGCTCGTTGCCGGCAAGGACCTCAATGCCTATGCCGCGGCGGGCATTATCGCCGACCACGAGTCGACGATTCCCGAGGAGGCGCTCGACAAGCTATCTCGCGGCATGTATGTGATGCTGCGCGAAGGCACGTGCAGCCATGACCTGGCTAACCTGTCGCCGATGCTGCTGGAAAACCCCGCCCGCGCCCGTCGCTGCTGTTTTGCGACCGACGACCGCGCTCCCTCCGATGCGCTTTCGACCGGCATGATCGACAATGCCTGCCGTGTGGCTATCGAGGCCGGTATTGACCCCGTGGTTGCCATCTCTATGGCGTCCCTGTCCACGGCCGAGGCGTTTGGCCTGGACCACGGTTGCCGCGACCCGCACGAGCTGCGTGGCGCCATCGCCCCGGGCAAGCGTGCCGACCTGCTGGTACTCAACGACCTGACGTTTGCCACGGCTCCGTATCGCGTGTATGCCGCCGGCGCGCTCGTGGCGCAGGACGGCACCTTTGTGGGCGAGATTGCACCCGAGATGGCCGAGGTTGCGGCCCTTGCCGACGAGCTGCGCGCCTCCGTTAAGCTGCCGAAGCTTTCGCTCGACGTGTTCGACTATGCCTTTAAGCCGGGCGAGGCCGTGATCGACGTGGTGCCGGGCAAGGCCATCACGGGCATGGCTCGTCCCGAGAATGCCGAGGGCCTGCGCCGCATTATGCTGATCGAGCGCCACGGCCGTGGCTTGTCACTGCAGGCCGAGGGCGCCGACGGTGATGGCCCTGCGGGCCTGGGTCTTGTTGGCAAGCACATTGGTCGCGGCTGGGTGCGTGGCTTTACCATTACGGGCGGTGCCATCGCCTCGACGATCGGCCACGACTCGCACAACGTGTGCGTGGTGGGCGACAACGCGGCCGATATGATGGCTGCCGTCGAGGCTGTTGGCCAGGGCGGCCACGTGCTGGTGCGCAACGGTGAGGTCGTGGCGCGTATTCCGCTGGCGCTCGGTGGCCTGATGAGCGAGGGCACGGCCGAGGACGTTGCCGCGCAGCACGACGACTTTATGGTTAAGGCACGCGCCATGGGTATTGAGCCGCCGCTCGACCCCATCATGGGCATCATCTTCCTGCCCCTACCGGTCATCCCGACGCTCCGCATTCGCCCCGAGGGCATGTTCGACGTCACCACCTTCACCTACGCCGATTAGCCCTTAGGCGTTCCTTTTCTGCCGGCAACCGGGGACAGTCCTTGCAGCTTTTTCGCGAAGACTGTCCCCAACGACTAGTCATTCAAGAACGTTCCCGATGACTGGCCAATGACTAGGCGAGGGCGGCCATGATGGTGCGGGCGACGCCGTCGTGGTCGTTGTCGAACTCGGTGATGGCGTCGGCGGCCTCGCGGTCCTCGGGCTCGGCGTTGATCATGGCCATGCCGTGGCCCGCTGCCTGCAGCATGGGTATGTCGTTGATGTTGTCGCCGAACGCCCAGGCGTCGGCGAGACGCTCGCCCAGGTGCTCGCATAGCCACGTGAGGGCCGTTCCCTTGGTGGCGCCCTCGCCCATGACCTCGATATTCATGGCGTACGAACGCGTGACCTCAATGCCTCCGAGCGTGTCGAGCTCCGCCGCGATGGCATCGCGATCGGCCGGGTCGTGCCAGTACATGGCGATGCGTTCGAGTGTCTCGACCTCGTCGATTTTGCTGTCGATATCCATGTCGATCGGTGTTCGTGTGCGCTTGAGCGAAGCCGCGATGTGGGGGTCGTCGCCGCAGAATTCGTCCAGGCGCGTGTAGAGTGGGCGGGGGAGGAAGCACTGCCCGTCCGCGAAGATATCGAAGGTGACGTCATGGCCGGCGGCAATGCGATGGATGCGATGGGCAATGCCGCAATCGAGCGGACGGCTCAAAATGCGCGTAGCACGTGAGGTATCGGTGGGCGTACCGTCGTCGAGCTGCCAGACGCTGGCACCGTTGGCACAGACCGCATAGTGTACGGCGGGGTGGGCGAGGATGGGCTCAAAGATGCCCGACAGCGGGCGCCCCGTGCAGGGCACAAACTCAATACCGCGGCGCGCAAGCTCGCCGAGCATCGCCCAGGTGGCGTCGCTCATCTGCTTATCGGTCGTCAGCAGCGTTCCATCCATATCGGAAAACACAATCATTCGTTGCGATCCTTTCTACTGGCATAAAAAGCGTGGCCAGGGCGGTGATGCCCTGGCCACGCTCGGGTTCTATAACGGTCCGCATCCTAGCGATCGGCGAGCGGCTTGTACTCCAGCGGCTCGATCACCGGGCGATACGCGGGACGGATGATGCGATGCGCGCAGAAGAGCTCTTCCATGCGGTGCGCCGACCAGCCGGCCATGCGGGCGACGGCGAATAGCGGCGTAAAGAGCGTCTCGGGCACGCCGAGCATCTTGTAGATAAAGCCCGTGTACAGGTCGATGTTGGCGCAGATGGGCTTGGTCATGCCGTGGTCACGCATTACTTGCGGGGCCAGGCGCTCGATACGCTCGATGAGCGCGAACTCCTCGCCCAGGTCCTTCTTGGCGGCAAGCGTGCGCGCGTAACGGCGGCACACCTCGGCACGCGGGTCGCTCAGCGTGTAGACGGCGTGGCCCATACCGTAGATGAGGCCCGTGCCGTCGAAGGCCTGCTTGTCGAGGATCTTGCCCAGGTAGGCTGCGACCTCGTCCTCGTCCTCCCAATTGGAGACATGCGCACGGATGTCCTCGTGCATGGACACGACCTTGGCGTTGGCGCCGCCGTGGCGCGGACCCTTGAGCGAGCCGATGGCCGCGGCGTAGGCGGAATACGGGTCGGTGGCCGAGGAGGACAGCACGCGGCAGGCAAACGTGGAGTTGTTGCCGCCGCCATGCTCGGCATGCAGCATGAGCATCACGTCGAGCAGCATGGCTTCATCGCGGGTGAATGCCATGCCGCCGCGCAACACCTGCAGGATGGTCTCGGCGGTGGAGAGGCCGGGTGTGGGGTGCGGTACATGAACCTCGGAGCCGCGGCGTTTGGCGACCGAGGCCATATGCGCGAAGGCGGCGATGCGGGGGAGACGGGCGAGCATGGAGATGGCGACGTCGATTTCGTGCTCGGGTGTAATGGCGTCGGGCTCGGCGTCGAAGGCGTAGAGCAGCAGCACGGCGCGCTGAAGCACATTCATGATGCTCGACGGCACCGTGGTCATGGGGAACTCGCGGACGTATTCGTCGCTCAGGTGCCTAAAAGCACCCAGGCGTTCGCAAAAACCGTCGAGTTCCTCTTTGGTGGGCAGCGAGCCCGTGATGAGCAGGTAGGCGACCTCTTCGTAGCCATAGCGATCCTCGGCCTGGGCGTTGTTGACCAGGTCCTCGATGCTGTAGCCACGAAGCGTGAGCTTGCCCTGATCGGGCACGACCTTTCCGTCGACCTTGTTGTAGCCGTGCACATCCGAGATACGAGTGAGGCCCGCGACCACGCCCGAGCCGTCGGCATTGCGCAGGCCGCGCTTGACATTGTGCTCGACAAACAGGCCCTCGTCATAAGGGTCGGTCGGCAGGCCGTGGTAGAGGTTTTCGCTCTCAGGCGAAATCTGGCGGCTTGCTTCGTAATCCAGAACCAGGCGGCTCAAGTGGTCATCGAAGCGGTAATAGATTTTCTTGGCGTCGTAGGCCATGCGCGCTCCTCTCCGGGCCGCATCGGGGTGACTTGCATGGGCATGCGCGCGTCAGGCTATCCCCAGCGGCTTGCTCGCTACAGGCGGTACATAAAGTTGAAGACGTCCTCGCGCTGGATGGACACGTTGACGCCCGAAAGCTCGCCGGCCTCGGCCAGCGCCTTCTGCAGCTCGGCGAAGTCGAGCTTGGACTCGGCGGTATCGGCCAGCATGGTCATGGTGAAGATGTCCTCGATAATTGACTGCGTGATGTCGCGGATGTCGACGTTGGCCTCGCCCAGAACGCGGGTGACGCCGGCGACGATGCCGGGGCGGTTCTTGCCAAGGACGGTGATGACGATACGGGAGGACGAGATCTCGGCCATGGGAAACCCTTTCGCGTGATTGCGGCGCGCGCGGGGCGCTCCGCTACGGTACAGTGTTCATCATTGTACCTGTCTGGCGCCAAAAGGGGTGTGCTTGCTGCGGCGTTACACGTCTGCAACATGGATGAAGGTTCGATGGGGTGCGTGCTCGCTGAGGTTGGGCATATCGCATTGCACAAAGACCGTGAACCTTTTGTGAGACGTGCGGTGCCGTGGTAACATAACCAAGTTTGTTGTCTTGGTCGGAAACCAAGACGCCTTATGCGCTGATCGGTAACCAGCGCCTGACTAATAAGGAGTCCTACCATGAAGCAGGGTATCCATCCCCAGTATGTCGAGTGCACGGTGACGTGCTCCTGCGGCAACACCTTCAAGACGCACGCTACCGTGTCCGAGATGAAGGTCGAGCTTTGCAACGAGTGCCACCCGTTCTACACCGGCCAGCAGAAGTTCGTCGACACCGGTGGACGCGTCCAGCGCTTCGCCGACAAGTTCGGTGGCGCCGCTGCCGCCCAGCTCAAGAAGGCTGAGGAGGCCAAGGCTGCCAAGGCCGCCAAGGCTGCTGAGGCCGAGGCCGCTCGCAAGGCCGCCGCTGAGGCTAAGGCTGCCGAGAAGGCTAAGCGTGCCGCTAAGTTCGCTGAGGAGGCTGCCAAGCAGGCCGCCGAGGCTCCCGCAGAGGCTCCCGTCGAGGAGGCCGCTGCCGAGGCTGAGACCACCGAGGCTGCTGAGTAAATAGCTCGCCGCGGAATCGCTCGCATTCATGGCATAAGGGCCGTGCATCCGTTTGGGTGCGCGGCCCTTTTCCTTTATTGGTGCAAACGAACCTGTCTCCATGGCACCAGATTGGTACGAAGGGGACGGATTGGTTTGCGCCAAATGGCAGAGAGACAGCGTTTTCCCAGATAAAACCTGCCAAAATAAACCTGTCCCTTTTTGGCAGGTTGGTCGTAGTTATTACGTGGCGGTCGAGGTCGACCGCATAGGGTGCGCCCTGTTTGGCTAAAGTACAATTATCTGTGTTTAACTCGCCCAAGGCTGCATGGCATGGGCGATGGCCAAAAAGGAAAACCACATGGGATTCATGTCAAAGCTGCTGTCCTTTGGATCCGATAAGGACCTGAAGCGCTACTACAAGATTGTCGACAAGATCAACGGTCTTGAGCCCCAGTTTGAGAAGATGACCGAGGAGGAGCTCCGCGCCCAGACCGATAAGTTCCGCAAACGATACGCCAACGGCGAGTCACTCGACGATATGCTCCCCGAGGCTTTTGCCACCGTGCGCGAGGCTTCAAAGCGCATCACGGGCATGCGTCACTTTGACGTACAGCTCATTGGCGCCATGGCGCTTCATGAGGGTCATATTGCCGAGATGAAGACCGGCGAGGGCAAGACACTCGTTTCTACGCTGGCCGGCTACCTCAATGCCATCTCCGGCAAGGGCGTGCACGTCGTTACCGTCAACGACTACCTGGCCAAGCGTGACTCCGAGTGGATGGGTCGTATCTATAAGTATTTGGGTATGACCGTCGGTCTGCTGCAGAACAACATGCCGCTCGAGCTCAAGCGTCCGGCCTACCAGGCAGACGTCACCTACGGCACCAACTCCGAGTTCGGCTTCGACTACCTGCGCGACAACATGGTCACTCGCCCCGAGCAGCGCGTGCAGCGCGGCCACCATTATGCCATCGTCGACGAGGTCGACTCCATCCTGATCGATGAGGCTAGAACGCCGCTCATCATCTCGGGCGCCGGTACCAAGTCGGCTAGCACCTATAAGGATTTTGCGCGCGCCGTGCGCGGTCTGGAGCGCGGCGAGGACGTGTCGCACGACATGCTCACCGCCACCGAGGACGTGGAGCCCACGGGCGACTACGTCATGGATGAGGCCAAGCACACCATCGCCGCCACCGAGCGCGGCCTTAAGAAGATCGAGCGCCGTCTGGGCATCGAGGACATCTACGCCGACCTTTCGGGCCAGCTGGTCAACCACCTGCAGCAGGCGCTGAAGGCCCAATACATGTTCCACCGCGATAAGCAGTACGTGGTCACCAACGGCGAGGTCAAGATCGTCGACGAGTTCACCGGTCGCATCATGGAAGGCCGCCGCTATTCCGAGGGCTTGCACCAGGCCATCGAGGCCAAAGAGGGCGTGCTCGTGCGCGAGGAGAACCAGACGCTGGCCACCATCACCTTGCAGAACTACTTCCGTCTGTATGACAAGCTCTCCGGTATGACCGGTACGGCACTCACCGAGGATGCCGAGTTCCGCGAGATCTACAAGCTGCCCGTCGAAGTCATCCCCTCCAACAGGCCCGTTCAGCGTGTTGATCACGAGGACTTGGTGTACCGCACCGTCCAGGCTAAGTACAACGCCGTTGCCGACGACGTCGAGCGACGTCACGCCAAGGGTCAGCCGGTCCTGGTGGGCACCGTCTCCATCGAAAGCTCCGAGAAGCTGTCGGCCGCCCTTACCAAGCGCGGCATCGCGCACGAGGTCCTCAACGCTAAGCATCACGAGCGCGAGGCTCATATCGTTGCCCAGGCCGGACGCTACGGCGCCGTGACCATCGCTACTAACATGGCCGGTCGTGGTACCGACATCCTGCTGGGCGGCAACCCCGACGAGCTGGTGCGCGAGCGCCTGGAGTACGCGGGCCTGACCATGGAGGACGTGACGCCCGAGCAGCTCGAGCAGTTTAACGCCGAGGCCAAGGAGACCTGCAAGGCCGAGCGCGAGCGCGTGCTTGCCGCAGGCGGCCTGACCGTCATCGGTACCGAGCGCCATGAATCCCGTCGTATCGACAACCAGCTGCGCGGCCGTTCCGGCCGTCAGGGCGACCCGGGCGAGACTCAGTTCTACCTGTCGCTCGAGGACGACCTCATGCGCCTGTTCGGCGGCGACAAGATGGACCGCGTCTCCAAGATGATGGTCACCGCCGACATGGGCGACGACATGCCCATCCAGCACAAGATCATCTCCAAGGCCGTCGAGAGCGCCCAGCACAAGGTCGAGAGCATCAACTTCTCCATGCGTAAGAGCGTCCTTGAGTACGATGACGTCATGAACAAGCAGCGCCAGGTCATCTACGCCGAGCGTAACAAGATTCTGGATGGCAAGGACCTGACCGACCACATCACCGAGGTCATGCACGACACCGTGTACCGCTGCGTGCAGGAGTTCTGCACCAAGGACAGCCACGATGGCGAGCGCGATCTCGAGGGCCTGCGCAAGTGGGTCGTGGAGTTGACCGGCCATATCGATACGCCCAAGTTCCCCGACGAGGACTTTGAGGCCCTGGCTGCCGATGTCCTGGCCTACGTTGAGAAGTGCTACAACATGAAGGCCGAGCGCCTGGGTGAGGACCTCATGCGCGAGCTCAACACCCAGGTCATGCTGCGCGTTATCGATACTCGCTGGATGAACTACCTGCAGGAGATGGACTACCTCAAGACCGGTATCGGACTGCGCGGCTTTGGTCAGCGCGACCCGCTGGTCGAGTACAAGACTGAGGCTTATGGCGCGTTCCAGATGCTCGTCGACACCATGTACGAGGATTACCTGCGTACCGTTCTGCGCATCGAGATCAAGGCCGCCCCGCAGGCCGTGGGGCACAAGGAGGACCCCGCGCTCGAGGGTGCGCACTTCTCCGGCCCCGCCGATGTCGATGGCGACAACGGCAACTCGGTGCTGCGCAAGCAGGCACAGGTGCAGGCTCGTACTGCCGTCCAGGGAGGCCCGGCTGCCGTTAACAACGGTGGTAAGGTGACGACCTACCGCAAGTCCGAGAGCGACGATCCGTACGTCAACGTGGGTCGCAACGACCTGTGCCCCTGCGGCAGCGGCAAGAAGTTCAAGTACTGCCACGGCAGGAATCGTTAATGGTCGAGGCTTTAGAGGTAACGCCCGCCGAGCTGGACGCGTTTGCGGACCGGCTCGGCGAGGTCGAGTCGTATCTTCATTTGGACGAGAAGCGCACGCGCGTGACCGAGCTCGAGGCAAAAAGCGTGGCCCCCGGCTTTTGGGATGACGCCGACGCCGCTCGCGCCACCATGGAGGAGATCGCTCGAGCCAAGGAAGATATCGCTGCCGTGGATACCGCGCGCGGCGAGCTATCTGACGCCCGTGCGGCGCTGGAGCTTGCCGAGGAGATGGGCGACGACCCCGATGCCGCCGCGCTGCGCGAGGAGGCTGCCGCTACGACAGAACGCCTGGCCCGCGCTATCGACGAGCTCGAGCTTTCGAGCTGGTTTACCGGTGAGTTCGATCACGGCGACGCGATTGTGACCATCAAGCCCGGACAGGGTGGCCTGGAGGCGCAGGACTGGACCTTCATGCTCTTTAAGATGTACATGAAGTACTGCCAGCGTCGCGGCTGGAAGGTTACCATCAACGACTGCCCCGCGGCCGAGGTCATCGGCATCGACCGTGCGACCTTTACCGTAGAGGGCAAGGACGCGTTTGGCATGCTGCGTGCCGAGGCCGGTGTGCACCGCTTGGTGCGCATTAGCCCCACCGACGACAAGAAGCGCCGCCAGACCACGTTTGCCGGCGTCGAGGTCATCCCCGTGCTGCCTGACGATATCGACATCGAGATCAGTCCCGACGATATCCGCGTGGACGTGTATCACGCGAGCGGCCCGGGCGGCCAGGGCGTCAACACCACCGACTCCGCCGTACGCGTGACGCATTTTCCCAGCGGCATCGTTGTCACTTGCCAAAACGAGCGCAGCCAGATTCAGAACAAGGCCGCGTGCATGCAGATTCTCAAGGCCCGTCTGTACGAGATCGAGCTTGAGAAGCGCGCCGAGGCGCTCGACGAGATTCGTGGACCCAAGACCACGATCGGGTTTGGTAACCAGATTCGCAGCTACGTGCTCTACCCGTACCAGATGGTCAAGGACCTGCGTACGGGCGTGGAGACCAGCAACGTCGAGGCCGTTCTCGACGATGGCGATCTGGATCCGTTTGTGATCGGCTACCATCGCTGGGCAACCGGCAACGCCGATGCGGAAGGCTCGGACGTCTAGGCACATGGTTGGCTCCGGGTCGATGCAAACACTTCGCAGGGGTGGTATTTGCTCGATGAATCGGTAGAATCGAATACAGCAAGAAGTTCAAAGCGCACTCGTTTGGGTACGCTTTTTTGAGGGAGGCAGCATGGCATATCGTCTGGACATCAAGCGCATTCTTTCGCTGAACTTCTTTCACGATCTGCCCAAGATTATGCTGGGCTGCGCTCTGGCCGCTATCGCGACGGATCTATTTTTGATTCCCAACGGTCTTGCTGCCGGCGGCGTTACGGGTCTCGCCACGATTATCCAGGCGGTCGGCGCCTCGCATGGCATCTCGCTGCCTGTCGGTATTCAAACCATCGTGATGAATGCCTTGCTGCTGCTGGTCGTTATGCGCGAGGGTGGCATGTTCTACGTGGTCCAGACGGCGACGGGCTTTGTGCTGCTGGGCTTCTTCACCGACCTGTTTGCTCCGTTTGTGGCGCCGCTGGCACATGCCGACCTGATGCTGCCCGCTATGTGGGGCGGCATTATCACGGGCATCGGCTACGGCATGGTGCTGCGCGCCGGTGCCAACACTGGCGGCTCAGACACCATCGGTCAGATTATCTCGCGCAACACATCGCTGCCGGTTGGCTCGACCGTCATGGCGATCGATGTTGCCGTGTGCGCGCTGTCGGCCCCGGTCTTCTCGGTCGAAAACGCGCTGTATGCGGGCCTTTCGATGGTCATTAGCGGCTACGTGATCGATGCCGTGGTCGACGGCGGCAACAGGCGCCGTATGGTACTCATCATCTCGGACGAGTTTCCCGATATCGCGGCTGACATCATGTATGGCCTGGGTCGCGGCTGCACCAAGTTTAAGGCGACCGGCATGTACTCGGGTGCCGAGAAGCCGGTGATCATGGTAATCGTGAGTCGTCGCGAGCTCAATACGCTCAAGACCATTGTGCGCGAGCGCGACCCGCGTGCTATTGTGACTGTCGCCGATGTCACGGAAACCTTCGGCGAGGGATTCAAGGACATTAACGCGTAGGGCCGACTGCGTTCCATCCAAAAGACGTTCACATTGATAAACCGTTTCATCAGCGGTTCTGCCTGCTCAATTGTTCAAATAATGATAAATACTCTGGTAAAGCTTCCAGTTTCCAGCATAATGAATGACGTACGTGCATCGCGGCTGGGTTGGGACGACCTTCTGTGCCGTGCGCATCTTGTCTAAAGAGGATGAAAGGAAGGCACAATGAGCGACGAAGAGCTCAAAAAGGTTGCCAACGAGGTAAGGAAGGGCATCGTCACCGGCGTGCACGCTGCCAAGTCCGGCCATCCGGGCGGTTCGCTCGGCGCTGCCGACATCATGACCTATCTATACTTTGAGGAAATGAACGTCGACCCGGCCGACCCCCGCAAGGCCGACCGCGATCGCTTCGTGCTTTCCAAGGGTCACTGCGCGCCTGGTCTGTACGCCGTGCTCGCCGAGCGCGGATTCTTCCCCAAGGAGGATCTCGAGACGCTGCGCCATATCGGTAGCCACCTGCAGGGTCACCCCAACATGAACGACACCCCGGGCGTCGACATGTCCACCGGTTCGCTCGGCCAGGGCATCTCCGCCGCCGTGGGCATGGCCGTTGCCGCCAAGCACTGGGGCGATACTTACCGCACGTACGCCCTGCTGGGCGACGGCGAGAGCGAGGAGGGCCAGGTCTGGGAGGCCGCCATGTTTGCCGGCAACCAGCAGCTCGATAACCTCTGCGTGATCGTCGACCACAACGGCCTGCAGATCGACGGCCCCGTCGAGGAGGTCAACGACCCCATGCCGCTCGCCGACAAGTTCCGCGCCTTCAAATTCCACGTGGTGGAGCTCGCCGACGGCAACGACTTCGATCAGATCCGCGCCGCCTTTGCCGAGGCCCGCGCCACCAAGGGTCAGCCGACCGCCATTATCGCCGAGACCATGAAGGGCAAGGGCGTCTCCTTTATGGAGAACCAGGTGGGCTGGCACGGTAAGGCCCCCAACGATGAACAGTTTGAGCAGGCCATGGCAGAGCTCACGGCCGCCGGAGAGGAGCTCTAGGATGGCAGACGTCAAGAAAATCGCCACGCGCGTAAGCTACGGCGAGGCCCTCGTTGAGCTCGCCAACGAGCACGATGACTTTGTGGTCCTCGACGCCGACCTGGCCGCCGCCACGCAGACCGGCAAGTTCAAGGCAGCCTGCCCCGACCGCTTCTTCGATGTGGGCATCGCCGAGAGCAACCTGATGGGTGTTGCCGCCGGTATCGCGACCACCGGCCGCGTTGCCTTCGCGAGCAGCTTTGCCATGTTCGCTGCTGGCCGCGCCTTTGAGCAGGTCCGCAACTCCATCGGCTATCCGCACCTTAACGTTAAGATCGGTGCCACGCACGCCGGTATCTCGGTGGGCGAGGACGGCGCCACGCACCAGTGCTGCGAGGATATCGCCCTGATGCGCGTCATCCCCGGCATGACCGTGATTGTTCCCGCCGACGATGTCGAGGCCCGCGCCGTGACGCGCGCCGCCTACGAGTGCGACGGCCCCGTGTATATGCGCTTCGCCCGTCTGTCCTCGCCGGTTATCAACGACCCCGAGACCTACAAGTTCGAGGTGGGCAAGGGTATCGTCATGCGCGAGGGTGCTGACGTGACCATCATCGCCTGCGGCCTGATGGTCGGCGAGGCGCTCGAGGCCGCTGAGCAGCTTGCTGCCGAGGGCATCGATGCCGAGGTCATCAACATGCACACCATCAAGCCCATCGATGCCGACCTGATCGTCAAGAGCGCCACCAAGACCGGTCGCGTCGTGACCGTCGAGGAGCACTCCGTGATCGGTGGCCTGGGCAGCGCCGTTGCCGATGTCCTGTGCGAGCAGTGCCCGACGCCGCTCAAGAAGATCGGTGTCAATGACACCTTCGGCGAGTCCGGTCCGGGTGCCGAGCTCCTGCACAAGTACGGCCTGGACGCCGCCAACATCGCGGCGACCACCAAGGAGTTTCTGGCCTAAGGCATTTTGCTTTAGCTTTACCTTGAGAGCCGCTCCCGCATTGGGCAATAAATAAGCCGGGGTGCCTTCCATGTGGAGGCACCCCGGCTTTGTGTTTGGGGGAGGCAGATAAGAAACTAGAGGAGCTTCACGGTTGGGGCCAGGGCGTTGGCGAAGATGTCGTCTGGCCAGCATACCGCTGCGACATTAGCGTCATTTGCCGCAACCATATCAGCAAGAATGGAGTCGTAGGAGATTGTCCCCAACGATTGGAGGTCGACTATCTCGCGTGCGGCATCATCTGAACACAAGTTAAGACGATATTCAGCTTTTGATAAATGGTCTTGCCCCGCATCAAAGGCCCAACGATAAATTACTAGTTTTACATAGTGGTTTTCGTCGAGCTTGATGTCGCGAATACGGCCGCACTCGATATCTCCCGCGTTTCCATACGGTTCATTTTTCATGGCAAGATATCCAAGCTCTTTATCTGGAAAGGCAGTCGAGTACAGCTCTATCACATCTCCGTCGACTTCTGCTGTCACCCTACCATCCCAGTACTCGGGCAGGTCGACACTGAAGGTTTGGGCCTCGATGTGGCGTGCGGCGGCTTTGCACTGTTCCTCGGCTTGGCGCGCCGCTTCCTCTTCGGCGGCTTTCTTGGCCGCGACGGCGGTGTCGCGGCGGTTCGTTGCGGCGTGTTGCAGCGCGTCGACGTTGGGCGCGTCCTTGCCCTTGTATGCCATGGCGAGCGTCACGGCGTCGTTGATCTCGTCGTCAGTCACGTCGACAGCATCGATGGGCGTAAAGTCCAAAACCGAATCCTGCTCGGCGAGTTCTGCCAAGTCGATCTTCTCGCCCTTAGCAAAAGCGTCGTCGATCGTGAGCTCGGCCTTTGTGCAAGGCACCTGGTAGATGGTGCCACCGGCGGCGATGGGGGAGCCTGCCGCCTTGAGCGTGTACTTGCCCTGGATAAGCTTGATGCCCGAGCCGTCAGAAGCGACATATTCGACCTTGTCGACCTTCTTTCCGTCGACCGTCTTGCCCTTTACGCGCACCGGCACACGAGAAGCGCCGTTATCGGTGTCCCAGCCTTCAGCCTTTACACTCACCACGAGCGCATGCTTAGAATGAGCCGACTCATACTGCTCCTGCTCCTGAACATGCTGCTGATACAGGTGATACGCCAGCCCGCCGCCCCCGCCAACAACGATTACCGCCGCGCAGACGATAGCGATCACGACGCCTTTCTTAGGCTTCTTGCTGGGGACGGGCGAACCCACAGGTACCGGCGCAGCCGCAGGGTTGGCTACGGGCATAGCCTGTGTCCCGTCAAGCGCAGCCCCACATCCCACGCAAAACCGAGCCTCATCAGCAAGCTCAGCACCACAATAAGGACAAACCATACCAACCTCGCAATAAGCCGAGAACCATCTTTCTAACTCAACTGTAAAGCGAAAACCCCAACCCAAGTTGCGCAACAATGAGCCCCAATATAAGTTGCGGTGAAATAGGGATTGATTGGGGCTTTTAACTGCTAAAACAGTCCCTATTTCACCGCAACTTCTAAAGAGGCCTTATCAAGCAGGGCTTCTATTGGGAAAAGGGCCCAATACAGCAAAGTGCAATTCAGACCCTCCCAACTTTGTATGCGCAGCATCACAAGGTAGATGCGCCGGCCCCTTAGTAGCCGCAGGCCGGGCACAGGGTTACCTCCCAAATCTTTCCGCAGGACGGAGGAGCCCCCGCAGCGCGAAGCGCGCAGCGGGGGCTCCGACATGTCCGAGGACGATTTGGGAGGTAACCCTGTGCCCGGCCGGACAGAACCCAAAGCCCGCCATGCTTCTTATGTGCAGCAAAGGCAATCCTGCTAAAATACAAAGCGCTCATGTAGTTTAAACGCACGACGATAAGGAGCACCAGTGGGTAACCACTTCCGTACCTCCGGTGCGGGCGATGAAGCCCCCAAGACGCAGCCGAGCGCCGCGGGCAGTCGTTTCGCCACTCCGGATTCAGAGGATCAGCTGTTTAGCCCGATCCCCGCACAGCCGGCAGATCAGGCACAGCCGGCGGCAGATCCCTTTGCCTACAACCCCAACAACGATGTTGCGCTTTCCGGCACGGCTGGCTTTGAGCCCGTTCAGACGGTGACCGCCCGTGTGGCTCAGCCTCAGATGAGCGCCGCCACGCCGCAGCCGACCATGGCCGGCATCCCCGATCCCATGGCCCCTGCGGCTCCCGCGCCGCAGCCCGCGCAGTCCGGTCTTTTTGCCGGCATTCCCGACCCCACGCAGCCTGCGGCTCCCGTGGTCGAGCGCGATCAGGCCGCCGAGGTCGCAAGCCTCGACAACGCGCTCAACAACCCCGATTTCACGTCGGTGTTTGCGCCCATCGACCCGCAGGCCAGCCGTAAAAAGATGGCCAAGCAGGCCGGTGTCGAGCCCGTCATCCTTATGGAGCACGTCACCAAGATCTATCCGGCGCAGCCCAACAAGCCCGCACTCGACGACATCAACATCGAGATCTATCCGGGCGAGTTCGTCTTTTTGGTCGGTCACTCCGGCTCGGGTAAGACCACGCTGCTGTCGACGCTCAACCGCGACGTCAAGCCCACAAGCGGTCGCATTTTGGTCGCCGGCCAGGATCTCATGAAGATCAAGAACCGCAAGGTTCCGTTCCTGCGTCGTCAGATTGGCGCCGTGTTCCAGGACTTTAAGCTCCTGCCGCAAAAGACCGCTTACGAAAACGTGGCGTTTGCCCTGCAGTGCATCGGCAAGCCCAAGGGTGTCATTCGCAGCCAGGTGCCCGAGGTGCTGCGTCTGGTCGGTCTGGCCGATCAGATGGACTCGCTGCCCGATCAGCTTTCCGGTGGCGAGCAGCAGCGCGTGGCCGTTGCCCGCGCTATGGTCAACCGCCCACCGCTGCTGATTTGCGACGAGCCCACGGGCAACCTCGACCCGGCGATTTCGCTGGGCATCATGAAGTTGCTCGAGCGCATTAACCGCACCGGTACCACCGTGATCGTCGCTACGCACGACCGCGAGATGGTCGATAGCATGCACCGTCGCGTGATCGCCCTCGAGGGCGGCCACGTAATCCGCGACCAGGAGAGGGGAGGTTACGGCAACTATGGCACCAACTAACGTGGGCTACTCGCTCAAAGAGGCAATCAGCCACTTCTTCCGTAACTGGACCACCTCGCTCGGCGCCGTCATCACGATTTTCCTTTCGCTGTTTATCATCGGCCTGTTCATTATGGGTTCCGCGATGCTGAACTCCGTGATCGGCACCGTCGAGGATCAGGTCGTCATCAACGCCTTTATTAGCGATGACGCCGACCAGGCAGATGTTCAGGCCTTTGAGGCCGAGCTCAAGACGTGGAGCAACGTCAAGTCCGTGACGTACAAGGACAAGGACGACGCGCTGGCCGAGTACACGAGCAAGATGTCGGGTAACGCCGACGCTACCATGAGCGCGCTCGACGGTCAGAACCCGCTGCCGGCTTCGTTTGCCATCGAGATGGACGATCCGTCCATGGTCGAGAGCACGGCCCAGAAGCTCAAGAAGAACGCCGATTTTCAGAAGATCGCGGACGACGGCGACGTTAACGCGAGCGTTCTGTACGGCCAGGAGGAAGTGAGCCGCCTGTTCCAGGTGACGAACTACATCCGTATCGCCGCTGTGGTGCTCGTCGGCCTGCTGACCTTTATCGCGTTCATTTTCATTAACAACACGATTCGCCTGTCCATTACGGCGCGTCGTCGTGAGATCGCGATCATGCGCCTGGTGGGCGCAAGCAACGGCTTCATTCGCGGGCCGTTCATTACCGAAGGCGTGCTGCAGGCCATTTTGGGCTCGCTGCTTTCCATCGGCGTGCTGGAGCTGCTGCGTAACCTGATGGTTCCGCGTCTGCAGGAGAGCATCGGCTGGATGTCGTTTGCGCTGCCGATGCAGTACTACCTGGTGACCTACGCCGCGCTGATTTTGGTCGGCGCCATTATCGGTCTCTTTGGTTCCGCCATCGCCATGCGCCGCTATCTGCGCGTGTAAGCGTGCTTGGAATTCGTTCCTTCAACGGGTCGTCTCTTTTGGGGCGGCCCGTTTTTTGATCCCTAGGGGACGGTGGAATACGGATCATCGTGGCGCTGGTCTATCTATGCGATCCGCAATCCTGCCGTCCCCTAGGGATCATTTGGGTAGACTCTTGGGGTGTAAACGGCCATCGATAGTAAGGAGGCGCCATGGGGCGCAATAACAAGCATAAGCGTGGAGCACGCAATAAGCGCGGGCCGGTGCGCAGCGAGCGTCGCCCGAGTCTGACCGGACGCGTGCAGCTCCATGAGCATAGCGCCTACGTTGTAACCGAAAACGGCGACTACAAGGTCATGGGCCGCGGCAAGCGCGAGATTATGGACGGCGATACCGTTGCCGTGAGCATTAAGAACAGCCCGCATGGCGAGCGACGCGCCGTAATCGAGGGCGTCGTCGAGCGTGCGGCCATTAGTGTGGTGGGCACGTACCAGACCGCCGGCCCGCTCGGGGTGATCGAGCCGCTTGATTCTCGACTTAAGGCCGATTTCTTTATTCTGCCGGAGGACACCTCGGCGGAGCGCTTGGGCGTTCATCCGGGTGATGCGGTCGTCGCGCGCATTCTGACATATCCGACGCGCCTGGAATCGGGCACCGTGACGATTGAGCGCCGTATTGGCGGCGATGATGCGCCCGATTTGGGCGTTCAGTATGTGATGGCGCGCTATGGCTATACCGATACGTATCCCGAGGCCGCGCTAACCGAGGCCGAGGCACTTTCGCTCGATGTGGCCTCGGCACTCAAGGACCCGCTCCGCCGAGACCTGCGCGACCGCTTTGTCATTACGGTTGACCCGGTCGACGCGCGCGACTTTGACGATGCCATCTCGCTGGAGCGCACGCCCGAGGGTGGCTACAAGCTGGGTGTCCATATTGCCGACGTTTCGCACTATGTTGCCTGGGACGGACATATCGATCTGGAAGCCCGCCATCGCACGACGTCGGTGTATCTTGCCGATCGCGTGCTGCCCATGTTGCCCGAGCGCCTGTCGAACGATTTGTGCTCGCTGCGTCCCGACGAGGACCGCCTGGCGTTTACCGTCGACATTGAGCTCGACGCGCAGGGTCGCGTGCGCCATTACGATCCCTATCCCAGCGTGATCCGCTCGCGCGTGCGCATGGACTACGACGGCGCCGAGGCGCTGCTGGTACGTGCCGGTGCGGTGGAGTATTCGGTGCTGGAGGGTGCCGCCGAGGATGTTGCCGCGGTTGAAGCCTCGCGCGAGGAAGCGCTTGAGCGCGGGCTTGCGTGCGAGGAAACCGCTCGCGGCTATAACGTCGACTTGGGGGATTTCCTCGTAGCTGCCGACGAGCTCGCCGAGCTTCGCCGTCGTATTCGTCGCGCACGCGGTTCGGTCGACTTTGATACGGCCGAGATCCGTGCACTGCTGGACGAGAACGGCGTGCCCGTGCGGATCGTGGCACGCGAGCGCTCGTGTGCCACGTCGCTGATTGAGGAAGCCATGCTGCTGGCCAACGAGTGCGTGGCGGAGTGGCTGGCCGACCGCGATATCGAGGCCTGCTATCGCGTGCACGACGATCCCAGTCCCGACAGCCTGCACGGCGCCGCCGTGGCGCTGGCACAGCTGGGCATCATCGATGACCGTCGCGCGGCAGGCATTGCTCTGGGAACCCCCGACGAGCTGCAGGCGGCGGTTGATGCCGCAGCCGGTACGGCCAACGCGCCGCTCGTCAACACGTTGCTGCTGCGCAGCATGCAGCGCGCACTGTACAAGCCGCGCAACGAGGGCCACTTTGCACTTGCCGCGCCGTGCTACTGTCACTTTACGAGTCCCATCCGTCGCTATCCCGACCTGGTGGTGCACCGCGTACTCAAGCTGCAGTTGGCCTATGAGCAGCTCGGCGGCAAGGACGCCTTGGTACGTACGCCGCGGCTGATCGGTAAGGGTCGCGAGTCCCTGCCGCGCATCCTGCCGCAAATCTGCCGCGCGTGCAGCGATGCCGAGCGTGCGGCCGACGCCGCCAGCCATGCGACGCAAAAGATCAAGATCGCCCAGTACTACGAGGACCGCCTGGGCGAGCGCTACGCCGGAACGATCTCGTGGGTCAGCAGCATGGGCCTCTTTGTGCGCCTGGATCTGACACAGGTTGAGGGTTTGGTTTCGATCAAGAGTCTGGGCAACGAGTGGTTCGAGTTTGATGAGGACGCGCTCACGCTCACGGGCGCCGACACGGGGACTCGCTATGAGCTGGGGCAGCGTGTGATCATCGAGGTCTCGCGCGTCAACACCACGCGCGGGCACTTGGATTTCAGGCTTATTCATTAGCCGGAATTTGGTGATTGATAGAGAACGGGGCGGTCTTTTGGGGCCGCCTTTTTTGTGGCGCATCAATCGCCTTGCCGCTCGCGCGCTTGCGTCTTCCGCCTGCTATAGGGGAGATAAAACCTACCAAAATAAACCTGTTCCTTTTTGGGAGGTTTTCGAGAGAGCGGGGATGAGATGACAACGGTGTACGGGTATGCGCGGGTGAGCTCGCGTGATCAAAATCTGAATCGGCAGCTGGATGCGCTGGGCGCCTATGGCGTGGAACCGGCGAATATCTTTGCCGATCGTGCGAGCGGCAAAGACTTCGATCGGCCGCGGTATCGCGAGCTGCTGTGCGCGTTGGATTCCGGTGATGTGCTGGTGGTACTTTCCATTGATCGGCTGGGCCGTAACTACAGTGAGATCCTCGAGGAATGGCGGTGCATAACCAAAGAGCTCGGCGCCGCCATCGTGGTGCTGGACATGCCATTGCTCGACACGCGCGCCAGAGACTGTGGCGGGTCGGACGTGACGAGTGCGTTGATTGCCGATATTGTTTTGCAGCTGCTGAGCTATGTGGCGCAGGTGGAGCGCGAGAACATTCACCGGCGCCAAGCCGAGGGCATTGCGGCGGCGCGAGCGCGCGGCGTGCGTTTTGGCCGGCCCCGCAAGCCCTGTCCCCCGCAATTCGAGCTGGTGCGCGATACCTACGAGGCGGGTGATATCACGCGGAGTCAGGCGGCAAAGCGGCTAGGCGTGTGCGTGGGAACGTTCGATCGCTGGATGCGCGAGATGGAGTAGGGGCGCCACGGTCCTTTGGCGCCCCGATTCGAACATTTTGGATTTCGCTACGGCGACAACTGCATTTGGGGGTACACTCGCTGCTGCTCAAAAAATGACGGAGGTTAGCCCTTGGCGCGTGTGAAGCACATAGTCGGATGGATTTCGGTTGTCCTGCTGGTCGTGACGCTGGCAAGTATTTGGATGCTGACGGAGCAAAACGTGGAGCAGACGTCGTCGCTCAGCGAGTCCACCGCGCGTGCGGTGGAAGGACGGGCTGCGGACGTGCGGCCCGACGCCGCGCAGGAGTCCCAGGCGGGGGATGCCGTCGAGGGCGCGGATTCAACGACTGCCACCATTCATCCCGACCCGCTTGCGCCCGTTCGTCTGTGGATGGGTGCCAACATTCGTCGCGTCGCACATACCGTTGAGTTCTTCTTCGTAGGACTGTTTGCTTCGTTGGTGGCGGTGTGCTTGGATAAGCGCGTGCCGATCACCCGATTGCGGTGTGTGCCCGTCCTGGCCTTTTGTGCCGTATGCTCCGTCGGTGACCAAGTGCACAAGATCTTTGTTCCTGGTCGTCATTTCGACATGATCGACCTGTGCTTCGATACCGCGGGCTATGTCACCGCCATGCTGTTGGTATTGCTGGTCTCCGCATGGGTGCACCACGTGACGCGCCCCATTGGCGCCCATGCGAGACGTTAACCTCAAGATGGAAAACCGCGACCGCCTGTATGTCGGCGCTGGCTACAATATCGGCATCGGTCGCAGATGGCCATCGATGCGCTGTTTGCCAGACACTTGTCTTTTCTAAGAAGGGAATCCCCATGACTGTACTGTTTGTTGAATATCCCAAATGCTCGACGTGCAAAAAGGCCAAGGCCTGGTTGGACGAGCATGGGGTTGAGTACGTCGATCGCGATATTGTTACAGACAATCCTTCGGCTGAGGAACTTGCGACCTGGATTGCTCGTTCGGGACTGCCGGTGCGACGCTTCTTTAACTCGTCGGGCATGAAATATCGAGAGCTTGGTCTGAAAGCGCGCCTGGATGCGGGCATGACGGACCAGGAATGCTATGAGCTGCTGGCGACTGACGGCATGCTGGTTAAGCGCCCGCTGCTGGTGGGCGATGACTTTGTGATTCCTGGCTTTAAGGAAGCAGCTTGGACCGAGGCGTTGCTGTAGCGGCTTCGGAAAGTGCGTCCCGTTTCGAGTGCGGGCCTGCCCCAGTCAGTCCTTCAGCTGCGCCCATTCGTGTGGGTCGTAGATCTTTACGTGCTTGTCGGGCGTGTCGCTCCAGTACTCTTCGTCCATAAAGGGCAGATATGCCTGAATGCCGGGGCAGATAAACGGAATCCGTTGCCGCTGCAGGCGCTCGCGCTGCCGCCGCTCCAGGTTCGTCTCGGATATGACGGTCGGCATGCCGGACAGCTCGACGAGGCTTGCCTGGATGCGCTTGAGGTCGGGGAGCGCCGCATGCCATGACGTCCGCATGATCAAAAATGAGGTGCGGCGGTAGTTTGCCTGCATCACCGTGATGGCGGGGCGCAGTGTGGGATGGATTTTGTCCCGTTCGGGCCAAAGGTCGGCAGTGATCTCGAGGCCCAGGGTCTCCCATAGGTAATCAAGCTCTTCGTCCATGGCGCCTCGATATCTACGCGATCATTGATACTTCGATTGTGTTGCCTGGTGCTATCGTTTTCGCGGTAGAATCTGCCAACGGTTGACGGCTACCGCTCGCGGCGTTTTGCCCTTCGTGTATAGCGGTCGGCTTCACAGGTCCTTCACGGGTTGGACGAAATTAGGCCAATTTGACCGAATTTCAAAAAAGTCAAAATTGGGGCTTGCGTCATGGCGTGACTTCCCGTATATTTCTTTCTTGCGCAAAGGCACAGCCGAGCGCAGCGATGCAGTCATTGGGATGTCGTCTAATGGCAGGACAGCGGATTCTGGTTCCGTCAATGGGGGTTCGACTCCCTCCATCCCAGCCATTGCATTTGCTACATATGGCCCGTTCGTCTAGCGGTTTAGGACGCCGCCCTCTCAAGGCGGAGATCACCAGTTCGAATCTGGTACGGGCTACCCACAAATGAATGCCCGGGCCTCGCAAGAGACCCGGGTTTTGTGTATCGACCGTATATACGGCGTCTGCCGTGTTTCGCTCAGATCGAGGAGTAGCCATGGATCTGCCTATCAGCTTGCAAGACATCACGTATGCCGAGAACTATCTGGCGCAGGGCGACCTGGCTACGGCGACGCCGCTGTTGGAGCGCCTGGTGGAGCTCGCCGAGGAGTATATCGACGCCGAGTGCAAGACGGAGGAGAAGCGCCAATACTTTAGCTTCGACAGCAAGTTTGAGCGCTTGGCCTATCGCCGCGTGGAGAAGGATCCGCGCGAGCTCGTGCAGGTCGAGGTGCCGTTTGACCGCCTGTACTCTGATATGGCGTTTGCCTACATTCGCCAGCAGGATTATGTGAGCGCTCGTAATGCCCTGATGCAGGCTGTGCGTTGGGACCCCATGAACTGCAACTATCGCTTGGACCTGGCCGAGCTGTTCCGCGCACTCGAGGACAAGCAGGAATGGGCATCGCTCTCGTTTTCGGTGCTGGAGCGTGCGAGCGACGGCAAGTGCGCCGCCCGCGCCTATTCCAACCTGGGCCAGTACTTCTTGGAGCCCGAGACCGAGAATGTCTCGGCCGCCGTGGGTTGCGCGCGTCTGGCACTGCGCTTAGCGCCCAACGATGCACACGCGACGCGCCTGCTCAACAAGATTCATACCACCTATCCGGATGCCGCCGAGGAGAGCGACGAGCACGTGATGGGTGAACTGGCCCTGCAAGGCGTGCCGACCTCGCCTTCGGCCGAGATTGCCATCTGCCTGATTATGTGCGCGACAGATGCTGCAAGCGACGGCGACAAGCAGGAGGCCACGCGCCTGACGGTGCGTGCTCGCGACTTGGTGGGCGAGGAGGCATGTGCGGCGATCATTAAGCTGGTGCGCGAGAGCGATGCCGAGCTCAACGCCGAGCGCAAGGCTAAGCGCGAAGCAACGGGCAAGGGTTCCGATGGCGCCAAGGAGGCCGGCGATGCCCAGTAAACGCGAGCGCAAGCTCATCTCCAAGAATCGCTCGGCGCATCACGAGTACTTTATCGATGAGACCTTTGAGTGCGGTATTGAGCTGAGTGGCACCGAGGTCAAGTCGATTCGCGAGCGCGCGTGCCAGATCACCGACACCTTTGCACTGATTCGTGGCGGCGAGTGCTGGCTCGTGGGCCTGCATATTCACCCTTATAGCCATGGTGGCGTGTGGAATCGCGACCCTGATCGCCGCCGTCGTCTGCTGCTGCACCGCAAGGAGATTGACTTTCTTGACGGCAAACTGCGCAACCGCGGCTATGCGCTGGTGCCGTTGGAGCTCTACTTTAATACCGACGGCTGCGTAAAGCTGCTGCTGGGCCTAGGCCGCGGCAAGAAACTTTACGACAAGCGCGAGGATATGACCAAGCGCGATGTCCAGCGCGAGATCGACCGCGCCCTTAAGGAGCGTAACCGCTAGGCACTCTGTAGAAGTTGCGGTGGAATAGTTCTTGTTTGAGGCCAAATAGCCGACAAGCAGGAACTATTTCACCGCAACTTGATGGAGGGACTTGGCTGACCTGCAATCTTGGCACATATGTGTATGGGGCGGCGTCCGTTATGGGCGCCGCCTTTTTTGTGGGTACATACATCCATGAGGTACCAACCCGGGTTAGGGGAGTGATCGTTATGGACAAAACTGCGTTCTTTACCATGCCGAGCGGTCTGTACGTGGTGAGCGCTGCGGCAGACGGGCTGCGCGCCGGCTGCGTCATCAACACGGCGGTGCAGGTGACGTCCATGCCGCCGCGAATTTCGGTTGCCGTGAACAAGGACAACGTCACCTCGGGCGTCATCGCATCGGCCAAGGCGTTTGCACTGACTGCAATCGACCAGACGGCCGATATGCTCTATATCGGTAACTTTGGGTTCCGCACCAGCAGCGATTATGACAAGTTTGCCAAGTACGAGACTCGCGAGACGGCTCTGGGCATGCCCTATGTGCCCGAGCACGCGGCGGCCCTGTTTAGCTGCCGTTTGATCGACACTGTGGATGTGGGCACGCATCTACTGTTTATCGGTGAGGTCGAGGATGCCGAGCGCCTGAGCGACGAGACGCCGCTGACGTACGACTACTATCACAAGGTTTTGAAGGGCAAGACGCCTCCGAAGGCCTCGTCCTATCAAGGCTAGAATTGTTGTAAAAACACTTGCATTATTTTATTGAGAACATATACTAATAAGCGAAGTACATCACCAGTCGCGTTCGAGAGGAGAACATCATGGCTGAGGAGAAGAAGACATATAAGTTCGTGTGCGTCGTTTGCGGTTACGAGGTTGAGGTCGACACGCCCGAGCTGCCCGAGGACTACGTGTGCCCGGTGTGCGGCGTCGGTCCCGATCAGTTTGAGCTCGTCGAGGAGTAGCTCGCAGGCACACGGCGAAAGCCGAATATAGCTCTGTCCAAGGGCCCCGGTCGAATTCTCGCCTGGGGCCCTTTTCCTCCGTCCCCAAGGGATCACAGCTGCTGTTAGCCGATCCTGTCTGTCGTGAGTCCGGCCGACCGTTTGTCTCGATCTGTAACATCTAGCAGTGAAAACGGGGTCCACTTGTTACAGATTGAGACAAACGGAGCTGTCCCTCGGAATGATCTCGATCTGTAACATCTAGACATCAAAAGCGGGTCTAGATGTTACAGGTCGAGACGTTTGCCTGGGTGGGCGCCCCGTCCCATCACATCCCCGTTAGCAGCACGATGTCGAGAGCCGTTACGATGGCACCGATCCCTACGAGCAGCGCGTTGAGCGGGCGCGAGTTGGCGTATTTGCCCATGACGCGGCGTGAGCTGGTGAGTCGTATGAGCACAAAGACCGTAATCGGCAGCTGAAGCGACAGCAGTGCCTGACTCCAGATGAGACCTTCAAAAGGATTCGGGACGACCAGACACGCCGCCACTGCACCGACGAAACAGGCTGCCACCCCGATCGAGGAATGTCGGTCGTGGATGTCGTATTCCTCGTCGAACATGCCCGCGGTGATGGTGCCCGCCGCCATGCCCGCTGTCACGCTACTCGAGAGACCCGCAAACAGCAGCGCCACCGCAAAGATGGTCGAGCTCGCCGGGCCCAGAATGGGGGAGAGCGTGGCCGCTGCGACGGCGAGGTCGTCTACGACAATGCCGTGCGCAAAGAAGGTCGTCGCGGCCAGGATGACCATGGCCGAGTTGATTGCCCAGCCAACACCCATCGAAAAGAGCGTGTCGAAGAGCTCGTAGCGCAGACGTTCTTCGATAACCTGCTCGCCTTGGCCTTCGAAGTGCATGGATTGGATGACCTCGGAGTGCAGGAAGAGGTTGTGGGGCATAACGACCGCGCCTAGGACACTTACGATAATCGCGGCAGAGCCAGTGGGCATACTGGGTGTGATCCAGCTTGCGGCGGCTTGCGGCCAGTCGACCTTGACCAGCGCAAGCTCGGCCAAAAACGAGAGTCCTACCACGCCTACGAAGGCGATGATCCATCGCTCGGCGCGCTTGTAGGAGCTCGTCATGAGCATCGCCATCGATGCCGCGGCCACGATGACGCAGCCGGCGCGCACGGGTAGTCCAAAGAGCATCTGGAGCGCGATCGCGCCGCCCAGGACCTCTGCCATAGTGGTGGCGATGGTTGCGAGGTAGGCACTGGCGAGCACCGTGCGCCCAACGAAGCGAGGGAGGTAACGTGTGGTGGCCTCGGCAAGACAGGCGCCCGTGGCGATACCCAGGTGTGCCGCGTTGTGCTGCAGCACAATGAGCATAATCGTGGACAGCGTGACGATCCACAGCAGCGCGTAGCCAAACTGCGAGCCCGCGGCCATATTGGAGGCCCAGTTGCCCGGGTCGATAAAGCCGACGGTCACGAGCAGCCCGGGGCCGATATGCCGCGCAATGTCTAGGCCTCCGTGACCACCGGTGCGTCGGGAGCCAAAGTGTTGTTTGAGATGGTTGAGCATGGCTGGTTCCTACGTCGGAGTGGCGCGGCGCTGCACTTGGGTTGCGCGGCGCCGCGCCCTGGGTTTAGGTTGGGGCTACTTGTGCGCTTTGCCCTGATTGGCCACGGCGTCAATCTTGGCGGCGATGGTCGCCGGGTCGCCGATGTAGCGCTTGTCGAGGACGTTGAAATCGGTGTCGAAGGTGTAGACGAGCGGCACGCCGGTGGGGATGTTGACCTTGAGGATCTCCTCGGGCGTGAGGTGCTCGAACTTCATGACGAGAGAGCGCAGGGAGTTGCCGTGTGCGGCGATGAGTACGCGCTTGCCGGCGAGCATCTGGGGGCGAATCTCGTCTTCGAAATAAGGCCAGGCGCGGGCTATCGTGTCCTTGAGGCATTCGGTATAGGGCAGCTGGTCGGGTGCGACATCACGGTATTGCTCCTGTGTGTGAGGGTCGCGACCGTCGCCCGGCTCGAGCGCCGGCGGGCAGACATCGAAGGAACGGCGCCAGATGAGCACCTGCTCGTCGCCGTGCTCCGCCGCGGCATCGGCCTTGTTGAGACCCTGCAGCGCGCCGTAGTGGCGCTCGTTGAGCTTCCAGGATTTGATGACGGGCAGCCATTCGCGGTCCATCTGGCCGAGCACGATGCTGAGGGTGTGGATCGCGCGCTTGAGGCGCGAGGTGTAGCAGATGTCAAAGTCGAAGCCCGCTTCCTTGAGGGCGCGGCCGCCTGCCGCCGCCTCTTCGCGGCCCGTGTCGGTGAGCTCGACATCGGTCCAGCCGGTGAACAGGTTGAGCTTGTTCCACTCGGATTCTCCGTGACGGATAAGGACGAGTTGCATCGTCTGCTGGTCTGCTTGGTGCGCCATAGGGGCCTCCTTGATCTGGCACGGTGTGCGTGCCGTTTGTTTGACGCCGCAAAGGATACCCGTTTTAGGCTAAAAAGTTAACCAAGACTAACAAAATTATTGTATTTGAATAGGATGGTGAAAGGGGACTGCCGAAATGTCTTGATCTGTAACAACTAGGGATGGAAATTGGGTCTTTCTGTTACAGATTGAGATGTTTGAAGCGGTGAGCTTACGGGCCGAACCTGGGGCTTTTGTTGTCGTCCTTGAGGTCGGCGGTGTCCATTCGTAGGGCGTGCGTTACGCGATTGTTTCGAAACGGGCGGGAAACACAACGGGCCGGCGATGCTCCTACTATGCCTATTCAATTGACTGTCTAAATATCTAGGGGAGGATCGCGATGCAGGCAGATTCCGCTCAGCAGCAGGGCCTTTATCGCCCCGAATTCGACCACGATGCATGTGGCATCGGCGCGCTTGCCGATATCAACGGTGAGCGCCATCACCAGATTCTGGACGATGCACTGTCCATTCTGGTCAACTTGGAGCACCGCGGCGGCACGGGACTCGAGAAGAACACCGGCGACGGCGCTGGCATCCTGTTCCAGGTTCCGCATCACTTTTTCCGTAAAGAGGCTCAAAAGTGCGGCCAGATTCTGCCGGCAGAGGGCGACTATGGCGTGGCCATGCTGTTCTTCCCGCAGGACGACAAGGGCGTGGAGGACGCCCGCCGCGTGTTTGAGGAGGGCTGCGCCGAGGCCGGCGTGCCGCTGCTCTTTTGGCGCGAGGTGCCGGTCGACCCGCACGACTTGGGCGAGACGGCCCGCGCCTGTATGCCTACTATCCTGCAGGCCTTCCTGGGCCGCCCCGACGACACGCCCGCCGGCGATGCCTTTGAGCGTCGCCTGTACGTGTGCCGCCGCACCATCGAAAAGAAGGCCGACGCCGAGTTCGCCCTGCGCGATAAGATCTTCTATGTGTGCTCCATGAGCTCGCGCACCATCGTGTACAAGGGCATGCTTGTTGCCACGCAGATGCGCCGCTTCTTCATCGACCTCAACGACGCCGCCGTCAAAACGGCCGTGGCGCTCGTTCACTCGCGCTACTCCACCAACACCACGCCCAGCTGGGAGCGTGCGCACCCCAACCGTTTTATCATCCACAACGGCGAGATCAACACCCTCAAGGGCAACGTCAACTGGATTCGCGCCCGCGAGCCCAACCTGTACAGCCCCGTGCTGCAGCACGATCTTGAGCGCGTGATGCCCATCATCAACCGTGAGGGTTCCGACTCCGCGATTCTGGACAACGTGCTCGAGTTTTTGGTCATGAACGGCCGTCCGCTCACGCGCGCCGCATCCATGCTGCTGCCCGAGCCGTGGGACCACAACGACAGCCTGAGCGAGGAGCGCCGCGCCTACGATGCCTACCAGTCCATGCTCATGGAGCCGTGGGACGGTCCTGCCGCTATCGCCTTTACCGACGGTCGCACGCTGGGTGCCGCCCTCGACCGTAACGGCTTGCGTCCCGCCCGCTACTATGTGACGCGCGACGGTCGCTTTATGCTGGCAAGCGAGGTGGGCACCATCGAGGTGAGCCCCGAGAACATCCTGACGAGCGGCTGCCTGGGACCGGGCCAGATGCTCGAGGTCGATTTTGCCCGCGGCCGCGTCATCTACAACGACGAGCTGCGCGCCCGTTACGCCAAGGAAAAGCCCTATCGCGACTGGATCGCCGAGGAGACGCTGACCGTCGACGCACTCGACAAGCCCGCCGCGCCCGCGCCCGCCGAGGATGCCGAGGTGCCCGCCGCCGTGCGCATGGCCAAGCTCGGGTATCACTGGGATGATGTTGACGAAGTCGTGCGTCCCATGGCCCAGCAGGGCAAGGCGCCGCTCGCCTCGATGGGTATCGATGCGCCGCTGGCCTGCCTGTCCAAGAAGACGCGCTCGTTCTTCGACTACTTCTATCAGCTGTTCGCTCAGGTCACGAACCCGCCGATCGACGCCCTGCGCGAGCATATGGTCACCTCGACCACGCTCTACCTGGGCAACCACGGCAACCTGCTCGAGGACTCCCGCACGGCCTGCCAGCTGGTGCGTCTGGAGCGTCCGCTGCTCAACGAGGAGGAGTTCGAGCGTATCTGCGCCATCGATCGCGTGGGCTTTAAGACCCGTCGCTTCCGTGCCGTCTACCGCCGCGATGCCGGCGAGGGCGCGCTGCAGGCTGCACTCAAGCAGCTCGCAGAGGACGTTGAGGCTGCGGTCCGCGACGGCGTGAACATCGTGGTGTTGAGCGATCGCGCCGAAGCGGGCGAGGTGCCCGTGCCGTCGCTGCTTGCCGTGGGCTGCGTGCACAACCATCTGATCCGCGCTGGCGTGCGCACCTTTGCCGATATCGTGGTGGAGTGCGGCGACGCCGTGTCCCCGCACGACTTTGCGGCACTGGTGGGCTACTCCGCGAGCGGCATCTATCCGTACAACGCACATGCGTGCATCCGCGATCTGGCGGCACGCGGCGACCTGGACGTGACGGCCGAGCAGGGCATCGCCAACTACAATAAGGCTGCGACTGCCGGCATTGTCTCCATCATGTCAAAGATGGGCATCTCCACGGTGCAGAGCTACCATTCGGCGCAGATCTTCGAGGCCGTGGGCTTTACGCCGGAGTTCGTCAACGCGTACTTTGCCGGTACGGTGAGCCGTGTGGGCGGTATGGGTATCGAGGACGTCGAGCGCGAGCAAAATGAGCGCTACGACGCCGCGCTCGTCATCCTTAAGAGCCCTGCTCCCGATCAGCTGCCCACACTGGGCCTGACCAAGTGGCGCCCGCTCGGTGGCGAGGATCACCTGATTGACCCCCAGACCGTCTACCTGCTGCAGACCGCCTGCCGCGAGGACAGCTACGACACCTTTAAGAAGTACAGCGCCCGCCTGCACCGCACCGGCCGTGCCGTGCGCCTACGCGACCTGCTCGACTTTAATGCCAGCGGCCGCACGCCGGTTTCGCTCGACGAGGTGGAGCCCGCGCTCAACATCGTCCGCCGCTTTAACACCGGCGCCATGTCGTACGGTTCCATCAGCAAAGAGGCACACGAGTGCATGGCCATCGCCATGAACCGCCTGCACGGCCGTTCCAACTCCGGCGAGGGCGGCGAGGACCCGCGTCGCGAGACGCCGCTGGCAAACGGTGACTCCAAGAACTCAGCGATCAAGCAGGTGGCAAGCGCGCGCTTTGGCGTGACGAGCCGCTATCTTTGCAGCGCCTTCGAGATTCAGATCAAGATGGCCCAGGGCGCCAAACCCGGCGAGGGCGGCCACCTGCCCGGCAAGAAGGTCTACCCCTGGATCGCCGAGGTCCGTCAGTCCACGCCCGGCATCGGCCTGATCTCGCCTCCGCCGCACCACGATATCTACTCTATCGAGGACCTGGCAGAGCTGATCTTCGATCTTAAGAACGCCAACCCCGGCGCGCGCGTGTCGGTTAAGCTGGTCAGCGAGGCCGGCGTCGGCACCATCGCCACCGGTGTGGCCAAGGGCGCTGCCGACAAGATCTTGATCAGCGGTCACAACGGCGGCTCGGGTGCCGCTGCGCGCGACTCTATCTGGCATGCGGGTCTGCCGCTGGAGCTTGGCCTTGCCGAGGCCCAGCAGACGCTGCTGCAAAACGGCCTGCGCTCGCGCGTGGTGCTCGAGGCCGACGGCAAGCTCATGGACGGTACCGATGTCGCCGTTGCCTGCCTGTTGGGTGCCGAGGAGTTTGGCTTTGCGACCATGCCGCTCATCTCCATGGGCTGCCTCATGCAGCGCGACTGCCAGCAGGACACCTGCCCGGCCGGCATCGCTACGCAAAACTGCCGCCTGCGTCGCGGCTTCCGCGGCAAGCCCGAGCACGTTGAGCACTTTATGCTCTTTGTTGCCGAGCAGCTGCGCGAGGTCATGGCGAGCCTGGGCTTCCGCACCGTCGACGAGATGGTCGGTCATCCCGAGTGCTTACGCCAGATCGAGGTCCCGGGCAACCGCAAAGCAAACCTGCTCGATCTGTCGCCCGTGCTGGCGAGCGCGACCTGCGAGTTCGGTGCGCATATTCCGGGCGCCGACGGTCGCCACTTCCTGCCGCAGATGGCCGCGGACAGCGAGCTCGACAAGACGCTCGACTCCACGTTGTTTGTGCCCTATACGGCCGATGCCCGTGCGCACCTGCGTCCGATTCGCTTCCGCGCCGATATCGCCAACGTCAACCGCTGCGTCGGCACCATCTTGGGCAACGCGGTGACTAAGGCGCATCCCGAGGGTCTGCCCGCCGGCTCCATCACCATCGATTGCGATGGCTCGGCCGGTCAGAGCTTTGGTGCCTTCCTGCCGCGCAGCATTACGCTCAACGTGTGCGGCGACGCCAACGACTACTTTGGCAAGGGCCTTTCGGGCGGCGAGGTGTCGGTGCGCCCCAACCCGCATGCGACCTACAAGTTCGACGAGAACATCATCGTGGGCAACGTTGCGTTCTTTGGCGCCACGAGCGGCCGTGGCTTCATTAACGGTCTTGCCGGCCAGCGTTTTGCCGTGCGCAACTCCGGTGCCACCGTGGTGGTCGAAGGCTGCGGCAACCATGGCTGCGAGTATATGACGGGCGGTCTGGCGCTCATCCTGGGCGAGGTCGGGCAGAATTTTGCCGCCGGCATGACAGGCGGCGTGGCCTATGTCTTTGACCAGTACGGCACGCTCGATGCCCGTGTGAACCACGAGAGCGTTGAGCTCAAGGCCCCGACGGCCGGCGAGCTGGCGCAGATTCGCGAGCTCATCCAAGAGCACGTGGACGCGACGCAGAGCCCGCGCGGCATTAAGCTGCTCTACAGCTTTGAGACGATGAGCAAGCACTTTGTGAAGGTCATTCCGACCGAGTACGAGCGCGTGCTGGCGATTGTCGCTGCGGGCGAAGCTGCCGGCAAGACGCATGCGCAGGCGGAGGAGCTGGCGTTTGACATTGTGACCGGTCGCGCGAGTGCCGCGGATGTTGCTCGCTTTGATGTCGCGGGCGGTGCTGTAGGCGCTGCGTCCGTGGCTGCCAGCTCTGTTGCTTCGACCAAGAAGGAGGCGTAAGTGCCATGGGTAAGCCCGGTGCTTTTCTTGATATCGATCGCGTGACCCACGAGCTTCGCCCCGTGGAGGAGCGCAGCCAAGATTTTGATCCGCTGTACGTGGAGCTCGACGACGATGCGCGTCGCGCCCAGGCGAGCCGCTGCATGATGTGCGGCGTGGCGTTTTGCCAGATGGGCGCGAGCTTTGGCAAGGCGCGTCCGAGTGGCTGTCCGCTGCACAACCTGATTCCCGAGTGGAATGAGCTGGTGTATCGTGGCCGCTGGGACGAGGCTGCCGAGCGTCTGTCGCTCACCTCGCCCATGCCCGAGTTCACGAGTCGCGTGTGCCCGGCGCTGTGCGAGGCCGCATGCAACCTGGGTTCGGTTGACGGTCAGCCCACGACGATTCACGATAACGAGCGCGCGATCAGCGACCATGTGTGGGCCAACGGCGGTCCGCGTCGCTTTGAGCCGGCAGGGGAGGGCGCACCCACGGTTGCCGTGGTAGGCTCCGGTCCTGCTGGTCTGGTGGCGGCATGGGAGCTTGCGCGTCGCGGCGCCCGCGTGACGGTGTTTGAGCGCGACGACCGCCCGGGCGGCCTGCTCATGTACGGCATTCCCAACATGAAGCTCGAGAAGTCCGTGGTCGAGCGTCGCGTGGCGCTCATGCGTGAGTTGGGTATTGTCTTTGAGCTGGGTGCTGACGTTACGAACCCTGCGGTGGCGGCCAAGCTCAATGGCTTTGACGCCGTTGTGGTGGCTGCCGGTGCTCGTGCGCCCCGCGGTCTTTCGGCTACGAATGTGGATGCCCCGGGCGTGGTGTATGCCGTGGACTACCTGACGGCTTCGACCGTCTCGGTACTCGATGGCGGTGAGCCCGCGGTGAACGCGCGCGGCCTGGACGTTGCGGTCATTGGCGGCGGCGATACCGGCAACGACTGCGTGGGTACCGCGGTGCGCCAGGGTGCGCGCAGCGTGCGTCAGTTTGAGTTCTTGCCAGCCGCGCCCGATAAGCGCGCGGCGAGCAACCCTTGGCCGCAGTGGCCCAACGTTAAGAAGACCGACTACGGTCAGCAGGAGGCCATTGCCGCCATGGGTGGCGAGATGCGCGCCTGGGGCGTGGATACCCTCGAGGTGCTGCTGGACAAGAAGGGTGCGGCCGCGGGCCTGCGCGTGGTCGATCTGGACTGGTCGGCCGGCAAGCCGGAGCGCATCGCGGGCTCCGAGCACGAGGTGCCGGCGCAGCTGGTGCTCATCGCCTGCGGCTTTACGGGTCCGGAGCACAGTGTGTTCGATGCGGTGAGCGTGCCTGTTGCCACCTCTGGTCGTCCGCTGCCGGTGATGGCTGCCGAGGGCTCGCACCTCGCGGCTCGCACGGAGGGTGTCGCCGCGGATGCCGCGCCGGTGTATGTGGCCGGCGACGCCCGCAACGGCAGCTCGCTCGTTGAGAACGCCATGGCCGATGCCCTGGTCTGCGCAGCCGAAGTCGCCGAGGCGCTGGAGCTGTAAAGTAGTCATTGGGGACGTTCTTTTTTGTCTAGTCGTTGGGGACACTCTTCGCGGGGCGCCTGTTCGTTTGTCGACGTATGGGTGTTCATTTGTCGACTTCTTGGGCTGTGGTCACCTGTTGTTTCTGTGGTGGTAGCGGGCATCTGGCTCAAATGGGTGAACTGGCTGTCTATGTCTACCTGCGGTTTCTTTGCGGTGCGCTCATTCGGTCAAGTGCCCCGTCAAGTGTTTGGTTAGCATCTGGTTTGCAGTCGAAGGCCTATTTTGCCCATGCTTGCCTCGGTTGCTCGCCCTCCTCGTAAGCTCAAATTGAGGTCCATCAGTTTGAGGAGGATACCATGACTGACCAAGTTTTTGACCGAGCGCAGCTGACCGAAGCCGTCGGCAACGATATTGCCGACATGGCTCACTTTTGGATGCTGCGGAAGTTTCAATTCCTGGAGCCGGCGCGCGAGCAGTTCGAGATTATCGTCGATCCGTGGCTCAGCTATTGCGAGGAACCTTCTCAAAACGAAATCATGGCCTACAACATGGCGTTTACCGATTGGCTGCTGTTTGAGCGCCCCTATTACCACGGCAAGACGCTGTTGGAGCTGTTTGTGGACGAGCCGCCAGCGTCAATTTCTCCTGCTTCGATCGTGCGACTTAAGCAGATGCGTGACACGCAGTATTTCTCGCGCTTTGGCATTTTGGACAAGGATTCCGCGACTGGCATGGTCGTGCTGAAGGACACGCGCACCGACCGTCGCTTTGACGTCTACGACCAACATATCGTGCAAAAGGAGCATTGGAGCGATGGCGCGATTGCGGTGCGACTCGCGTGCATCGACGATGTCTGGCTGACGGCGGGGCAGCTCTACCTGTATGACGTCGCGCGCCTGAGCGACACGGCGGTCGACGGGCCGGGCGCGGTGCATCCCGAGGACCTAGAGGACGGTTTCGACACCTCGTGCATTAGCTTCTTCTTGCGCCTGGTCCGCGACATCATGGGCGCCCAGGGGCGGTACGTGAAGTCGCTCAATATTTACGAGCAGGAGTGGGAGTAGGGGGTGGGCAGTTGTCGCCTGCCTTGCCTTCTGCCTTTATGTCTCGATCTGTAACGTTTAGGGACAAAAAACCGGTCTAACTGTTACAGATTGAGACAAAGGTTGGACGCACGACTGAAAATCTCGATCTGTAACAACTAGAGGTTCAAAGACTGTCTTCCTGTTGCAGATTGAGACGTTTGCCGGCGGCGGCAATGGCGGCGATGGCCCATTTCCCTGATGTGGTGGTGATGAAAGTGTCTAATACCGTTCTTAAACACAAGCAGGCGACACGTAACACCTTGGCGCGGAATAGGATGCTTGCCAGGCTCACGGAGGCGGCTGAACAAGGCGTGCTGCTTGTGACGCACGACAATGCCGAGCTCATGTGGCTGCGGCGTCATGTGGGAACCGATGATATTGCGGAGCCCGAGCCGTATTTGTTCTGCTTGCAACATGATTGGGGTGTACTGACACCGGCGGAGCGAGCGCTGCGCACCATCAAAGGGCTTGCAGAGTTTCATCCCGATTGGGCGTTTTGGGGTTATGACGCGGCGCTTTTGTGGGGTCTGGAGGTGCCGAATGATCTGCTCGGGCCACGATATCTTGTTAAGACAGGTTGCTCGGTGCCGCTGAGTGCAGGATGCCGGCTGTTGCGTCCGCGGGCGGCGGGTGCGCTTGAACAAGTCGACGGCGTGCAGCCGACGCCGTTTTGGCGCACGGTAGAGGATTGCCTGCTGCGCGCGCCGTTTTCGTATGGCTTGGCGATTGCCGATTCTGCGTTGCGAGCAAAGGGCGTATCGTGCGATGACTTTTGTGAGCGGCTTCGTATGGATTGTGAAGGCAAGCGCGGGTATCGCAGGGCACGGGTGATCGCGTCGTATTCGGACGGGCTGTCCGAAAACGGCGGCGAGTCTCGTTTTCGGGCGTTCTTTATTGCGTACGGCTTTCCAGTTCCGGAGCTGCAGGTGGAGTTTCGCGACCCGCTCGATCCGAGCCAAGTGTTTCGCGTTGATTATTTTTGGAGGCTCGAGGACGGAACGTGCGTGATTGGCGAGCTGGACGGAAAGGGGAAGTATACCTTGCAGAACGACGAGGGTCGGGAGTCGGTCGACCCATTCGTGGCAGAACGTCAGCGGGAGTCCCATCTGACAATGCTCGGACACAAGGTGCTTCGGTTTACGTTTGATGAGCTCAAGAATCCGGGGAAGCTGGTTGAGAAGATGAGGCTGGCGGGAATTCCACAGCGGGCCGATTTGGCTGAGGAATGGAGATGCCGGTGGTATGGGCGCTGAGGGGTGCAGCTGACGCGGATGTGGTTGTTCCTGTCGAGTTTGTCTCAATCTGTAACAACAAGGGGCCGTTTGGCCTCGTAACTGTTACAGATTGAGACGGAAGGCTGGCTGCCGCTAAAAGATCTCAATCTGTAACATCTAGAGGCCGAAAACCTGTCTAACTGTTACAGATTTAGACGTTTGACGACAGGGCTGGAGAATATCTCGATCCGTAACATCTAACGGCCAAAATTCGACCCAAGTGTTACAGATTGAGACAAAGGTTAGACGCAGTGCCGAAAGATCTCGATCTGTAACATTTGGAAGGTTAAAGACGGTCTGCCTGTTACGGATCGAGACATTTCCCGGATGTCGCTGGGGTGGGACTGCAATGCATTCCGTTCTTCGCATCTCCTCCTTTCTCCGTTAACCGATATGTCCGCAGCAATCCTGCTGCACTGGGTGATAATGGACAAATGTTCAAGTTAATCGTGAGGGAGGAGCTCGATATGGCGTCTGCCGATCGTTCCACGTTGTTTATCAATGCGACCGTCTTGGATGGTTCGGAACATATGGAGCCGCAGCCCGACATGGCCGTGACCGTTGAGTGCGGTGTCATCACGTGGATGGGGCCGAGTGCTGTGGCTCAGGCGCCTGCAGGTGCCGAGGTCATCGATCTGGCAGGGGCGTATCTCATGCCAGGCCTCATCAATATGCATGTGCATCTGTGCGGTTCGGGCAAACCGGTCTCGGCGGGCGATGCGGGCGCACTCATGAAGAAGCTCGACAATCCCGTGGGCCGGGCCATAGTCCGCCACATCCTCAAAGGCAGCGCCCAACAGCAGCTGGCAAGCGGCGTGACCACGGTGCGCGGCGCGGGCGACCCGCTGTTTGCCGACATCGCCGTGCGCAACGCCATCGACGCCGGTAAGTATCAGGGTCCGCGTCTGGTGGCACCAGGAACGGGTGTCACGGTGCCGGGTGGCCACGGTGCGGGCCTCTTTGCGCAGGTGGCCAACAGCCCCGCAGAGGCGGCCGAACAGGTGCGCGACCTGTATGCGCGCGGCGCCGACGTCATCAAGCTGTTCGTGACGGGTGGCGTGTTCGATGCGACCGAGGTAGGCGAGCCGGGCGTGCTGCGCATGCCGGTCGATGTCGCCGCGGCGGCGTGCAAGGCGGCGCACGAGGTTGGCCTTCCGGTCATGGCCCATGTCGAGAGCACCGAGGGCGTACGCGCCGCGCTTCAGGCCGGCGTCGACACAATCGAGCACGGCGCTCCGATGACCCCCGAGATCCTGGAACTGTACCGCGGCGCCGCGGGTACGAAGCTCGAGGGACGCGCGCCGAGCGTTACCTGCACGATCAGCCCGGCGCTGCCGTTTGTACTGCTCGATCCGGAAAAGACTCATTCGACTGACACGCAAAAGAAGAACGGCGACATCGTGTGCTCGGGCATTATCGAGAGTGCTCGTGCGGCGCTAGAAGCCGGTATCAAGGTAGGCCTGGGCACGGACTCGAGCTGCCCGTTCGTGACGCAGTACGACATGTGGCGCGAGGTGGCCTATTTTGCCAAGTACGTGGGCGTGAGCAATGCCTTCGCACTGCATACAGCCACGCAGGTCAATGCTGAGCTGCTGGGCCTGGGTGACGAGACCGGTACGATCGAGTGCGGCAAGGTGGCCGATATTCTGGTGACGCGCGAGAACCCGCTCGATGACCTGTGCGCTCTGCGTGAACCGATGCATGTGATGTGTCGCGGTGACCTGGTGCGCAAGCTAAAGGTCAAGCGCATCCCCGAGGTTGACGCCGAGCTCGACGCGATTATGGCCATGCCGGCAGAAGCCCTGGCAGAGGAGCTCGCTCGCGATGGCGTAGCGTAAGCGCTGGTGTGACGGGGCGACAGCTTTATCGAATGATGTCGCTCCATGCAAAAAGCCGAGGTCTCAACACGAGGCCTCGGCTTTTATTTTGTCCTATGGTGTAGCGGCTAGGAGCGCGTCTCCATCTTGGCGTGGCACTTGGGGCAGGTGACGCGGATCTTGCCCTTGCCCTTGGGGACGGACAGCATCTGGCCGCAGTTGGGGCACTTGAGGTAGGCCGTGGTCTTGCGACCCTTCCACATCTTCTTGGCCGTTCGCTTGGCGCGCTCAAAGTCCTCCTTGCTGGTGCCGGCTGCGCGCGAGGCGTTGGCAGCTGCGGCGCCGCCACCCAAGCTCGCTACGAACTTGCCCAGGCCGGGGACGTTTGCGGTCGCCGTGACAAAGGCATCGTTCTCCTTGCGGCGCGCGTCGATGTTTTTGGACAGGCCGCGCAGCACGCCAATCACGATAACGGCGATGGCGATCCGGCTGAGCCACTGAATACGGGCCATCGATCCGATCATCGCGATGATAATGCCTGCGAAGCCCAGCACGATGGTGAGCTCGTCGGCGCCGTTGCGACCCTTCATAAAGTCATTCATGCGAATTGCCTTTCGTTCGATATGCTGCACGCCTTTATACCCGATTTAGAGCAAGGGGGACAGGTTAATCTGCACCAATGTGGTGCAAACATACCTGTCCCCGGAACACCAAGACGGTGCAAAGAAGTCTGTCCCCAATGCCCCAGTTACTTGGAGAGCTTGTCGACGACGCGTTCGATCTCGGCGAGCTTGGCAGCTTTGAGGTCTTCGTCGCCCGATTCGATTGCCGAAGTCACGCAGCCCTCGATATGCGCCTTGAGCACGTCGGCGTTGATGCGCGCAATGAGCGCCTGTGTGGCCATGAGCTGCGTGGAAATATCGACGCAGTAACGGTCCTCCTCGACCATCCGCAAGATGCCGTCGATCTGCCCGCGCGCCGTCTTGAGCATGCGGGTCACCGATTTGTGGTCTGCCATCATGGCGGGTCCTCGTTTCTGGTCAATCTTCCGGATGCCCCCGTCAGTTGCGGTGAAATAGTTCTTGTTTGCAGGCTTGAAGCGCTAAAACAGGAACTATTTCACCGCAACTTCTGAGGATTGAGTAGGCGGCGTCTGCTACGCGGCGGCCACGGACAGGGCGTGGAACTTCTCGCCCGCTCCCTCGACGGCGGCGGCGAGCTGCTCGGCGGTCACGGTGTCGGCGCACTCCACCTGGACGGTCTGGGTCTCGTGATCGGCGTCGGCATCGGTCACGCCGGCTACGTTGAGCAGCGCGGTCTCGACAGTAGCGTCGCAGTGGCCGCACATGAGGCCGGAAGTCTTGATTGTGTAACGCATGGGTATTCCTCTCTGTTATGTCGGCTTTCCCAGACACCCGACCTTGACCTTCAAGCCGTCGCTCGCGTACCAAAGTACGCGTCGCTCCTCTTTCAGGTCAATCTCGGGCACCTGGAAAACCCGTTCTGAATGGACTTGATGGTGAGCCTATTTTGCCACTTTTGGTTTAAAGGTTCGCAGGCGCAGCGCATTGCTTACGACGCACACGCTCGACAGGCTCATGGCCGCGGCGCCGAACATCGGCGAGAGCTGCCACCCGGTGAGCGGGAAGAACACGCCCGCCGCCAGCGGAATGCCGATGCCGTTGTAGAACAGTGCCCAGAACAGGTCTTGCTTGATGTTGCGGATCGTGGCGCGTGAAAGCTCGATGGCGCGGGCGACGTCCATGAGGTCGCTGCGCATGAGTACCACGTCGGCACCCTCCTTGGCGATATCGGCGCCGGTGCCGATGGCAAGGCCCACATCGGCGCGCGCCAGGGCGGGGGAGTCGTTGATGCCGTCGCCCACCATGGCGACCTTGCCGCCCGCATCCTGCAGTTCGCGCACGTGACGTTCCTTGTCGGCGGGCAGGACGTCGGCGATGACCTGTTCGCTGCTCAGCCCCACGCGGCGAGCGATGGCCTCGGCCGTCACGCGGTTGTCGCCGGTGAGCATGCGCACGTCGACGCCGAGCTTGCGGAGCGCGGCGATTGCCTCGGCGCTCGTTTCTTTGACCTCGTCAGCCACGGCGATGGTGCCAATGAGCTCGCCGTTCTTGGCAAAGAACAGCGGCGTCTTGCCCTCGGCAGCGAACTGCTCGGCAAGACTGGCGGGCACCTCCGCGCCCAGCTCGCTCATCAGACGAACGTTGCCGGCTGCGATGGCGTTTTGCCCCTCGCGCGCCGTGACGCCGCGACCGGGCACGGCGGCAAAGTCCTCGACCATGCGTGCGACGATTCCGCGCGTCTCGCACTCGGCCATAATCGCCTCGGCCAGCGGGTGCTCACTCTGACGCTCTAGTGCGGCGGCAAGCTTGAGCAGCGCCTTTTCGCTCATGGCGGGCGAGCCATCGGCGCGCGCGGCAACCACAATATCGGTCACGGCAGGCTTGCCGCGGGTGACGGTGCCGGTCTTATCGAGCACCACAGTGCCCACGTTGCGCAGATTCTCCAGCGCCTCGGCGCTCTTAAACAGGATGCCCATTTCGGCGCCCTTGCCGGTGCCCACCATAATGGCGACGGGCGTGGCCAGGCCCAGCGCGCACGGGCAGCTGATCACCAACACGGCCACGGCGGAGGTGAGCGCCTCGTTCACGCTGCCGGTCAGCGCCATCCACGCCACGAAGGTCACGGCCGAGATCGCAAACACCACGGGCACAAACACGCCGGCGACCTTGTCGGCCAGGCGGGCGATAGGCGCCTTGGTGGCGTTGGCATCCTCGACGAGCTGGATGATCTTGGCAAGCGACGTGTCGGCGCCCACGCGCGTGGCGCGGAAGGTAAACGATCCGGTGCGGTTGACCGTGGCGGCGTTGACGGTGTCGCCGGCGGTCTTTTCCACGGGGATGGACTCGCCGGTGAGCGCACTCTCGTCCACGGCCGACGCGCCCTCGAGCACCACGCCGTCGACAGGGATAGACTCGCCTGGGCGCACACGCAGAACCTGGCCGGGTAGAATGGCGTCGACGTCCACAGCGGTCTCGGTGCCGTCGTCGGCCACAATGGTCGCGGTCTTGGGCGCCAGGTCGATCAGCGCCTCGATAGCGCCGCCGGTCTTGGACTTGCTGCGCGTCTCGAGGTATTTGCCCACGGTGACGAGCGACAGGATGGTGCCGGCGCTCTCAAAGTACAGGTTTTCCATGCTCGTCATCATGGCCTCGTGCACCTGACCAGCGGCCAGCTGGTCGGCCATGATGAACATAGCGTAGAGCGACCAGGCGATCGATGCGGTGGCGCCGACGGCGATGAGGGCGTCCATGGTGGGCGCGCCGTGCACGAGCGACTTGAAGCCGTTGATAAAGTATGCGTCGTTGACGTAGACGATGGGGATGAGCAAGACGAGCTCGGTGAGGGCGAGCGTCATGCTGTGGATGTGGTCGGTGAAGATGCCGGGCAGCGGCCAGCCGAGCATGTGTCCCATGCCTATGTAGAACAGCGGAATGAGAAAGATGATTGAGATGATGAGACGGGTGCGCATGGCGGAGGCAGTGGCCTCCAGCTTTTTGGTCGGCGACTCCATATGGGCGGCGCCGGACCTGGCTTGCGCGCTGCCGCTTGAGCTGGCGGCATCGGTGCCCGTGCTGACGGGCGAGGCCGAATAGCCCGCGCGGTCGACGGCGGTGCAGATATCGTCGGGGGAGACCTGCGCGGGGTCATAGTCGACCATCATGGAACCGGCGAGCAGGTTGACCGCGACGCTTTGGACGCCGTCGAGCTTACTCACGGCGCGGTCCACATGTGCCTGGCAGGCGGCGCACGTCATGCCGCCCACGTCAAACTTATCTTGAGCCATGGCTTCTCCTTTCTGTGACGTAGTGTTGGAAATGTTAACCGGCCGATACTATACACCCATACCCCCTGGGGGTGTCCAGTACAGAAAGAAATGTATGACATTTCGATACAGATGAGGGTGGCTGCTCAATCGTTGGCAGCCCCTGTCAAACATCTCAACCTGTAACATCTAACAGGGAAAATGACCTCTAGCTGTTACAGATCGAGATGTTGTTTTGCGTGGCTGAGTTCTGTCTTGATCTGTAACAGTTAGGCCGGTTTTTGCTGAGCAACTGTTACAGATTGAGACAATCGGCCCAGACCCGCCCCGTCTGCCTCGTCATCTGTGGTTTACGTGGGGGCATGCGGAGTACGGGTATACTAACCGGCGGCGAATCTGCTCCATCGCTTAGAGCTGCTGCGTCTGGACGGCGCGTGATAGGGCTGCCAAAGCGATCGCCAGCGTGCTGAGCAACGTCCTCTCTGTGCGCACCTGTTTTTGTATGTATTAGCGCACTACCAAGCACGCTCGCGCGGCCGCATGCCGTGCCCATAACGCGTGCAGATAAGGAACAACAACATATGCGTAATTCTGTATCCGACGTCACGGACGCCGAGATTCTGGACGAGACCCGCGAGGCCATGACCCAGGCTGCCTTCGATGCTGCCGACGAGGCCAGCGCCGCCGAGACCGTCGAGTCCGCGACCGAGAACCTGCCCGCCTTTGACGAGCTGGGACTTTCGGACGAGATGCTTCGTGCCATCGAGAACCTAGGCTACACGGCGCCCACGCCTGTCCAGGCCGGCTCGATCCCCGTGGTGCTTGAGGGCCGTGACCTGCTTGCCGCCGCTCAGACCGGCACCGGCAAGACGGCCGCCTTCTTGCTGCCGACCATGAACAACCTGGAGCACATCGCTCCGCCCAAGCCCGTGCGCGAGCGTGGCGGCCGCAACCGCCGTCGCGGTGCCAAGAAGCCCGAGGGCAACGGCCGCGGCCCCGTGATGCTCGTCATCACCCCCACGCGCGAGCTTGCCCAGCAGATCGATGAGGTCGCCGGCAAGATTGCCGACGTCACCGGCCATGTCGCCGTGACCGTCGTGGGCGGCGTGAGCTACAAGCCCCAGACCGCGGCGCTCAAGTACGGCTGCGACATTCTGGTCGCCACGCCGGGCCGTCTGGTCGATCTGATCGAGCAGGGCGCCTGCCACCTGGACGAGGTCAAGGTGCTGGTGCTGGACGAGGCCGACCGCATGCTCGACATGGGCTTTTTGCCCGCCGTCCGCCGCATTGTGCGCGAGACGCCGGCCGAGCGCCAGACGCTGCTGTTCTCGGCCACGCTCGACGAGGAGGCCGTGGGCGAGATCGCCGACCTGGTGAGCGACCCGGCCCGCGTGGAGATCGCGCCCGCCACGTCGACCGCCGACACCGTCGACCAGTTTGTGTTCCCGGTGTCCATCGAGGCCAAGAACAACCTGCTGCCCGAGTTCCTCAAGAAAGAGGGACCGGAGCGCACTATCGTCTTTATGCGCACCAAGCACCGCGCCGACAGCTGCTGCCGTCGTCTGGAGCGCAAGGGCATCAAGGCCGCCGCGATCCACGGCAACCGCAGCCAGGCCCAGCGCGAGCGCGCGCTTTCGGCCTTCCGCGACGGCACCGTCGACGTGCTGGTGGCAACCGATGTCCTCGCCCGCGGCATCGACATTAGCGATGTGCGCTATGTCGTGAACTTTGACGTGCCGGCCGAGCCGACCGACTACATCCACCGCATCGGCCGCACGGGCCGCGCCGGCGAGCTGGGCTGGGCCATTACGTTTGTGACCGAGCAGGACGTCGATGAGTTCTACGAGATCGAGAAGCTCATGGACAAGACGGCCGACATTTATGACGCCGGCGACCTGCATGTGGGCCCCAATCCGCCCGCGATTGACCCCGAGCGCGATCCTTCGGCCTTTAAGGTGAAGAAGAAGACCAAGCGCGGCAAGTCCAAGAGCAAGAAGAAGCTTGAGCAGGCACGTCGCGACGGCAAGCGCAACGGCGACGATTACGGCGATGTGGCCGGTCGTTCCAACCGCGGTCGCGACGAGCGCCGCAGCGACGGCGAGCGCCCGAGCCGTCCCAAGCGCGGCGGCAAGACCCGCGTGCGCGAGGGCGTTCAGGCTCGCGTGGACGAGGCCGTGGAGAGCGTGGCTCGTGAGGTGGCTGCCGAGGAGCGTGCTGCTGCTGTTGAGCAGGCCCCGCGTGGCAACCGTGCCGAGCGCCGCGCCAAGCAGTTCCAGGGCGAGGCGCATCGTCGTCGCCGCGAGGACGAGGACCGCGGCGGTCGTCGCCGTGTTGAGCGCGAGGACGACCGCCGCGGTTCGCGCGGTGGCAAGCGCGGTTCGGGCGACCGCCGTCGTTCCGGTCGTGATGACGAGCGCGGTGGCCGTGATGAGCGTCGCGGCGGCGAGAGCCGCGGTGAGCGAGGTGCCCGTGGCGGTGAGTCCCGTGGCGGCAAACGCTTTGAAGAGCGCGGTAGCCGCGGCGGCGAGCGTCGCGAGGGTGCTCGCAGCAATGGCGGCCGCGGCGGCGCTGGTCGTTCTAACGAGTCGCGCGATCGTCGTGACCCGCGTGCCAGCCGCGATCGTCGCGATGACTGGCGCAACTACGACGATACCCGCGAGGAGCGTCGTGGCGGCTATCGCGGCGGGCGTGGCGGCAACCAGGCCGGCTCCCGCGGCGGTCGTGCCGGCGGTCGCGATAACCGTGGCAGCTATGGCAACAATCGTGGCGGCAAGCGCGGCCGCAGCTCCCGTCGCCCCGGTGACGGCGGCGGCAAGCGCAAGTAACATACGCGTCGCACGCTAGAGCGAGGCGAACTAAGGGCCCCGAGCAACTACGCTCGGGGCCCTTTTGTTTGCCGCATCCGACCGTTGGTCCGGTGTGATTTGCTCAGGAATGCACCTGGAGGATGCTGAAGGCCCGTTTTCAGCCATGCGGCAATGGGTCCCATGGGGTGCGCCGTGCATTTTTTGGAGTATTCTGCAGATCGAGTTGCCTGCATACGATTCGACGTCGCCAGCGGTGGCCTTCGGATATCCCTAGCGAGCGTTTTGAGTTAGATTTCGCCGTTTTTAGAAGCAAAGGTACGTCATTCTCGCTTTGTCGGAACCCAAAATGATGCAGCGCCCTAAAGGTTTGCCCGCTCGGAGTATTGCTGGCGCGAGCGCGCTGCAGAATACTCCGTTTTTTGCACGTGCTGGGACGGGGTACCTCAGGAGAACGTGGCGGTTATCAATAAATATATGCAATCTGTACCGGGAATTATGCAAACCGAAAAGGCGGGCAGTATGGGTTGGTGTATCGGGCTGCCTGGCGCACCAAAACGGGGAGCTCCCTTATGCGCCGTATACTCTGTCTGAATGTAAAAACGGCTTGACGCGTTGCCAGGCGTAGGGGGAGGGTGCCTCGATGAGCGTATTCGAAATTGTGTTTAGTCCGACTGGTGGAACGCGGAAGGTGTCTGGCCTTGTGGCCGGGGCGCTGGACAAGAATACCGTTACCGTCGATCTGACCGATAGCGGGCTAGATTTCAGCGCCGTCTCGATGACTGAGGACGACGTGGCCGTAATCTCTGTGCCGGCGTATGCCGGTAGAATCCCGGCTGTGGTGGCTGACCGGTTGGGTATGGTGCGCGGCAACGGGGCTCGGGCTGTTTTGGTTTGTGTATACGGCAACCGCGCGTTTGAGGACACGCTCGTAGAGCTGGAGGACGTTGCGAAGCACGCCGGATTTAGGGTGGTTGCAGCGGTTTCTGCTATTGCTGAGCATTCCGTTGCTCGTCAGTTTGCTGCTGGGCGACCGGATGCGCAGGATGCGGCGCAGCTCGCAGAGTTTGCGCAGCAAATTCAGCAAAAGCTGTTGGCTGAGGATGCATCCGAGCCCTCTATTCCCGGCAATCGTCCTTATAAACAAGCTGGAGGTCATCGCATGACACCCGAGGCAATAGAGGATTGCGTCTCCTGCGGTGCATGCGCCGCGGCGTGCCCCGTTTGTGCTATCGACAAGGGCGACCCCAAGCGAGCAGCTGGCGAGGCGTGCATCTCCTGCATGCGCTGCATCGCCGTATGTCCGCGAGGCGCTCGCAAGCTTGATCCCAACAAGCTATCCGCTGTTTCCCAGATGCTGGGCAAGGTCTGCGTCGTGCGGAAGGAATGCGAACTCTTTATCTAGCGCAAACGAGATTGGTGCAAGGAATGTCCCTGGGTGCCGGCAGAAAAGGAACGTCCCTAAGTGCCGCATACCGTTTATCGAAGAAAAAATACCGTTCATCGGTCATAATGGTTGTTCCGGCTTTGGGCTTGTCTACAATAGCTCCCGTAAAAAGAAATGCGGAAGGTTACCGAGTCCCTCGGACGTGGGCCTAACCAAAGTCTTTGAACGGGTGCGTCTCTATGGATGCATTCGCTTGATTTTGGTTGGGCTTTATTTATGAAGGGACATGCCACCATGGGTTTCTTTTCTCGCCTGATGGGCGGTTCGGATGAGCAGAAGACTGCAACTTCCGAGTTCGAAATTCTCGCTCCCGTTTCCGGCGAGCTTGTTCATCTAGAAAATACCAATGACCCCGCTTTTAGCAGCCGTGCCGTGGGCGATGGCGTTGCCGTGGTTCCCCAAGAGGGAACGGTGTGCGCTCCTGTTTCCGGCACCGTCGCGGCGCTGTTTCCGACTGAGCACGCGCTGGGCATCATGTCCGACGACAGCTCTGCTCAGGTGATGCTGCATATCGGAATCGACACTGTTAAGCTTGAGGGCAAGGGCTTCCATGCGCTTGTTGCTCAGGGTGATCACGTTGACGCGGGCCAGCCCCTCGTCGAGGTCGATTTCGACGTGGTCCGCGCCGCCGGCTTCGATCCCACGGTCTTCGTTATCGTGTGCGAGCGCTCGGAGAACTCGACTCTTCGTGAGCATGCTTCCGGCCCTGTTGCTGTTAAAGAGCCTGTCGTCTGGCTTTCCGAGTAAATTCTTGTGGTGGGTACCGTGGTTATCAAGCGAGTTTTTAACAACAACGTCGCAATGGTCACTTCGGACGATGGCTCCGAGCTCATCGTCATCGGTCGAGGCCTCTGCTTTGGCCGTCATGCCGGCGATGCCATCGACGAGGCGTCGATCGAAAAGACCTACGCGTTGCAGGAGGGAACTTCTCAGGATTCGCGTACGATTGACCGCTTGGCACATCTTTTGGAGTCCATCCCCACCGTCAACCTCGTGATTGCCGAGGACATTGTTCAGATGCTCCGTCGAGAGCTCAATGTTGATATCAACGACAAGATTCTCATTGCTCTCGCAGACCATATCAGCCTTGCTTTGGAGCGCGAGCGCAAGGGCGTCTCCTGTGAGAATCCGTTGCTGCTCGAGATCCAGCAGTTCTATCGCAAGGAGTATGCACTTGCGGGCCGTGCGCTGCAGATTATCAAGGAGTATATGGGCATTCAGATGAGCGAAGAAGAGCAGGGTTTCATTACGCTGCATATCGTCAACGCCACCATGCCGCAACGCTCCGATCGTTTGATTGTTTCGGTCCAGCTTGTTCGCGACGTGCTCGCGATTGTTTCCAAGCGCTATGCTACGACCCTCGATGACACCTCGCTGCCTTACGAACGTTTCGTTCGTCACCTGCAGTTTTTCGCACAGCGAGCGCTCGATCCTACGGCAGGGCAAATCAACGGAGACGCGCTGTTCCGAATCGATGAAACGGCGTATCCCTGCGCATTCTCGTGCGCGGACGCCATAGCCGCCCACTTGTCGTCTACCTATAACGTTGTCGTTACCGATGCTGAGAAGAGTTATCTCGCATATCACATTGTTAACCTGCTTGGAGAACCTGGTCTCTAGGCATAACGTGCCCACACATCGATTGATATAAGGCAAGGCTCACGGTCTTGTCCAGGGCACATCTGTCTTAATTTGCGGAAAAGGAAGGGGAGTACCGCTATGACCGCAAAAAAGAAGTTCAATTTCAAAGCGCCGTTGGAGGTGTTCGCGAAGTCGATCGTTCAGCCGATGATGTATCTCTCGGTTGCCGGCATCCTGCTCATCGTGGGCATCATTCTGACCAACAAGACCATCTGCGCTTTGGTCCCCGTACTGGGCTCCGGTCCGTTCCAGCTTGTGGGCGCCGTTGTCTATCAGTCGCTGATGTTTATCATCAACAACCTCTCGATTCTGTTCTGCGTGGGCATCGCCGGCGCCATGGCAAAGAAGAACAAGGGCCATGCTTCGCTGATTGCCCTGATGTCGTTCTTCCTGTTCCTGCAGGCTAACAACATCGTGCTCAACGCCACCGGCTCTCTTGCCGATGCGAGCGGCATGCTCGGTCTTACCGGAACCGGCCAGGCCACCGTTATGGGCATTCAGGTGCTCGATACCGGCGTGTTCGGCGGCATCATCCTGGGCTGCATCACTGGCGCCGTGTTCAACAAGTACTCGAACAAGCAGTTCCCCATCGCCCTTTCGATGTTCTCGGGCGTTCGCTTTCCGTTCCTGATCATGATCATCATTTCCTGGATCATGGGCGCTGGCTTCTGCATCGTTTGGCCTCCGGTTCAGGGCGCCATCTCCTCCGTTGCCGGCATCATTAAGGAGTCGGGCAACATCGGTCTGTTTATCTACGGCATGCTCAACAAGCTGCTCGTTCCCACCGGTCTGCACCACCTCATCTACACCCCGTTCCAGTTCTCCGATGTGGGTGGCACCCTGACGCTGGGTGATCAGGTTATCGCCGGCGCCTATCCCATCCGTGTCGCCGAGATGGCAATGACGGGCCAGCCCTTCTCCGATAGCACCTACTTCAACAGCTACACCTTCAACAACCTGTGGCCCTACATCGGCATCGGTCTCGCCTTTATCTTCACCGCTTACAAGGGGAACAAGGATAAGACCAAGGCCGTTATCATCCCGCTGATCATCACCGCCGTGCTCTCCTGTGTCACCGAGCCCATGGACTTCCTCTTTGTCTTTGCCGCTCCCGTGCTCTTTGTCGTTCACTCGGTTCTTTCCGGCATCTTCCTGGTCCTGCTCAAGGTCCTCTCCGTGCCCGCTTCGACTGCAGGCGGCATCATCAACATCGTGGTTTCCAACCTGGTCCTCGGTGTCGACAAGACCAACTGGCCGGTTATGCTCGTGCTTGGAGTCGTCAACGCCGCTCTGTACTTCTTCCTCTTCACCTTCCTTATCAAGAAGCTCAACCTCCACACGCCTGGTCGCGAGGAGGAGTCCGAGCTCGCCGAGTCCGTTGCCGAGGGCGAGGCCGCCGCGTCTGTCGCGGTGAAGCAGGGCGCTGTTGCCGCAGCTCCCGCAGAGGGCGTCGATGCGGGCATTGCCGACCTGGTCGCAGGTCTTGGCGGCAAGGACAACATCGAGGAGCTCGAGAACTGCTTTACGCGTCTCCGCGTGAACGTTAAGAACCCGGACCTCATCAATGAGGACCTCATCAACCACGTGCCCAACAGCGGCATCAACCGCAACGGCAACAATATCCAGATCATCTTCGGCATGAAGGTCGCCGAGATGCGCGACAAGGTCGAAAACGCAATTGAGAAGGAGCAGTAAACAATGATCATTACTCTGTGTGGTGGCGGATCCACCTTTACCCCCGGCATCGTCAAGTCCATCGCCCTGCGCAAGGACGAGCTCGATGTTGACGAGATTCGTCTGTACGACATCAACGAGGAGCGCCAGCGCAAGATCGGCGTGCTCGTGGACTGGATTTTGCACGAGGACCTCGGCCTGGACATCAAGCTCACGGTGACCACCGACAAAAAGACGGCTTTTACCGACGCGAGCTTCGTGTTTGCCCAGATGCGCGTGGGCGGCTACGCCATGCGCGAGCAGGACGAGAAGATTCCGCTGCGTCACGGCTGCGTGGGTCAGGAGACTTGCGGTTGCGGCGGTCTTGCCTACGGCATGCGCACCATCTTCCCCATGGTCGAGCTGATCGATGACGTTGAGAAGTACGCCAAGAAGGACTACTGGATTCTCAACTATTCCAACCCTGCCGCCATCGTCTCCGAGGGCTGCCGTGTGCTGCGTCCCAACGCTCGTATCATCAACATCTGCGACATGCCGATCGCGATCATCGACGTGGTCTGCGCCGCGCTCGATATCGACAAGAAGGATGTCGAGTACGATTACTTTGGTCTCAACCACTTTGGTTGGTTCACCTCGATCCGCCACAAGGGCGAGGAGGTGCTCCCGCAGCTGCGCGAGTACATCAAGGAGCACCAGATCCTGCTGCCCGACTCCTACCTCAAGGGCATGGGCTCGCTCATGGCAAAGAAGCCCGAGGAGGCCACTGACGAGCACCCCGAGCAGAATCGCCACACCAAGGGCAGCTGGTACTACGTCTGGAAGGGCGAGTACGAGATCATGGAGTGCTTCCCGGAGTACCTGCCCAACACGTATCTGAACTACTACCTGCAGCAGAAGGAGTTCGTCGAGCATTCCAACCCCGAGCGCACCCGTGCTAACGAGGTCGAGGAGACGCGCGAGAAGAACCTCTTCGACGGCATCGACCATTACGAGAAGACGGGCGAGATCGACGAGAGCACGTTCTATGCGGGCAGCCACGGTGACTGGATTGCCGACCTGGCCATCGCTCTGAAGAACGACACCAAGCAGCGCTTCCTGGTCATTTGCGAGAACAAGGGCGCTATCCCCAACATGCCCTACGACGCTATGGTCGAGCTGCCTGCCTACATTGGCAAGAACGGCCCCGAGGTCATCAGCCGTGACAACATTCCTCTGTTCCAGCAGGGCCTCATGATGCAGCAGCTGAACTCCGAGAAGCTCGTGGTCGAGGCTACGATTGAGGGTTCGTACGAGAAGGCGCTCAAGGCCTTTACGCTGAACAAGACCGTGCCGTCGATGAAGGTCGCCAAGGAGGTTCTCGACGACATGATCGAGGCCAACAAGGGTTACTGGCCCGAGCTTAAGTAAAAGCAACAGGGTCGCTGACCGCATACTATGAGCAGTGCCCCGTCCACGTGATTGCGTGGGCGGGGCACTGTCATTTGGTAACGCGTTTTATCAAATATGGCATTTATCTGCGGTAATGTTCTATTTCACCGCCGAGGGTGACATTTCATACCGCCTGCCGAACTGCGTGGAGACCTAACAACTTTTTAGGTCAGTGTTGTGCGTGTAGCAACTTCGCCCGGCCTCGCCTCCGGGCTGCCGCATGAGAGGGGATCTTATGGCACGACTGCACGTAATGGAACGCAGCCACGCTCAGGCCGTCATGGACGACCTGCACGATGCGCTTGGACGCCGTCTGGCGGTGAGCTCGCTCGCCCCGTGTCCCGTTGAGTTTACGGCAGCTCTCGTCAACCTGTGCTCCACCCAGAGCTGCGGCAAGTGCACGCCCTGCCGCGTGGGCCTGAGCGCGCTGAGCGACCTGCTCGCCGATGTGCTCGAAGGGCGCGCCGATGAGTCCACGCTCAACCTGATTGAGCGCACGGCCCGCACCATCTACCTTTCGAGCGACTGCGCCATCGGCTACGAGGCCGGCGCCATGGCGCTCACGGCCATTCGCGGCTTCCGCGACGACTTTGAGCATCACATCCGCGAGCACTCCTGCGGCTTTGACCGCGAGGCCCGCGTCCCGTGCGTCTCGGGCTGCCCGGCGCACGTCGACATTCCCGGGTACATTTCGCTTGTCGAGGCGGGCCGCTATGCCGATGCCGTCAAGGTCATCCGCAAGAACAATCCGCTGCCGCTCGTCTGCGGCTTGGTGTGCGAGCATCCCTGCGAGATGCACTGCCGCCGTGGCATGGTCGATGACCCCATGAATATCCTCGCCCTCAAGCGTTTTGCCGTTGAGCACAGCGACCTCAACGATTACAGGCCTAGCGTGGCCGACAACACCGGCAAGCGCATCGCCGTGATTGGCGGCGGCCCGGCCGGCCTTTCCTGCGCCTACTACCTGGCCGTGATGGGCCATAAGGTGACCATCTTTGAGCAGCGCCACCACCTGGGCGGCATGCTTCGCTATGGCATTCCCAGCTACCGTCTGCCACGCGAGCGCCTGCAGGCCGAGATCGACTGGATCTTGAGCGCCGGCATCGACGTGGAACTCGACCACTCCGTCAACGGCGAGGGGCTTGCCCGCCTGCGCGACGAGTTCGATGCCGTCTACCTGGCCATCGGTGCCCACAGCGATAAGAAGCTCGGCCTTCCGGGCGAAGAGGCGCCCGGCGTGGAATCGGCCGTCAAGATGCTGCGCGCCATCGGCGACGACGCGCTGCCCGACCTGAGCGGCCAGCGCGTGTGCGTCATCGGCGGCGGCAACGTGGCCATGGACGTGGCGCGCTCTGCCGTGCGCTGCGGTGCCGAAAAGGTGAGCATCGTCTACCGCCGTCGCATCTGCGACATGACGGCCCAGGATGCCGAGATTGCCGGCGCCCAGGCCGAGGGCTGCGAGGTTCTGGAGCTCACGGCCCCGCTCGCTATCGAGACGGGCGAGGAGGGTCGCGTGAGTGGCCTGCGCGTGCAGCCGCAGATTATCGGCGAGCCCCGTCGTGGGCGTCCGGCTCCGCGTGCCGCCGCCACGCCCGAGCGCGTCATTCCCTGCGAGCGCGTGTTTGTGGCCATCGGCCAGGACATCGACTCCAAGCCGTTTGAGGACATGGGCATCGCCTGCAAGTGGGGCTGCGTGGTCACCGATTCGGATGGCGCCGTGCCTAACTTCGATGGTCTCTTTAGCGGCGGCGACTGCCAGACCGGTCCCGCCACCGTCATCCGGGCCATCAACGCCGGCCGCGTTGCTGCGGCAAATATCGACCGCTACCTGGGCTTTGACCACAAGATTAAGCTCGACGTCGAGCTGCCGACCGTGCAGTTTAAGGGTAAGCACGAGTGCGGCCGCTGCGAGCTGGGCGAGCGCGAGGCCGGCGAGCGCATCCACGATTGGAATCTGGTCGAGCAGGGCCTTACCGAGGAGGAGGCACGCCAGGAGGCAAGCCGCTGCCTGCGTTGCGACCACTTTGGCTTTGGCGCGTTCCGCGGAGGGAGGAACCTGGAATGGTAGAGCTCAACAACCCCACTGTCAGCGACAACACCGAAAGCGGAGCACTCAACATGGTCAAGCTCACTATCGATAATTGCGAGGTCGTGGTACCTGAGCACATCACGATCCTGGATGCGGCCAAGTCCGTCGGCATCCAGATTCCCACCCTGTGCTACCTGCGCGATCTAAACGAGATCGGCGGTTGCCGCGTGTGCGTGGTCGAGGTTGAGGGCTGCGATCAGCTGGTTGCCGCCTGCAACAACTACGTGCTCGACGGCATGGTGGTCCACACCAACAGCCCCAAGGCCCGCGAGGCGCGTCGCACCAACGTGCAGCTGCTGCTGTCCCAACACGACTCGCGCTGCACGAGCTGCGTGCGCAGTGGTAACTGCAACCTGCAGACCATCGCCAACGACCTGGGCATCTTCTATCTGCCGTACGAGCAGCACCTGGCGCGCGAGGGCTGGGACTTCGATTTCCCCATCATCCGCGATAACGACAAGTGCATCAAATGCATGCGCTGCATCAAGGTGTGCGAGAGCGTGCAGGGCTTAGGGATTTGGGATCTGACCAACCGCGCCACGCATACCGCCGTGGGTACCCGCGGGCGTGCGCCGATTGGCAAGACCGATTGCGTCGCGTGCGGTCAGTGCATCACGCATTGCCCGACGGGCGCCCTGCGCGAGCGTGACGATACCGAGACCGTGTTCGACGCCATCGCCGATCCCGACAAGATCGTGCTGGTGCAGATTGCGCCGGCCGTGCGTAGCGCCTGGGGCGAGGAGCTTGGCATTCCGCGCGATGAGGCCACCGTCGAGCGCCTGGCCTGTGCGCTGCGCCGCGTGGGCTTTGAGTACGTGTTCGACACCGACTTCTCGGCCGATCTCACCATTATGGAGGAGGGCTCCGAGCTGCTCGAGCGCCTGGGTAAGGCTGCCAAGGGCGAGGGCGACAGCCGCGGCTGGCCCATGTTCACGAGCTGCTGCCCGGGCTGGGTACGCTTTGTGAAGGCGCGCTACCCCGAGTTTGTCGACAGCCTGTCCACGTCAAAGTCGCCGCAGCAGATGTTCGGCGCCATCGCCAAGACCTACTATGCCAAAGTGCTGGGCGTGGAGCCCGAGCGCCTGTTCGTGGTGTCCGTGATGCCGTGCACGGCCAAGAAGGCCGAGTGCGCGCTGCCGAGCATGGTGGGCGAGGGCGGTGCGCCCGACGTTGACGTTGCGCTGACGGTGCGCGAGATGGTACGCATGATCCGCGCGAGCCACGTGAGCGTGGACACGCTGGTCGAGGAGCCGCTCGACACGCCGCTGGGCTTTGGCACGGGCGCGGGCGTGATCTTTGGCGCCACGGGCGGCGTGATGGAGGCCGCCGTGCGCTCGGCCTATTACCTGGTGACGGGCAAGAACCCGGATGCCGATTTCTTTACCGACGTGCGCGGACTCGACGGCTGGAAGGAAGCTGTCGCCGATATCGATGGCACTCAGGTGCGTGTTGCCGTGGCGCACGGGCTGGGCAACGCCGCCCGGCTGCTCGACGCGATTCGCGACGGCAGCGTGAGCTATGACTTTGTCGAGGTCATGGCGTGCCCCGGCGGTTGCGTCGGTGGTGGCGGTCAGCCCATCCACGACGGTTGCGAGCTGGCGGCCGAGCGCGGCAAGGTGCTCTGGGGCCTGGATGCCGCTGCGGACATTCGCTTCTCGCACGAGAATCCCGATGTCCAGGCGTGCTATCGCGAGTTCTTGGGCGCGCCGCTCTCGCCGCTGGCCGAGGAGCTACTGCATACCGACCATCATGCATGGACGATGCCCAACGAGGAGGCGTGCTAGCGATGCGCGCGTTTGATGTTGAGATGACGCGCCGAGGATTTGCCTCGGCGCTTGCCGCGGGCGCGTTGTCGCTCGCACTGGCTGGCTGTGGCGGCGGAGCTGCCGGTGCCGGGTCCGCCGCGGGCTCGGCTGCCACGGACGGCGCCGGTGCTGCTGCGGAGCCGGTCGAGGTGCACGTCGCTTCGCTCAAGGGGCCGACCTCGATTGGTCTGGTGCAGCTTATGGACCGGGCGGCCGATGGCGAGACGGACAATGAGTTCGACTTTGCGATGAATACTGCCGCCGATGAGATTGTGCCCAAGGTCATTCAGGGCGATATCGACATTGCCCTGGTGCCCGCCAACGTGGCGAGCGTGCTCTACAACAAGACCGAGGGCGCGGTGCAGGTCATCGACATCAACACGCTGGGTGTGCTGAACGTTGTGACGGGCGACACGAAAGTGGCTTCGTTTGGCGATCTGGCGGGTCGCACCGTCTACATGACGGGCAAGGGCACCACGCCGGAGTACGTCATGAACTACCTGCTGGAGCGCGCGGGCCTGACCGGCCAGGTGGCGCTCGAGTTTAAGAGCGAGCCCACCGAGGTGCTGTCGGCCCTGCTTGCCGATCCGTCTGCCGTGGGCGTGCTGCCGGAGCCGTTCAAGACCGCTGCCATCGCCAAGAGCGAAGGCAAGCTGTCGGCTCCGGTAAGCCTGACCGATGTGTGGGACGAGCTGGCAGGTGACACGGGTTCGCGCCTGCTGACGGGCGTGACCGTGGTGCGCCGCGCGTTTGCCGAGGAACATCCCGAGGCCGTGGCGGAGTTCTTGAGCTGCCATGCGGCGAGCGTTAAGGCTGTCAATGCAGCGCCGGCAGACTGGGCGCAGGCCTTGTCGATGCCGGCATCGTGGACAACGCCACGATTGCCGAGAAGGCGATTCCCGGCTGCATGCTTGTCTGCCAGACAGGCAAGGATATGAAGGCGGCGCTTGGCGGGTATCTGCGGGTGCTGTCCGACGCGGACGCGAGTGCCGTGGGCGGTAAACTTCCGGCTGACGATTTCTACTACATGGAGTAGCCCGTGCGTGCGTTTGCTCGACAAATGACAGAGCGTATGAAGGCGGTGGCGGCAGCAGGTGCCGTCGCCGCCTTTTGGCTTGCCGCGTGGATGCTGGTGGCGGCGCTGGTGGCGCAACCGCTGATCTTGCCGGGGCCGGGCGCTGTTGCCTTGACGCTGCTGCGCCTGGTGTGCGATGGCGGTACCTGGGCGATTTTGGCGGGCTCGGGCGCGCGAATATTGGGCGGACTGGCGCTTGCCGCGGTGTGTGGTGGCGTGCTTGCCGGCATTTCGTCACGTTCGCGGGCGTTTGCGCACCTGGTGGCTCCGGCGCTGTCGTTTGTAAAGGCGACGCCGGTCGCCTGCGTTGTGGTCCTGTTGCTTATCTGGCTGGGGTCGGCACGCGTGAGCATCGCGGCGGTCTTTTTGATGGCGCTGCCGGGCGTGTATTTTTCGCTGGCCGAGGGGCTGACTCAGGTGAATAAACCGCTGGAGCAGATGTTCCGTCTGCATGGCGTGCGCGCTTGGCGCCTGTTTTGCGCCCACACCTGGCGCGAGGTGCTGCCGTTTGTGCTTTCGTGCGCCCGCGCCGTGATCGGCATGAGCTGGAAGGCCGGCGTGGCAGCCGAGCTGATCGGCATGGCGGTGGGCACCGTGGGTGAGCGCATCTATCAGGCAAAGCTTTTGATTGAGACGGCTGATCTGCTGGCGTGGACCGTGCTGGTCGTTGCCGCCTCGTGGGCGTGTGAGCGCGTGCTGGTGTGGCTTCTGCGGGTTTCGGGGCCCGTGGTGTGGCGCGCGGCCGTGCGGGCGCATGGGCATGGACTGCGCGGGCGTGCGGGGGCTGCGAGCGATGGCGCTGCGGCGGAGCTTGCGCTTGCCGTGGGCGATCGCGCGCCGTGGGCTCCGGCACTGGACGGTTTGGCGCTCAACGTGCCCGCGGGCGGGCGTATCTGTGTGATGGGTGCTTCGGGTGCGGGCAAGTCGACGCTGCTTGCGCTAGCGGCGGGGGAGTCCGCGCCGTGCTCGATGGTGTTTCAGGATGCACGCTTGGTCGAATCCGCCTCGGCGCTGGATAACGTGTTGGTGTGCGCCGATGCGCGCGTGGATGCTTCGAGCGCCGCGGCATTGCTGCGCCTGCTGGTGCCAGGGATCGACGTGCATGCTCGCGTGGCCGAGCTTTCGGGCGGGCAGCGCCGTCGCGTCGAGATCGCTCGAGTCCTGCTGTGCCCGGGCGGCGCCGTTATTCTGGACGAGCCCTTTACCGGTCTAGATACCGCCGCACGCGACGCATGCGCCGAGGTCGTGCTCGACCTGCTCGACGGCCGCATGCTCCTGCTCGCCACGCACGATGTCGCCGACGCTCAGGCCCTCGATATCTCGGACATCATCACGCTCTAAATACTAACTCAGCTACAAAATGATTCGTTTTCCTCCGTTCCCATGGGGTCGGGTGTGGTATTCTATCTGCGGGGTAATACTTAGGAATACCAAGTAATACCAACGCCGCAGAAACAAACTCCGGATGCGGGCCAATCGGGTTGCCTTCACAGCCCGTCGCCCAGCCGCGTGGCCCGCATCTATCCGCACTACCGTCGTTTCAAAAAGGAAGCGCCATGGCAGAACACATGACCCCCGTAGTCGCGAAGGTCTTGCCCGAGGAGAAGGCAGCCTTCGCGGCGGCAACTCAGCTCGTGGGCACCACGCCATCCAACGCCATCCGCATGTTTATCGCCGCGTTCAATCGCTGCGGCACCTTTCCGTTTGACATCTCGCCCAACGGGGCCTTTGGCAAAGAGTGTCCTCAACAGCTAGTCGTTGAAGAACGTCCCCAATGACTAGTCGTCGGGAGGAGGTCGGCATGCTCAATGCGATGATTTGGGCGCTTGCCTGTTTTGGCGTCGTCGCTGCCGATATTGCCCTGAGCGTGGTTTTGTTTTCCGCTCTGGGCGTCGCGTCAGTGTTCATGGGTTTTTCGATCGATGACCTCGACATTCAATTGCTTCAGGCCGTCGCGCAGACGGCATCGTTTTTGATGGCGCTACTGTGGTGGCGTTATCTGTGGCCGCGTTCGTTTATGGCACGCCGGCAAAGCGAGCATCCGCTCGGCGGGGGAGCACGTGGGGCGTGGAAGCGCATCGCCTGCGTTATCGTGATTGGCCTGGCCCTGCAGGTGGTTGTTGGCTACGTGACCGACGCCGTGCTGTCGCTGTTGCCCGAGGCCGCGGCCGACTACAGCGAGCTTGTCGAGGAAACAGGCATGGGCGACACCAGCTATCTCGCCGTCCTGACTACGGTGCTCGGTGCCCCATTTTGTGAAGAGCTGCTGGTGCGCGGCATTATTTTTGAGTTTTCGCTCCGAGCGTTTAATCCGCAGTGCCGCCCACTTTGGAAGCGCCGGCGTCGTGCGAGCGCGCAGGACGGAGCCATGGTGCCCTGGGCGGCCCCAAGCACGTGGGGTATCGCCGCGGCGATTGTGTTGCAGGCGGCAATCTTCGGTTTTATGCACATGAATTGGGTGCAGGGTTGCTACGCGGGTGCCGCCGGCCTCATCTTTGGTTGGGTGCTCGTGACGACCGGAAAGCTCCGCTACACGATCCTGCTGCACTTTGCCTTTAATGCCGGGTCGTATCTCATGACGTTGCTCTGGTTTGTGAACACGCCGCTCGATGTGGCAATTACGGTCGCTATCGCCGGCGTCATCCTCGTTGAGGCAATGCGTTCGCTGCGCCACGCGTGTGGGGTGGATGCAGCGAGCGCACCGCTGCCCTAGTTGCGGCGTCCGCCTCCGTTGGCGCCCTGACGCCCCTGGGCCGCGCGATTGCGACCGGCAGTGTTCTGTGCGCGCGACATGCCGCTGTGCCCCTTGCTACCCTTGGGCCCCTTGCCGGCGCCACCGTGCGGCTTGCCGCCCTTCTTGCCGGTTCCATGCCCGCCGTTGGCAGATGTCTCGCCCGGGCGCGGCGGCACGGGACGAATCAGGCAATGCTTGGTGTAGCCAATCAGATCGCGGCGGCCGGCTTTTTCCAGCGCCTCGCGCACGAGCTTGTAGTTCTCGGGCTTGCGATACTGGATGAGCGCACGTTGCATGGCCTTCTCGTGCGGGTCGCGCGCCACATAGATCGGCTCCATGGTGCGCGGATCCACGCCGGTGTAGTACATACAGGTCGACATGGTGGACGGCGTGGGGTAGAAGTCCTGCACCTGCTCGGGCATGTAGCCCATGTCGCGCACGGCCTCGGCGAGGTCCACGGCTTCCTTCATCGTCGAGCCGGGATGGCTCGATATCAGATACGGCACCACATACTGCTTGAGTCCGTATTCGCGGTTCAAGCGCTCAAATTTGCGACAGAACGCATCGTAGACGGCGCGGCTCGGCTTGCCCATTACGGAGAGCACCGCGTCGCTCACGTGCTCGGGTGCCACGCGTAGCTGGCCCGAGACATGGTGTTCCAGCAGCTCGCGCAAAAACTCGTCCGAGGCATCGGCCATGGTGTAGTCAAAACGGATGCCGCTGCGCACGAAGACCTTCTTGACGCCCGGCAGCTGGCGCAGGTCGCGCAGCAACTGCGTATAGCCGCTCTCGTCGACCACCATGTTCTTGCATACGCTCGGCCACAGGCAGCGCTTGTTCTTGCACACGCCGTGCTTGAGCTGCTTGTCGCAGGCAGGGCGGCTAAAGTTTGCCGTCGGTCCGCCCACGTCGTTGATGTAGCCCTTAAACTCGGGATCGCGCGTGAGCAGCTCGGCCTCGCGCATGATCGAATCGTGGCTGCGCATCTGCAGCACGCGCCCCTGGTGGAAGGTGAGGGCGCAAAATGAACACTCACCAAAACAGCCACGGTTGGAGCTAATGGAAAACTTGATCTCGGCAAAGGCCGGCACGCCGCCTGCCGCGTCGTAGTCGGGATGCCAATCACGTGCGTAGGGGAGCTCGGCCACCTCGTCCATCTCATCGGTGGTGAGCGTCGCCGACGGCGGGTTCTGTACCACATAGACGCTGTTGGGATAGGGCTCCACCAGGCGGTGTCCGGTGATGGGGTCCATGTTTTGCTGCTGCACGTTAAAACTGCGCGCGTAGTTGAGCTTGTCGGCGGTAAGGTCGTCCCAGCTGGGCAGCAGGTCGTAGTCGTAGACCTCGTCGAGCGAACCCGTGCGGTAAACGGTGCCATTGATATAGGTAATCTGGTCGACGGGCAGTCCCGCGTCGAGCGCGTCGGCGATCTCGACGATTGCGTGCTCGCCCATGCCGTAGATGAGGATGTCGGCGCCCGAGTCGAGTAGTACCGAGTGCTTGAGCTTGTCCTGCCAGTAGTCGTAGTGGGCCAGGCGGCGCAGGCTTGCCTCGATGCCGCCGATAATGATGGGAGCGTCCTTAAACGTCTGGCGGATGAGGTTGCCGTAGACCGTGACGGCACGATTGGGGCGGTGCCCCTCCTCGCCACCGGGGGTATAGGCGTCGGTGTGGCGGCGGTGCTTGGTCACCGAATAGTGGTTGACCATGGAGTCCATGTTGCCGGCGCTGACGAGAAAGCCCAGGCGCGGCTCACCGAGCACGCTGATGCTGGCGGGGTCGGTCCAGTCGGGCTGGCAGATGATGCCCACCTTGTAGCCGTGCGCGTCGAGGACGCGGCTGATGATGGCCATACCAAAGCTAGGGTGGTCCACGTAGGCGTCGCCGCAGATGTAGACAAAGTCGCACTGGTCCCAGCCGCGCGCATCCATGTCGGCGCGGCTGACGGGGAGGAACTTATCGCGGCCCGGACGCCAGGGGCGCGTGGGCGCTGCTGGGGTATGCGTGGTGTGCCCACCCTGCGCCTTGCCGCCGCGCTTTTGCTGCTGGCCCTGTTTGCCCTGCTGGCTGCGCTGGTTGTTCTGAGCGTGCTGAGGCTTTTTTGCCACGATCCCTCCCGGTGTTTGTATGCTGCTCGTAATTGTAACCAGTCTTTTTGGGACGGGGCTAAAAAGACTGGTGGAGTACACGAGCCGGCGGATCGGCGTGTCGATGCGGGTGCCGTTTGTTTCCAGACTGTGTATCCCCGTGTCGAAGGGGCCGTCTCGCGCGCACGCCATGTTGTCAATGGGTTACAGTATGAACGGCGGCTATGTTTCCGCCAACGCACGAGAGAGTCGTCAACAAGGAGGATGCACGACGATGCAGCGTGCCAAACAGATATCGGAGTCTATTGAGCTGGGCATCATCTTGGCGCTCGCCGGTGGCTTTATGGACGTGTATTCGTACATTGGGCGCGACCATGTTTTCGCCAACGCGCAGACAGGCAACATCCTGCTCGTGGGCGTGAGCATCTCGGAGGGCAACTGGGCACTTGCGGGGCGCTACTTCTTCCCTGTGGTGTCGTTTGCCGTGGGTATTATGCTTGCCGATCTGGTACACGAGCGGTTTGGCAGCGTGATCCACTGGCGTCAGGTGACGGTGTTCTTTGAAGCCGTCATCTTGCTGGGCGTGAGCTTTATCCCCGGTGGCGGTTACAACCTGCTCGCCAACTGCCTCACCTCTTTTGCCTGCGGCATGCAAGTCGAGAGCTTCCGCAAGATCCACGGTCACGGCATCGCTACGACCATGTGCATCGGCAACTTGCGCAACGCGCTGCAAAACGTGGACGATTACATCATCACCCACAGGCGCGGCTTTTTGGAAAACGGCCTGCTGTACTTTGGCGTGATCTTTACCTTTGTGTTTGGCGCCGTGCTGGGCAACTGGTGTATTGAGCGCATGGGGCTGCACGCCATCGTCGTGGCGAGTTTGCTGCTGTTTGTCGCGTTTGCCATCATGTTCATCGACCGCGAGCGCGACTTGCGCTTACGCTGGAAGGCTGCGGCCGAGGCTTGGAAAGAGGGCTGCCGAAAGTAACCGATTGCGGCAAAGGGGCTGTCCCTTTGCCGCAATATTTTTCATCATCTGTTGAAACGCTTTAACACTTTTGACGTTCTCACGCGTTTTTTGTTTCAAAAGCGTTAGGATGGGACTTATAGCGCGGGGCGTAATGGATGCCCCGCACACGATGGGAGGCTATCAATGGCTAATCGTTTCGTTCTCAATACCATCTCTTATCATGGTTCCGGCGCCATCAAGGAGATCCCCGGCGAGCTCCAGCGTCGCGGCTACAAGAAGATCTTCGTCTGCTCCGACCCCGATCTGGTCAAGTTTGGCGTTACCGCTAAGGTGACCGACGAGCTCGACGCCGCCGGCATCGCATGGAGCCTCTACTCCGAGATCAAGCCCAACCCCACCATCCAGAACGTCAAGGACGGCGTCGAGGCCTTCAAGGCCGCCGAGGCTGACGCTATCGTGACCATCGGCGGCGGCTCCTCCATGGACACCGCTAAGGCCATCGGCATCATCATCAACAACCCCGAGTTTGCCGATGTCCGCAGCCTCGAGGGCGTTGCTCCGACTAAGAACCACGCCGTGTTCACCATCGCTGTGCCGACGACCGCCGGTACCGCTGCTGAGGTGACCATCAACTACGTCATCACCGACCCCGAGAAGGTCCGCAAGTTCGTGTGCGTCGACACCAACGATGCCCCCGAGGTTGCTGTCGTCGATCCCGACATGATGGCTTCCATGCCCGCCGGCCTGACCGCTTCCACTGGCATGGACGCACTGACCCACGCCATCGAGGGCTACACCACCAAGGGCGCTTGGGAGCTCTCCGACATGTTCCACTTTGAGGCTATCAAGCTGATCAGCGAGAACCTGCGCGACTCCGTTGCCGAGGCCAAGTCCGGCAAGCCCGGCTCCGGCCGCGAGGGCATGGCTCTTGGCCAGTATGTCGCTGGCATGGGCTTCTCCAATGTCGGCCTGGGCATCGACCACGCCATGGCTCACACCCTGTCCGCTCACTACGACACCCCGCACGGCGTCGCCTGCGCCATGCTGCTGCCGATCGCCATGGAGTTCAACAAGCCGGTTTGCGCCGAGCGCCTGGCCAAGGTCGCCGTCGCCATGGGCGTTGACACCACGGGCATGAGCACCGACGAGGCCGCCGATGCTGCCATCGCCGCCGTCAAGCAGCTTTCCGCCGACGTGAACATCCCGCACGTCTGCGAGGCCATGAAGGCTGACGAAATCGAGGTCCTGGCCAAGGACGCCATGGCCGACGCCTGCTTCCCGGGCAACCCGCGCGAGGCGACGCTCGACGACGTCATCGAGCTCTTCAAGAAGATCTGCCCGGCTGCCTAACTTGGTTCGGCGGGCCCCTGCCCGTTAGCCCCACAATCGTCCTCGGACATGTCGGAAGCCCCCGCTGCGCACTTCGTGCGGCGGGGGCTTCCTCCGTCCTGCGGAAAGATTGTGGGGCAAACGGGCAGGGGCCCGACGGCTCGTTATCGTGGCGGGCGCAGTTCTGAAGAGCTCGATGGGTCATCTCGCTAGGTAAAAAGATGGTTCACGGTGGTATCGTTGCTGTGGGTTTAATTCGATATGAAAGGGTGACTTTGGTGTCCAAGATGGATTCTACGCTCTCCTATATTACTGACCAGTTGAAAGCGCTTACCTCGATTGCTTCGCCTACGGGCTATACCCGTGCGGCGACTGATTATCTGATGGAGACGTTGCGCGATATGGGCTTTGGGCCCGAGCGCTCCAATAAGGGCAACGTGCTCGTTGAGCTTGGCGGCGAGGGCGAGCCGCTTGTGTTGGCGAGCCATGTCGATACCCTGGGCGCCATGGTGCGCTCCATTAAGGACAATGGCCGCCTGCGTCCCACGACGCTTGGTGGACACCAGTGGTCTACGGCCGATGGCGAGAACTGCACCGTCTACACGCGTGACGGCAATGTGTACACGGGTGTGGTCCTCAATACCGAGCCTTCGGCGCACGTGGCCGATGAGCCGGTCAAGACCATCGAGAAGAACATGGAAATCCTGCTCGACGAGAACGTTGACAGCAAGGACGATGTGCTCGAGCTGGGTATTCAGACCGGCGACATCATCGCTATGGATCCGCGCACCACGGTGACGGAGAGCGGATACATTAAGAGCCGCTTCCTGGACGACAAGCTGTCCGCGTCGATTCTGCTGGGTCTGGCCCGCGCCGTTGCTGACGGCGAAGTGTCGCTTTCGCGCAAGGTTTCGTTGCTCTTTACGGTGTACGAGGAGGTCGGCCACGGCGGTGCCTTTGTGCCGGCCGACACGCGCGAGATGATCAGCGTGGACATGGGCTGCGTGGGCGACGACCTGGGCTGCACCGAGCGCATGGTTTCGATTTGCGCCAAGGATTCGGGCGGTCCGTACAACTACGACCTGGTAACCACGCTGTCCAACATCGCGCGCGAGCTGGAGCTCGATTACGCCATCGATGTGTACCCGCACTATGGCTCCGACGTCGAGGCCACGCTCTCGGCCGGCTACGACATTCGCCATGGTCTGATCGGCCCCGGCGTGTACGCGAGCCACAACTACGAGCGCAGCCACATCGACGGCGTGCGCAATACCTACGAGCTGGTTCGCGCCTACGTTCAGCGCTAGGGGAGTAGCTTGCGACTCGGCTGACCGATCGCTAAGGCCCGATTTCTCGGGCCTTTTTTCGTTTTGGGTTGTTTAGTATTATGATGTATGTAATCTATTAACTAAACGTTTAAATTACTTAACGAGGTGATGCGGTGTATGGATACGTCTGAGTACTTGTCTATGGGTGATGCTGCCCGCCTGCTGGGCGTTACGAAAGCCCGCATATCTCAACTTGCCGCATCGGGAACGCTCACGTGCGATATTGTGGGCGGACGGAAGATGGTCGAGCACAATTCCGCGGTCGCTTATCAAAAGGTCCGCAAACGTGGACGCCGTCCTGCGGCCGATGTGGGGCGCAAGTTTACGCTGATGTCCGCCGACCATGAGGTCGCGCATGTCTCATTTGATCCGACGCGTGAGTTTCCCTTCGAAATCGCCGAGGTCCTCGATGCGCAGAGGATGCCGTTTGGCACGTGCTCGAGCTCTTCTCCTACGGTGAATAAACGGGAGCTCAACGTGTGGTGGAGCCATCGGTCGGTGCCTGACGTCCGCCCCGGACTCGTCTCGCGCTATCGTGAACTGGGGATTGCCAGTGGCATCGAGGTTCCGGTTCGGTGCCTGGGCCTATCACTTTCGGATTGTTATTGGCTGCGGCCGGCAGAATGCGACGGGTTCGAATGGCGAAACCTCAATTACTTCGAGAACGATTTTGAGCGATCGGCGTCCGAAGAGCGTTCGGGTTGGCTGGAAGGCATCGGTCTTAAAAATCCCGACAACACATCCGAGGGCGAGCTTCCTAAATCGTGGATGATTCGCAACGGTGTTCGCGTTCTGGTCAAGGGGTGCGGCATGGACGACCAACGGCCCTTTAACGAGGCGGTTGCAACGGCCCTGCATCGTCGCTTGCTGTCGGAGGGCGAGTTTGTTCCTTATACGGTTGAGCGGATGTTCGATGGCCCTGTGTGTCTGTGCGACGACTTTCTTGACGGCCGCGAGGAATACGTTCCGGCTGTTTACGTTAAGGGCGCACTTGGCAGCCAGCGGGGAAATTCGACATACGATCGATACTGTCGCTACCTTGGCAAGCATGGCGCCGATGGGGCCGCTGTGAGAAGGTCTATGTCGCAGATGATTGTCTGCGATGCCCTTTTGGCCAACAGCGACCGCCATTGGCGGAACTTCGGCATCATCCGCAATGTCGACACCCTGGAGATAAGGCCTGCTCTGCTGTTCGATAGCGGCAACTGCCTGTGGTACAACGTACCAACTGCCGTGCTCGCAGCTGGGGAGTTTGGGTTTTCCGCTAAGCCGTTTGGGCCCGACCCTTCCGTCCAGCTGGCGCTTGCGGACTCACTCGATTGGTTCAATTCATCGCGGCTCAACGGATTTGTTGATGAGGCGATCGAGATTCTTTCGCAGAGCGAATGGGCCACGGCGGGGGGTCGACTCGAGGCCATTTGCCGCGGCCTCGAGCGTCGCGTAATCGAGGTTAGTGCCGCTGTTGAGGTGCTTCGACACGTGCAGCGATAAACCTGCGGCTACTTAAGCGCGCCGGTCACCGTACCGCCACCCAGGACGATGTCGCCGCGATAGACGACGACGGCTTGGCCGGGGGCGATGGCTCGCTGCGGCTCGTCAAAGGTCAGCAGCATTTGCCCGTCTTCGTCACGCGTAAGGGTCGCTGCCTGGTCTTTCTGACGGTAGCGGTACTTGGCACCTACGCGAATGCCGCCGGCGTCGAGCTCCGCCTCCATGCGTGCGTCCGGCGCGCTCCAGATCCACTCATCGGCCGTGAGGGCAGCGGCGGTCAGGTCCTCGGCCTCGCCCAAATGCACGGTGTTGTTGGCGGCGTCGACGCCCGTCACATACACGGGATGCGCCATCGCGACGCCCAGGCCCTTGCGCTGGCCGATGGTGTAGCGCAGCGCGCCGTTGTGGCGCCCGACCACGCTGCCGTCGCGCCACACAATGTCGCCCGGTGCAGCGGGATGTCCGCAGCGGCGCTCGATATAGCCCGCGTAGTCACCGTCTGGAATAAAGCAGATGTCCTCGCTTTCGGCCTTCTGGGCGTTGGTGAAGCCCTGCTCGGCGGCTATGCGGCGCACGTCGCGCTCTTTGTCTAGGCCTGCCAGCGGAAAGATCGTGTGTGCCAGGCGCTCCTGCGTAAGCGAATACAAAAAGTAGCTTTGGTCCTTTTTGGGATCTTCGCCGCGATGGAGCTGCCAGGTGCCGTCTGCCGCCTGGCTTGTTTTGGCGTAATGTCCCGTTGCGATGTAGTCGCAGCCCATGTCCAGCGCCGCATCGAGCAGCGCGCCAAACTTAATGTGGCGGTTGCAGATAATGCACGGATTGGGCGTCAGCCCCTCCCGGTAGGCGCTCACAAAGCGCTCGATAACACTGCGGTCGAAGGTCTGCTGCAGGTCGAGCACATGATGGGGTATCCCCAGACGCTCGGCGACCGCCTTCGCGTCGGCGATGTCGCGGCCGACCTTACTCATGCCCGTGGCGGGGTCGGGTGCGGGGCAGGTGAGGCGCATGGTGGCACCGACGCATTCGTAGCCCTGGCTTTTGAGCAGGTACGCGGTCACGCTGGAATCGACGCCGCCGCTCATGGCGACGAGCACGCGCTTGTTGTGCATGGGGAGGTTCTCCTTGGTGGCATGTGGCCAAAAAAGAAAAGCGGCGCGGGAGGCTGGTTCCGCGCCGCAGACATTGTAGCAAGTTCGGGCGTCGTGTGGGACACCCTAACGAGATGGGCTCAGGCGGCCAGAAGAGAGGGTAGACCGGCGTGCCTTGGGCCTATCGACAAGTGACGGGCCCTTAGTCCTGGAAGAGCGCCGTGGACAGGTAGCGCTCGCCGGTGTCGGCAAGCAGGGCCACGATGGTCTTGCCCTCGTTCTCGGGGCGCTTGGCCAGTTGCAGTGCGGCCCACACGGCGGCACCGGACGAAATGCCCACGAGCACGCCCTCCTTGTGGCCCACGGCGCGGCCGGTGGCAAAGGCGTCGTCGTTCTCGACGGGGATGATCTCGTCGTAGACCTGGGTGTCGAGGACGTCGGGCACAAAGCCGGCACCGATGCCCTGGATCTTGTGCGGGCCGGCCTGGCCCTTAGAGAGCACCGGTGAGGTGGCGGGCTCAACGGCGACGACCTGAATCTCGGGGTTCTGCTCCTTGAGGAATTCGCCCACGCCGGTCACGGTACCGCCGGTGCCAACGCCGGCGACGAAAATGTCGACCTGGCCGTCGGTGTCGTCCCAGATCTCGGGGCCGGTCGTGGCCTTGTGAATGGCCGGGTTGGCGGGGTTCACAAACTGGCCGGCGATGATGCTGTTGGGAGTCTCCTTCTGCAGCTCCTCGGCCTTGGCGATAGCGCCCTTCATGCCCTTGGAGCCGTCGGTGAGTACGAGCTGCGCACCGTATGCTTGCATCAGCTTGCGGCGCTCGACGGACATGGTCTCGGGCATGGTGATGATCACCTTGTAGCCGCGGGCGGCCGCCACCGAGGCGATGCCGACGCCGGTGTTGCCGCTCGTGGGCTCGATGATGGTGTAGTCGCCGCCGCGCACGAGCTTGCCGGCCTTCTCGGCCTCGTCAATCATGTTCTTGGCGACGCGGTCTTTAACGGATCCGGCGGGGTTGAAGTATTCCAGTTTGACGAGCACGCGAGCCTTGAGGTCCTCGTCGGCCTCAAAGTGGGTGAGCTCCAGAAGCGGGGTGTGGCCGATAAGCTGATCGATGGACGTGTAAACCTTGCTCATGGTGAACCTCCAAAGTGTTCAAGTTGCTGGTTGCCGTATGGTTTTACGGCGTGTCTAGCAGCAAAACCCATAAACCTTATAGGTTGTTCGTTTAGCTGTTGGCAAGCATAGTAGACACTAAAGCCTAGTAATGCAATGGGAAATAGAAGATTATTACGAGTCGATTAACCATCTTGACCGGAACGGGTATTTTCAAACCCATTTTTTCGGCTAGAATTTCAACGGACTAAAAGACCGAAAGGCAGCAATATATATGTTGGTTTCTACTAAGGGCAGGTACGCCCTGCGCGTTATGGTCGATCTGGCCGAGCACCAGGCGGCCGGTCGCATCCCGCTCAAAGAGATCGCGGCGCGACAGGGGATTTCCGAGAAATATCTCGAGAACATCTTGGCTACGCTCGTGCGCGCCAACATGCTTTCGGGCATGCGTGGCAAGGGCGGCGGCTATGTGCTCACGCGTCCGCCCGAGCAGTACACGGTGGGCGAGATCCTGCGCCTGACCGAGGGTAGTCTGGCGCCGGTCGCCTGCCTGGATGGCGACTGCAAGGGCTGCTCGCGATCTGATGAGTGCCCCACGCTCGACGTGTGGAAGAACCTGGACAAGCTCATCAACGATTACCTCGACGGCGTGACGCTCGATCAACTTGTCGCTCCCAACCATGGCTACGACTATGTCATCTAACCCACGCCTGCCATGTGGGGACGGGGTGGAAATGGTAGATTTTCTTGCCCTCTGAGACTTGGCAAATAAGAAGGCCGCCCATTTTTGCGATGGGCGGCCTTTGATTTGGTCCGATGCGTTTGCGTGTCGGGGGCGTTCTACTCTTCGGCAATACTATCGAGGATGCTGCGCATGATGGACACTAGGATGCTGCCCATAAAGGCCGAGCCAAAGCCGGCGATGGAGATACCGACGCCCAACAGGTTGACCGACAGGTAGCTGGCGAGCTCCAGCATAAAGCTGTTGAGCACGAGCTGGAAAATGCCGAGCGTAATGATCGTGAGCGGCAGCGAGATGACCGTGAGGAACGGTTTGACGAACGAATCTACGATGTTGAGGAACAGTCCCACAAAGGCAAAGCAGACCCAGGCCTCGGCAAAGCCGAAGGGTTGGATACCGGGGACGAGGAACGTGGCGATCGCGATGGCGATCGAGGTGAAGAGCCAGTTAAGCATAAAGCGCATGGCGTGAATCCTTTCTTGCGCCGGGGTTGCTGGCGTCGCGTGAAGCGGCTTGCGGCGGCGACTTGGATGGTTGCGCGGGCGCGCCGCGGTGTTTGGGCGCCCATTGTCTCAAATATTCGTGGAGCTTACGTGCGCATTCGGTTTCTAAACGGCGTTCGTCCTGAAAAACGTGCCGCTGGCAGAGAGTCTTGTCGCTTTAGTTTGGTGGTGTGCTACACTGCTACGGGCAAATAGCCCATGCATAGTTTTATTGCATATTACGGGCGAACGATGCCCGATGTCAGTATCAACTTCGATGCCTTTTGGCGGGTTTGGCGGTGATCGATGAATATCGAGAACATGTTTGACAAGCCTGATGTCAAGCAGCTGGTCCACGCATTTAGCCTTTTGGATGACGAGAACGATATCCAGGCGTTTTTAACCGATATCTGCACGCCGCGCGAGATTTGCGATCTTTCTCAGCGCCTGCAGGTCGCGCGCTATCTGGATGAGGGCGAGCCCTATGTTGAGGTTCAGGCCCGCACCGGCGCTTCGTCCACCACGGTGAGCCGCGTGTCCAAGGCGCTCAACGGCGAGTACGGTGGCTATCGCAAGATCCTCATCAAACTGGAGGATGGCGAGTAGGCCAGCGGCAAAAATAAATTGCGCAGAACCGTCCCTTCGGGGGCGGTTTTTTGATCCCTCGGGGACGGGGGAAACGGATCACCGGGTTAGACTGACCCCCTCGTTGATCCGTTTTCCTCCGTCCCCAAGGGATCAAATCTGTTGGCGTGGGGCAAATCTGTCCGCGTGGGCGGGTAGGATGGATGCATTGATTATTGCGAACGGTTTGAGTGGAGGACCATGCCTGTTCGAATCTATACCACCAATACCGGTACGGACTTGAGCGATGCCGAGGCGGCGTTGCTCGCCGACCTGGTTGCCCGCCACGGGCGTGCTGTATTGCTGGCGCCCTCGTTTGCCGAGCTCGACGTGTGCCGTCACGATGCTGCGGTTGCTGGCGCCTCGCTGGGCGTTGACTACAAAACCCCAGCGTCGTGGCTCCGCTCGCTGTGGGAGCTTATGGGCGATGGCCGCAGCTTCGTCGACAACATGCAGCGCCAGATGCTGTTCTCGGACATGATCGCCCGTCGCGACGATGCCGACCTGCAGCCGCTTTCGCGCAGTCAGGGTACGGTGCGCATGCTCGCGCGCATGGCCCGCGATGTGCTGTCGGGCGTAGCGGGAACGACGGCCGAGCGATGCCGTGCCAACAATTGCCGGCCCGATCCCAAGAGCGACGCCGAGGCTCGCGTGTTCGAGCTGTTGAGTGCCTATGCGAGCGGCTTGGACCGTCGAGGCATGGTCGAGTCCTGCGAGGCTGCTGACCTTATGGCCGACGCTTTGGCCGACAGCCTACCGGCGTGCGCCCGCGCGGTATGTGTGCGCGGCGTCACGTCGTTTACGCACGGCCTGCTCGAGTTGCTGTCCGCCGTGGCAAACAACGGGGGAGAGGTCGTTGTGCTGCTTGCCCGCGAGCAGGCGGCAATGCGCGAGGACCTGGCTGCTGCCTTTGATGCCCGCGGTGTGCTGTTTGAGGCCGCGCCGCTGGGGGAGGGTGCCGCCGCGCCCCAGACTGCCTTCAAGTCCGCCGCTCAGCCTGCCTTTATAGAGGTTGCCGGCCCTCACGCCCGTGCCCACGCCTATGTGGATGCAATCGATGAGCTGGTAAAAACGTGTGAGGACGTCGCGGTCGACGGCGGTGCCACGGCGTCCGCGGACGCCGTGCGCGTGCTCGTGGTGTCTGCCCGGGCGCCCCAGCTGTTCGGTGAACTCGCTGCCCGTTTGGCGGCGCGTCACATTGCTGCTGAGACAATCGAGTTCACGGCGTTTTCCCAATCCATCGCGGGCAGGCAGTTCACGGCGCTCGCCAATCTGATCGAGCGCATGAAGGCCGCCGACGAGGGCACCGCCTCCAAGACCGAGTGGTGGCCCGCGCCGGAGCTTACCGACTGGATTTACAGTCCGCTTTCGGGTGCCGACGCCGCCAGCGCGCGCACCTTCGACAAGAACATGCGCCTGTCGCGCGGCAAGACCGCCATGGCCGTCAAAAGCCTGCTGCAGAGCGTGCAGGGCCAGGTCAGGGGCACGCGCAAGGCCGCCAGCGATGAGAACTGGTTTAAGAACGTGCCGTGCGTGGTCTCGGACGTGTTCCAAGCGCTGTGGCGCGACAAACCCGTGACGGCGCTCAAGGCAATGCTCGCCGTCGCCGAGGCGTTGCCCGATCGCGCCCTTGGAGGCTTTGACGGTCAGGCTCGTCGCCAGGCGGAGACCGCCCTACTGCGACATGCCATCGACATCCTTATGAACGACGCCCGCGCGCTCGACGTGTCGCAGGCCGCGACCGTGCCCGTGCTCGACGGCGTTCGTACCAAGGTGGACAAGCGCAGCGCCGCATACGATTACGAGACCTACGAGGTCGACCGCACGCCGCGCGCCCAGGTGCGCTTTGCGTCGCTTGCCGATGCGGCAGCCCTGCGCCCCGCCAGCTACGATGCCGTGCTGTTTGCCGACGTCGACCTGGACAGTTATCCGCTCTCACATGAGGAGGGCCCGCTGGCCACGCTGACGGCAGAGCTGGGGCGCAGCGGCGTGACGCTTGAGCCCGCGGCCCTGCTGCGTGTGCGCTTTGGCCGCGCGATGCAGGCCGCGCGCGGTCCGGTTGCGCTTGCCCGCGTGACGCACGATCGCCAGGCACGCGAGTGCTACCCGGCTGCCGTGTGGACCGAGCTGCGGGCGCACGCCGAGGCTGCCGGCGCCGCCCAGGTGACATGCGTGGGCGAGGGCGGTATCGTCGCCGATTTTGATCCAGCGGCCGGCGAGGGCATCGAGTGCAAGCGCGTCGCGTGCGAGGCTCCTCAGCATTTGAGTGAGGCGGCTGTGCCGTACCTGGTCCTGCGCCGCCGCGATGGCGAGGACGAGAACGCGCCGCTCGTGCCGCGCCTGACGTCCGCCTCGCAGATTGAGGCGTACTCGACATGCCCGCTGTGCTGGTTCGTGTCGTATCGCGTGAAGCCCCAGTCCATCGACGCGGGCTTTGGCAACATGGAGAAGGGCAACTTTGTCCACGACGTGCTGGAGCACCTGCATGCCCGCCTGCCCCAGGAGGGCATGGAACGCGTGACGCCCGAGAATCTGCCGCGCGCTCAGGAGCTGCTGCGCGAGGTCTTTGACGAGACGTTGGCCGAGCACGCCGGCAAGCGAGGCACGGAGGGCCCGCTGGTGCCGCTTTCTGCGGTGGAGGAGCGCCAGGTGGCCGAGATTTTGCCGCAGCTGGAGGGCGTGCTTGCCTACGAGTCCGAGGCACTTGCCCCCTTTGCCCCGCGCTACCTGGAGTTCGCCTTCAACGAGCTCAAGGTCGAGTATGCCGGTTGGCCGCTTGGCGGGCGCATCGACCGCGTGGACGTGGACGCCGAGAATCGTGCCGTGGTGATCGACTACAAGCATCGCACGGGCGTTGAGGAGTTTAAGCTCGCCGACCCCACGGTGCGCGACGAGGAATCGGGTACGGCGCCCATCGACGATCCGCGCTGGTTGCCGCCCCATACCCAAACGCTCATCTACGCGCAGGCCATGCGCCGGGCGCTGGATTTGGACACCCGCGCGGCGCTCTACTTTTCGACCAAGGGCGGCAAGCCGGCGCTGCGAGGCGCCGCGAGTGCCGAGCTGCTCGAGGAAGAGCGCGGCGACGGTCGCATCCCGGGCCTCAAGAAGGGCTTTCCGGGCGAGGGCGGCAGCATGGACTTCGACGCCCTGCTCGATCGTGTGGAGGCCGGCATCGCCGAGCGCCTGCGCGAGCTCGAGGCGGGCAACGTTGCCGCCGTCGACCCGATGTCGGCTCAGGCCGCGCATGCGCGCTGCTCGTATAACCACGAAGGAACGTTTGTAAGGAGGGACGTGTAGACCATGGATCTTTCGACTTTGATGCCGCAACAGCTGCGGATCGTCAAAACGCTCGACCGTCCGCTGTTTGTCTCGGCGGGCGCCGGTTCGGGCAAGACCTTTACCCTTACGCGCCGCATCGTCTACGCGCTCTCGCCCGAGTCTGGTCCGTTCGTTGAGCATCTGGACCAGGTGCTCGCCATTACCTTTACCAAAGATGCCGCGGCCGAGATCCGTGACCGCGTGCGCCGCGCGCTCATCGACGAGGGCATGGACGAGGAGGCTCTGACCGTCGACGATGCGTGGATCTCGACCATTCACGGCATGTGTTCGCGCATCCTGCGCGCGCATGCGCTGGAGCTGGGCATCGACCCCGAGTTCACGGTGCTCACCGATACCGACGAGCTTATGGACCAGGCTGTTGAGCATGTGCTGGCCCGCGCGACGGCGCCCGATGCCGCCCCCGAGCTCGCGGCATCGCTCAAGGCCCTCTACGCCTGGTATCCCATGGCGGGCGAGGGCGGCCCCTTTGGCGCCGGCACCACCATCAAGGGCCTGGTGCGCGAGCTGCTGGAGCTCTCGAGCCAGCTGCCGGGCGGTATGGACGACGTGCGCGTGGCGCGCGGCCAGGCCGATACCTCGGCACTTGCCGATGCCTATCGCGCGGCGCTGGGCGTAAGCAAGGCCGCGACCGAGAAGGCACAGATGGCGCTCGATGCCATCGATGCATTCGAGGCCAGCGGCAAGACCATGGCCGATGCGGCGCGACTCATGATGTCGTGCACCATGCCGCGCGCGAGCAAGGCATTCCCTAAGGAGCAGGTCGAGCTGCTCAAGGCCGAGGCCGCCGATGCATTTATCAATATCGTGCTGGCCTGCGGTGGTCCCGCGCTCGATGCACTGGTGGGCCTGGCCCGCTCTGTAGAGGCCGAGTATCGCGTACTGAAGGCTGCCCAGTCCGCCCTCGACAACAACGACTTGCTGCGTATGGCCTACGAGGCCCTGCGCGATTACCCAGCCATCCGAGCGGCATACGAGGGCCGCTTTAAGATGGTCATGATCGACGAGTTCCAGGATACCGACCAGATGCAGGTCGACCTGATCCGTTACCTGACCGGCGCGGGGGAGCGTGCGCTGTGTACCGTGGGCGATGCGCAGCAGTCGATCTATCGCTTCCGCGGCGCTGAGGTCGAGGTGTTCCGTCGCCAGGAGCGCAAGGTGGGCTCGTCTGCCGCGCCCGAGGCGACTGCCGTGACTGACGCCCCCGCCGGCGAGCTCGTCAAGCTCGTGCGCAACTTCCGCAGCCATGACGAGGTGTTGCGTTACGTGGCACGCGTCTTCGACGGCGATGACGGCGGCCTGATGCAGGGCTTTTTGGACCTTGAGGCGAGCGACGGCCGCAAGGACACGCTGGTGGCAGACGCCTCGCGTCGCCAGGCCCTCTTTGTTGCCGGCGGCAGCACGCAGGAGCGCACACAGGCCAAGGCCCGTGCGATCGCCGAGCGATTCCGCGCGCTTGCCGATGCCGGCCAGCCCCAGGGCGGCATGGTGCTGCTGCTGGGCCGCATGACCAACGCAGACGTCTACGCACAGGCCTTCCGCGACCAGGGGCTCGACTGTGTTATCGCAGGCGGCTCGGTCTTTGCGCAGGCTGCCGAGGTGCAGACGGTGCGCGCCCTGGTTTGTGCGCTCGCCAATCCGGCCGATACGGCGCAGGGCCTTATGCCGCTGCTCGCCTCGCCGATGTTTGCGCTGGGCGCCCAGGAGTTTTTGGCGCTGGCGACCAAGCTCGATAGCGAGACGGGGGAGACCTCGCGCCGGAATATCGACGTGGGCATCATGAGCAATTCCGATGTGCCGGGTTTGCAAGACTTGCCGCTCGTGACGCGCGCCCGCGAGGTGCTGCGGTATGCGCTTCGTCGCGTGGGCCGCGATTCGTTCGCCGCCATCGCACGCGACGTGGTCAACGCTTCGGGCTGGTTCGTGCGTCTGGCGCAGCGTGGCCCCGAGGGCAAGGCCATTGCCGCCAACGTGCTCAAGGCGCTCGACGCTGTGGCCGAGGCGGAGGCCGAGTTCGGCAACTCGCCGCGTTCCATCGCGCTTGCCTTCGATCGCTTCCTAGCGGGCAAGGAAGCCCCGGGTGCCCTCAACGAGGAGGGCGACGGCGCGGTGCGCATCATGACGGTGCATGCCTCCAAGGGTCTGGAATATCCGGTCGTGGCGGTCGCCGAGTGCTTTGGCGTGCGTAAGTCCTCGGGTGCGGCACAGATGGGTCGCGTCGAGGGCGGAGCGCAGGTCGTGGCGCTGCCGGCACGCTTCGACGGCGTTAAGCTCGCCGACGGAACCTTTGTGAAGGGCGACGACGTTAAAAAGCAGTTTGAGCATGCGTTTAAGGGCAAGGGCACGTCGCTGTGGCTGCCGCCGGAGCTCATGGAGGACGTCTGCGCGACGGGTTCTCCCGCCGAGGCATTTGCTCGCCTGCGCAACGACGACCTGCAGCTTTCGCTCGAAGAGCGGGCTCGTTTGCTCTATGTCGCCATGACGCGTGCGCGCGAGCTGGTGATCTTGGCGATGGATGCCGGCGTGAGCCGTGGCAAGGTGACGGCGCCGACCTTCGACGTCGAGACCGATCTGACCTATGACGTGCTGCGCCGTATTTTGCCGACCGACGCTCTGGACATGCCGCAGCTCGATGCCGACCGCCTGGTGTTCGACAACTCCCGGCCGGGCGACTACGAGCTCATTTCGCTTGCGAACTTTATCTTTGGCGAGCAGGCGTTTGAGGCCAACGCTTCGCTGGATGCCGAGGGCAGGCTTGTTCGCGGCGATGCGGAGCCGGAGGGCGCCGGTGCAGATGCCCGCGCCGCCGTTCCCGGTCCTGCCGACCCTGAGCCCGATGCGTTTGAGCTCGTGTATCCCCAGGCGGCGGGCGCGCGCATGGGCACCTGCCCGTATCCGGAGCGCGATTCGTACAGCTACTCGTCAATTGCCGCGGCGCTACATGCCGAGTCCGAGGACCGTGCTGCCGAGGCGCGCGTGCCCATGGACGAGTCCGGCGATGATGCAGAGTCGGATGGCTCGGAGATGACGGATGCAGACGTGGCCGCCGTTGAGCCCGCCGGCAACCCCATGGCGCTGGGCTCGGCCTTCCACGCTGCCTGCCAGTGGCTCATCGAGATGGGTGCCGATGCGCTGCCCGCCGCGCGTGCCGATGCGCTGGCGCGCCTGTGGCGCCTGACGCCGGAGCAGCGCGAACGCTTCGACGTTGCCCTGGACCGCTGGCTCAAGTCGGCTGTTCGTGCCGACCTGCTCGCGTGGCCGTGTGTTCGCGCCGAGGTGCCGTTCTTTTCGCTGGGCTGCGAGGACGAGGACATCGCTCGCTACGGTGCATATGCCGAGGGCGCCATCGACGCTTTGGCGACGAACCCGGCCGATCCGTCGCGGGCACTGGTCATCGACTACAAGACGGGCGGCACGCCGGACGAGACGCCGGAACAGCTGCAGGAGAAGCACGCCCTGCAGGCGCGCGTCTACGCTGATGTTCTGCACAAGGCGGGCTTTGAGGCCGTGACCGTCAAGTTCGTCCGCGTGGAACAGGCCGATCCGACTCTCTTCGTCGAACCCGCCGAACCTCAAGTGGTCACCTACAATCTCTAGCTCTCAGATAACTTGCGGTGGAATAGTTCCTGTATTGCGGCCCAGATGGCCCAAGCGGGAACTATTTCACCGCAACTGCAAGAGGAGCCGTGTGGGTTTGGCTAGGTTCGGGTGCTGTCCGTGCCGTGGGGTAAAATCGTTCAGTCAGAACACGAACCCGCATCGGAGCTCATCACATGGCATTCGTCCATCTGCACAATCACACTGTTTTCTCCATGCTCGACGGCGCAACCCGTATCCAGGATATGGTCAACCGCGCCGTTGAGCTTGGCATGCCCGCCGTGGCCATTACCGACCACGGCTACATGTATGGCGTGCCCGACCTGGCGCTGGCCTGCGACGCCGTCAACCACAACACGCCCGAGTACAAAACGTGGAGCCACGACAAGGCCTTCTTGGAAAAGGACCGCCGCGACGAGCTGGTGGAGCCCGACCCCGAGGCAAACCCGCGCGAGCACGCCCAGTACGTCAAGGACATGGCCATGTGGGACGAGAAGGGCAACATCGACGAGCTTAAGCCGCCCCTGGTCATCAAGCCCATCTTTGGCTGCGAGGTTTACTTTACGCCGGACGAGACGCTCGCCCGCGACCATAAACCCGAGCTCTACCACATGATCCTTCTGGCCAAGGACCAGGAGGGCTACGTCAACCTGATGCAGACGGTCTCCGAGGCCGCCGTGCAGGGCTTTTACTACAAGCCGCGCGTGACGCTCGACAACCTGCGCCGTCATGCCAAGGGCATGATTTGCACGAGCGCCTGCATCGCCGGCATCATTCCCAAGTACATCGACCGCGGTGACATGGAGGGCGCCATCAAGTGGGCCGAGACCTTCCGCGATACCTTCGACCCCGGCGACTTTTATATCGAGATCCAGGAACACGGCATTACCACCGATAACGGCCTGACCGACGAGCAGATGGACCGCACGCTCATCGATATCGCCAAGCAGGTGGGTGTCAAGGTCATCGCCACCAACGACTTCCATTACCTGCGCCGCGAGGACGCCCCCGTGCAGGACGTCATCATGTGCATCGGTATGAACGCCAAGGTCGACGACCCCAACCGCATGCGTATGACCGGCTCGGAGTTTTACATGAAGACCGAGGAGGAGATGCGGGCGATGTTCCCGTATTGCCCCGAGGCCTGCGACAACACGCTCGAGATCGCCGACAAGTGCTACGTGGAGCTCGACTGGGACTCCATCATCCTGCCGCGCTTCCCGCTGCTCGATCCCGGCGAGACGCACGAGAGCCAGTTCCGCCGCGAGTGCGAGAAGGGCCTGCGCCAGCACTACGGTGACGACTGGGCCACGCGCGAGATCGGTGGCGTCAACATCAAAGAGCGCTTTGAGTACGAATACAAGGTCATCTGCGACAAGGGCTTTGCCGCCTACTTTTTGATCGTCGCCGAGTACGTGCAATGGGCCAAGGACAACGGCATCGGCGTCGGCCCCGGCCGTGGCTCGGCCGCCGGCGCTATCGTCGCCTACGCCATGAACATCACCGCGTTCGACCCGCTCGAGAACGGCCTGATGTTCGAGAGGTTCCTGTCCCCGCAGCGTACCGAGATGCCCGATATCGATATGGACTTCGACGATGAGCGGCGCCTCGAGGTCGTGGAGCACGTTCGCCAGCTCTACGGCCCCGAGAAGGTCACCCACGTCATCACCTACTCGACCATTAAGGCCAAGCAGGCCATCAACGACGCCGCGCGCGTTCTGGACTACCCGGTCTACATGGGCCAGCGCCTGTCCAAGATGGTTTCGAGCGACCCCAAGGTCAAGCTCAAGCAGGTGCTCGACAAACAACCCGGCAAAGAGGATCTGTTTAACCCCGATTTTGCCGAGGCCTATAAAAAGGACGACGACGCCCGCCGCATCATCGACACGGCGCTTTCGATCGAGGGCCTCACCCGTGGCGAGGGCGTGCACGCGTGCGCCGTTCTGATCTGCCGTGACCCCGTCAACGAGCACGTGCCCACCAAGCTCGACACCAAGGGCGGCGTCGAGATTACCCAGTACGAGGGCCATACCGTTGCCGACATGGGCCTGCTCAAGATGGACTTCCTGGGCCTGCGTACGCTGACGGTTATCTCCAAGGCCAAAGCAAACATCAAAAAGAACTTCGGCATCGACATCAAAGAGGAAGAGATTCCCTTTGACGACCCCGAGATCTTTAAGCTCATGGGCTCCGGCCACACTGCCGGCGTCTTCCAGGTCGAGTCCGCCGGCATGACGGCCACGATCAAGAACATGAAGCCCACCGAGTACAAGCACGTCGTGGCATTGATCGCCCTGTACCGCCCGGGCCCGTTGGGCGCCGGCATGGTCTCGTCCTACATCAACCGTATGAACGGCAAGGAGCCGGCCGTCTCCTACGACGACCGTCTGGACGACATCCTGGGCGAAACCTACGGCACCATGGTCTACCAGGAGCAGGTTATGCTCATCTCCGTCGAGATGTGCGGCTTCTCCAAGGGCGAATCGGACTCGCGTATCCGTAAGCCCGTGGCTAAGAAAAAGATCAAGCTGCTCACGTCGACGGTGCTCCATTGGGAGGATGGCTCGGACGAGACCACCTACGACCACTGGATGAACGGCGCTATCAAGAACAACTACACGCGCGAGGTCGCCCAGAAGATTTGGGACGATGTTCTTGAGTTCGCATCTTACGCCTTTAACAAGTCGCACTCTGCCGGCTACGCCATCCTGGTTATGCAGACGGCATGGCTCAAGGCGCACTATCCGCACGAGTACATGGCGGCCGTTCTGACGTCCTACACGGGCAAGACCGACAAAATCGTGCATTACGTCTCGGCGTGCCGTCACGACGGCATCCCCGTGCTTTCGCCAGATGTCAACGAGTCCGGTACCGAGTTCACGGCTACCAAGGAAGGCGTGCGCTTTGGTCTGGCCGGCATCCGCGGCGTGGGTACCGGCGTGGCGCAGGCGATTATCGCCGAGCGCGAGGCGGGCGGCCCGTTTAAGACGCTGCACGACTTTGTCGAGCGTGTGGATTCGAGCCAGGCCAACCGCCGCGTGATCGAGTCGCTGATCAAGGCAGGTGCCTTTGACTCCACGGGCTATCCGCGCCGCCAGATGATGCACTTTGTGGACAAGAACAACCCCGAGAACATCATCGACGCCGCGATAAAGCGTCAGAAGGACCGCGCGAGCGGCCAGACCTCGTTCTTCGATATGTTTGGCGACGTTGAGGGCTCGGGCTTTGAGGTCAGCGTGCCCGATCCGGATGGCCAGGAATGGGACCGCCACCTTAAGCTGAGCCAAGAGAAGGAGGTCCTGGGTATCTATGTCTCGGACCACCCGCTGCGCCCGTTTGAGTATGCGCTCAGCAAAGCGCGCGACTTCTCGTTCTCGCAGATCGATACCGGCTATGAAGTTCAGAATCCTACGGGCGGCACCATCAACCAGGAGATTCCCGAGGGCAAGGCGCTGTGGTGGGCCGGCATGGTCTCGAGCGTGTCCAAGCGCGTGACCAAAAACGGCGACCCCATGGGCATCGTGCAGCTCGAGGACATGGAAGGCGAGGCCACCGTCGTCGTGTTCCCTAAGACCTACAAGGAGGCCGAGGGGTACCTGTACGGCGAGGTCGATCCCGAGACCGGTGCACAGCTGTCCGACGCCTTTGTGCGCATCAAGGGCAAGCTCGAGCGCTCGGACCGCGGCGACCAGATCATCGCGCAGGAGATCGTGCCGCTGGAGCTCAACGAGGAGAACAACAAGCCCAAGGTGTTTGAGGTCATGGTGCCCAACAGCCGCTTTAGCCAGGGCAATATGGCGCGCCTGGCCACGGTGCTCACCACTAACCCGGGCGGCGACCGCGTGGAGATCTTTATCGAGCAGGTGGACGGGCGCGTGCTGCGTGCCGAGGTGCCTGCCAAGGTCAACGCGCGCTCGATTCCGCTGCTGGCCGAGGCCAAGGCCATTGTGGGTAACCAGGGCCGCGTGACGGTTATCTAAAATGATTTTGCCTGGGTAGCTAATTTGGGACGGGGCTATTTTAGCTACCCTTTGACTGACGGCGAATGAGTCGGGGTCGGAATACATCTCAACCGACATATGGGGGTAGCTAAAATAGCCCCGTCCCAAATTAGCTACCCCGGGTGAGATTGGAGGAAGTGATGGCGCAGGGGACGTTTGTGCAGGCGCTCCGGAAAGAAGCGGCGCTGAGCGGCACCTTTATGAAGGGCCGCTCGCTCATGCTCAACGGCGCCGTGCTGTCGATCGAGGACAGCGGCTCGCGCTTCTCCAAGAACGTGACGGTTGAGGGCTCAGTGCGCGGCTCGCGCGGCGACCTGTACAAGACACACGTGGTGCTCGACATGGACGAGCACGAGGTGATCGACTACGACTGCGATTGCCCCGCTGCCTATCGCTACCCCGGCATGTGCAAGCACGCCATCGCCACGGCGCTGGCGTACCTGGACGCCAGCGGCGCCGAGCCCGTCGAGGGCCTGCGTACGCCGGTCCGTACGTCTACGGTGCCGCCCGCGCAATCCAAGCAGCCCGCGCGTCCCGCGTCCGCCGCACCGGCGGTCAACCCCAACTTCCCTTTCCCGGCGCCGGTTCCCACGAGCCCGAGTCTCATGGCGGCGCTCTCCGATCTTTCGGACGCGCGCATGGATGAGCTGGCGAGCATGCGCCGCAAGCTTGCCGGTGCCGTTGATCCCGATGCGCCCAAAGCGGTGCTGGAGCCCTCGTTGGTGCCGTACTACAATCCGCTGTTTGCCGATCGCTTTAACTGGGCGCTCGAGTTTCGCGTTCGCTGCGGTTCGGTGTCCTACGTGGTTAAGGATATCGACGGCATGGCCGCCGCCTACGTGCGCGGCGGCACATTCTCGTACGGCAAAAAGCTCACATTCCTCCATACACCCGAGGCCTTCGACGAGGTTTCGGTGCGCCTGCTCGACCTTGTTGTGGCAACGGTTGTGTATCTGAGCGACATCACGAGTTCGCGTTCGGCGTCGTACGATTTTGCACGCAGCGGCTTTGTCGCCGAGCGCCAGTTGCCGCTGTCCGAGCATGACATCGTATACATGCTGGACTTGCTGCGTGGCCGGACCATTTCCTTTGAGCCCGCCTGGTCGCGGGGAACGACGACGCATCGTTCCTACGAGGTAGCGGTTGAGTTGTCGCCGGTGGGGGAGGACGAGGCCTCGGCAAAACAGCCGCCGCTCCTTGCCGCCAAGATCGCGCCGGCGGCCGGTGGCAGCTACGACCTGCGTCTGCCCGCCGATATGTACTGCTTTGTCTCGGGCGACGTTGCCTATCTGGTCGACACGCACCGCGCGCGCCGCGCCGATGCGGCGTTTGCCCAGCATGCCGCACCGTTTCTGTCGCGTCTGCTGCCCTGTCGCACGCCGGTCCATATCGCCGCCGAACAGGTGGGCGAATTCTGCCGCATGGCGCTGCCCGTGCTGCGCGAATACACTGACCTCACCGCTCCCGCCGTGCTCGACACCGTGGCGCCCGAGCCGAGCTTTGCCATGGCAATCGGTGTCGATGACGGGCTTGTGACCTGCAAGATTACGGTTTCCTACGGCGACTGGTCGGCAGATCTCTTTAGCCTGGGCGCTCCGGGCAGCCCCTTCGAAGAGCAGCGCCCGGGCGTGCCGCCGCGCGACGAGATAGCAGAGTTTCGCGTTATGGATACGGCGGCCCTGTATTTCGACTTTTACGAGGGCGGCCTGGCGTTTGAGGAACGCGATGACGAGAGCCTGTTCCACTTGCTGACCGAGGGCCTGTCTGCCCTGTCCGAGCTGGGCGAGGTCATGCTCAGTGACCGCCTGCGCCAGGTCTCGGTCCGCCCTGCGCCCAAGCTTTCGGTGCGCGCGACCGTCAAGAGTAACCTGCTCGATGTTGAACTGGGCGCGAGCGGTCTTTCGGCGGCAGATCTTGCCATCTATCTGGACTCGTACAAGCGCCACCAGACGTTTGCGCGTCTCACGTCGGGCGACATCGTGCGCCTGGACGAGGGTGCCCGCGCCGCGTTTGGTCTTGCCGAGGACCTGGGCGTCGATGCCGTCGATCTGCTCGACGGCGTGTCGCTTCCCGCGTCGAGTACCCTGTTTGTCGACAGCATGCTCGCGCGCACGCCGGCGCTTGAGGCCGATCGCGACGCCGCGTTCCGCCGCACCGTCGAGCGCCTGGACACGCTCGGCAAGATGGATTTTACGGTGCCGGTCTCGCTCAAGGCCACACTGCGCGGCTATCAGGTCGACGGCTACCAGTGGCTCGGCTCGCTCGAGCACCTGGGCCTCGGCGGTATCTTGGCCGACGATATGGGCCTGGGCAAAACGCTGCAGATGATCGCACATATCCTGGCGCGCGTGGAAGCGGGGGACGCTAAGCCCACGCTTGTGGTGTGCCCTGCGTCGCTCGTGTACAACTGGACTGCCGAGCTGGAGCGCTTTGCCCCGTCGCTCGACGTGTGCGCCATCGTGGGTGCCAAGGCGCAGCGCCGCGTGCAGATAGCCGGCGTGGCCGAGCACAACGTGGTCGTGACGTCATATGACCTCATGCGCCGCGATATCGACGAGTATGCCGAGCAGGACTTTGCCCGCGTTGTGCTCGACGAGGCCCAGTACATTAAAAACCCGCTCACGCAGGTAGCGCGCGCCGCCAAGCGCCTGCCGGCCGGTGTGCGCTTTGCCCTGACGGGCACGCCCATCGAAAACCGCCTGTCCGAGCTCTGGAGCATCTTCGACTTTTTGATGCCGGGCCTTTTGGGGACGCGCGAGTCGTTTGCCAAGCGCTTCGAAAGCCCGGTTGAGCACGCCGAGGGTGACAGCGCTGCTTGCCTGCAGGCGCTCGTGTCGCCGTTTGTGCTGCGCCGTGTTAAGGAAGACGTGGTGGCCGACCTGCCCGAGAAGATCGAGGACACTGTCATGGCACAGCTCACCGGCGAGCAGCGCAAGCTCTACCTGGCCAACCAGGACCGCATCGCCCAGCAGGTGCAGCACCGCGAGGCATCCGAGTTTAAGAAGGACAAGCTCAAGGTACTCGCCGAGCTCACCAAGCTGCGCCAGATCTGCTGCGACCCGCATCTACACTACGAGGACTACAAGGCAGGGAGCGCCAAGCTCGACGCTTGCATGGAGCTCGTGCACGGTGCGCTCGACGGCGGGCACCACATTCTGCTGTTCAGCCAGTTCACGGGCATGCTCGATATCATTGGCAAGCGCCTGGCCAAGGAGGACATCGGCTTTCTTAAGCTCACGGGCGCTTCGTCCAAGGAGAGCCGCGCCAAGATGGTCGCGCAGTTCCAGGCGGGCGAGGTGCCGGTGTTTCTGATCTCGCTCAAGGCGGGCGGCGTGGGCCTCAACCTGACGGCGGCCGACGTGGTCATCCACTACGACCCGTGGTGGAACGTGGCCGCGCAGGACCAGGCAACCGACCGCGCGCACCGTATTGGCCAGCAACATACCGTGACCGTGTACAAGCTCATCGCCAAGGACACGATCGAGGAGCGCATTATGCAGATGCAGGAGTCCAAGCGCGACCTAGTCAACAGCGTGCTCGGCGGCGACGGCATCTCCTCGGCGCTGTTTACCCGCGAGGATGTTCTGGCGCTGCTCGGCGGCGACGGGCGCTAACTGCGCAGATGGCAACCGGGGCTGTCGAGACGGCTTCGGGTCGCCGGCGCGCTCTGACCTCGGTCGCTAGCCTCGCTCGTTATGTGTTCATTTGCCATGCCGTGGATGGTTCGCTTGCCTTTGGGCATAAGAACCTCAAGAACATCGGCACATCAGCAAAGGAGAACATCATGGCGAAATTCTTTAAGGACCCCGATGGCAAGCTCATTGCCGCCCTTGGCAACGACGTTGCAACCCCTGCCGGCTGCACGGAGCTGACCGCGAACACCGAGGACGCGGCGCACGAGAAGCACGTGCCCGTCGTCGAGAGCGAGCGCGACGGTCACGTGATCCGTGCGCGCGTGGGCTCGGTCGAGCATCCTATGGTGCCCGAGCACTACATCGAGTGGATTGCCCTTGAGGCCGAGGGCCGTCTGGAGGTCCATTACCTCCAGCCCGGCATGAAGCCCGCGACGTTTTTTGCCGGCGGTTCCAAGGCCGGTACCGTCTATGCCTATTGCAACCTGCACGGGCTGTGGTCCGCGACGTTCTAGGAGCGCGCCCCCGCTCGGGGTATCATAGCTAGCATATGCACATGCAAGCGCCGACTGCATCATGCGGCCGGCGCTTTTACTACGACAACGATGGTTTACGACGGAAAGGGCTGAGCCATGAAGCTCGCACTTGCACAGATCGATATGCGCCTGGGTGATATTGAGGGTATCTGCGGTCGCATCGAGGACCAGGCGCGCCTGGCCCATGAGCGCGGTGCGCGCGTGTTGTGCGTGCCGGCTCCGCTCTTTATGGGAGCCCTGCCCGGCGGCCTGGTGGGCGCTGCCGACTTTGAGCACGACATACTTGCCGGCTTGACCGGCGTCGCCGAGCGTATCCAAGAGCTCGATATGATCTGCATCGTGCCCGCGGCAGTTTCGTTTGAGGGCCAGCCCCTGCTCGACTACATGATGCTCAAGGACGGCCATGTGGTGCCGGCCCGTTCGAGCATTGCCCTGCAGCGCGGTGGGACCGGCGATGCCCGTTGGGCGCCGCCAGTCTTCGACGTGGACGGCGTGCGTATCGCCGTGATCTTCGACTTGGACCGCGAGCTCGAGATGCTGCCGACCGGCGTCGACCTCATCGCCTATTTCCAGTTCAACGCGTTTGATATGACCGACCGCGAGAGCGCTGCGATCGCCGCCGTGCGCAGCGGAGCCTACCGCAAGATCGCATCTAAGCGCAGCGTGTGGTTTGCCTGCATGGCGCCGGTCGGTGCGTACGATGAGTCGGTGTATACCGGCGGCTCGTTTGTGCTCGACGACTGCGGCCGCGTGGTGGCCCAAGCGCCGTGTTTTGAGGAGAGCCTGCTGGTTCAGGAGATCCAGCGCGGCGTGATGCTCGATGCCCTGGAAGATCACGAACTGCCCGAGTTCCGTTCCGAGGAGTGGCTGTGGCAGGCGCTGGTGCTCGCCGTTCGCGATAACGCCCGCGCCCGCGGTACGTCGCGCGCCGTGGTGGCGCTCGAGGGCGACTTGCCGTCGTCCCTGCTGGCGGCGCTTGCCGTCGACGCCCTAGGTCCGCGCAATGTGGTCGGCCTGGTGTTGGGACGCAACCGTATCTTTACGCCGGCGCAGGAGGAGGCCGAGGCTGCTCGCTGTGCCGCCGTTCGCGCCATTGCCGAGCGTCTGCATATTCGCACGGTTGAGCGTGATGCGCCGGATGCCGCGCGTGTGCTCGACCGCGATGTGTCGGCGGGCGACGCCGAGCGCCTGCGCTCGCGTACGCTGGGCCTCATGCTGGAGGATACGGCGCTCGAGCTGGGTGCGATGGCGTTGAGCCCACTGTCCAAAACTGAGTACGCGCTGGCGGCGCCCGCGCATTGCGGCGGCTACCAGGGCGATTGCGCGCCCTTTGGTGACGTATACCTGTCGACGCTCGAGTTTGTGGCGCGTGTGCGCAACCGTACGTCTGCCGTGGTGCCGCAGGAGCTCGTGACGCTCAACGCGGTGGAGGATTGCATGGAGCGCGTGCTGGCGCAAGCGCTCTCGACGCTTGACGGTCCGGTCGACATGCTCGACCGCGCGGCGCAGCTGCTCGGCGGGCTTGAGCCAGGCGAGGTCGATGGCACGCTCGAGTCGCACGTCGACCGCAGCCGTCCCTTCGACGACATTCCGATGGCTGCCGGCAAGCCCGAGGCCTGCTCACTGCTGCTGATGCTCGTGCGTCAGGGCGAGGCGGCTCGCCGCATGCTGCCGACGGCGCCGATCGTCTCGGCCCGTTCGTTTGTCGAGCGCGCCTGGCCGTACATGCTCGCGTGGTCCGACCTGGGGCTGAGCGGCAAGGAACGCATGACGGTCGATGCGCTGGCGCGCGCCGAGGTGAACCGCTTTGCCGACGAGGATACAAGCGAGCGCATGCGTGGCGAGATGATGGGCATACTGGGTGACTTGTTGGGTATTTCGCCCGAGCAGATGGAGGAGCTGCGCTCCGAGGATGGTCAGCGTCGCCTGCATGAGGGTATGAAGAAGTTTGAAGGCGAGGTCCAGGATGCCATCGATAAGATGATGGGCGGCCAGGGCGGACCGCAGGGTGGGCCCCAGGGCACGCCGATGCCGCAACCGCCGGTGGATCCGAGGCAGTTCCCATTCTTCTCGCAGAACTAAACTGGGGATAGGATTCGCTTCCAACCCCGACACTTCAACTAAGCATCTTGGCCCCGTTGTGTTATTCTAGAACAGACGTTCGTGAATAGTACGCGGGGCCTTGTCTTGCGTCGTGCTTGTGGCGAGGGGAGGTTGGCTTGGTCATTTTGGGTATCGACCCTGGTTTGGCCCATACGGGTTGGGGGATTATCGAGGAGCGGCGCGGTGAGGTTCGCTGCCGTGCCTATGGTTGTATCGAGACCAGCGCGGGCAGTCCGCTCGCGGTGCGCCTGTCGCATATCGCCCGCGACCTCAAGGGCGTCGTGGAGCGTTATCGACCCGATACCGCTGCTATCGAGAGCATCTACTTTGGCGCCAACGTCCGCTCGGCCATCCCCACGGCGCATGCCCGCGGCGCCGCGCTCGTGGCGCTTTCGGAATGCGCGCTCGAGATTGGCGAGTACACGCCTATGCAGATTAAGCAGGCTGTTGTGGGTACCGGCGCCGCGGACAAACGGCAGGTCGCGTATATGGTTCGTACGCTCACACAGCTCGATCACGACCCGCATCCCGACCATGCCGCCGATGCCCTGGCTTGCGCCATCTGCCACGTAAACCTCAGCCGCACCCGGGCGCTTACCGGTGGCGAGTTCTATCAACAGAGAGGAACCGGATACTGATGATCTCCCAGCTCCATGGAACGCTTGTCGAGGCAACGATGAGCTCGGCCGTTGTCGATGTATCGGGCGTGGGCTTTGAGCTCGGCATCTCGGGTAGCACTGCGGCCACGTTGCCGACGCCCGGCGGCGAGGTTCGCCTGTATACCCGTATGCAGGTGCGCGAGGACGCCATGACGCTCTTTGGTTTTGCCTCCAAGGACGAGCGCACGATGTTCGATCGGCTTGTGTCCGTCTCGGGCGTCGGTCCGCGCCTGGCGCTCGCCGTGCTTTCCACCTATACCGTGGGCCAGTTGTATTCCCTGGTAATGGCCGAGGATGACAAGGGTATGGCCAAGGTGCCCGGTGTGGGCAAAAAGACTGCGCAGCGTCTGATCCTGGAGCTCAAGAGCACCTTTGCCAAGGACAAGGGCTTTGTGCCGGTCGACGTGATTCCCGGCCAGGTTGCGATGCCGGTTCCCGCCGCCGCTCCCTCGGCGATCGATGACGCCCGCGCGGCACTCCTTTCCATGGGCTTTAGCCCGCAGGAGACCGATGTTGCCCTGAGCGGGTATGATGGGCAGAATATGCGTGTCGAGGATCTGCTCGGCGCGGCGCTTAAGCGACTCGGAATGGATGCGTGATGTGGGAAGCCGATGACTCTCAGGACCTGTGGGCGACGCCCGGCAACTCGCCGGCGGCATCCATGGCGCATGGCGAGCGTATGGTGGGTTCGGAGCTGACGCCCGAGGACCTCGATGTCGACCGTACCCTGCGCCCCCAGCGCTTGGATGACTACTGCGGTCAGGAGCATATCAAGCAGAGCCTTCGCGTGCTCATCGAGGCGGCGCAGAGCCGCGGCGAGACGCTCGACCACGTGATCTTCTCGGGCCCTCCGGGTCTGGGCAAGACCACGCTGGCTACGGTTATCGCCAACGAGCTGGGCGCTCAGATCAAGACGACGAGCGGTCCGGCCATCGCGCGCACCGGCGACCTGGCTGCCATCCTTACCAACCTGCAACCGGGTGACGTGCTGTTTATCGACGAGATTCACCGCCTCAACCGCTCGGTCGAGGAGGTCCTGTACCCTGCGATGGAGGACTTTGCGCTCGATATCGTGATCGGCAAGGGTCCGGCGGCGCGCTCGATTCGCCTGGATATCCCCAAGTTCACGCTGGTGGCGGCAACGACTCGCTCGGGCATGTTGACCGGCCCGCTACGCGATCGCTTTGGCATTTCGTATCGCCTGGATTACTACACCGTTGAGGAGCTCGCCCAGATTGTGACACGCTCGGCGACCATTCTGGGTGTGACGATCGATCATCCCAGCGCGCTCGAGATCGGCTCGCGCTCGCGCGGTACGCCGCGTCTTGCCAACCGTCTGCTCAAACGCGTGCGCGACTATGCACAGGTGCGCGGCAACGGTCCTATTGAGCTCGATATTTGCCGGCAGGCGCTCGAGTTCTTCGAGATCGACGAGCTCGGCCTGGACTGGATGGACATTCGCATCTTGGAGACACTTGCCAAGACGTTCTCCGGCCGTGCCGTTGGCTTGACCACGCTTGCCAGTGCGGTGGGCGAGGACCCGGGAACGCTCGAGGATGTCTACGAGCCCTATCTGCTGCAGTGCGGCTTGATGATTCGCACGCCCCAGGGTCGCCAGGCAACCCTGCGCACATTCGACCATTTGGGTATTGAACCGACACTGTAGGAATGGGCTTGTTTTAGCACATCTGTAGGCTATCGCTGGGCATCGGGTAAACATATCGCCGTTCGTCGGTTGCGGGCGTTTTACTATTGCGCGCGCGTGCTATGCTGGATTGGTCTTTTTCTCATCCGGTAACGAAAGGACCGCCCATGCCTACTGACATCGAAATCGCACGTTCTGTTACGCCGCTGCCTATTACCGAGGTGGCCAAGAACGCCGGCGTCGACGTTAAGCATCTGATTCCGTACGGCTTCGACAAGGCTAAGGTCGACTATTCCCTGCTCAACGAGCTGACTGACCACCAGGCCAAGCTTGTCCTCGTGACCGCTATCAATCCCACGCCCGCAGGCGAGGGAAAGACCACCACGACCATCGGCCTGGCCGACGGTCTGCGTCGTCGCGGCGTCAAGAGCGCCGTGGCCCTGCGCGAGCCTTCGCTCGGTCCCGTGTTTGGCGTGAAGGGCGGTGCCGCCGGTGGCGGTTGGGCTCAGGTCATCCCCATGGAGGACATCAACCTGCACTTTACTGGCGACTTCCATGCCATCGGTGCCGCCAACAACCTGCTGGCTGCCATGCTCGACAACCATATTCAGCAGGGCAACCAGCTCGGCATCGACGTTAAGCGCATCACCTGGAAGCGCGTTGTCGACATGAACGACCGTCAGCTGCGCCATGTTATCGACGGCATTGGCGGCAAGGCCCAGGGCGTGCCGCGCGAGGATGGCTTCGACATCACCGTTGCCTCCGAGGTCATGGCGATCTTGTGCCTGTCCACGAGCATCAACGACCTCAAGGAGCGCCTGGGCGAGATCGTCGTCGGCTACAGCTTTGCCGGCGAGCCCGTCCGCGCCCGCGACCTTAAGGCTCAGGGTGCCATGGCTGCGCTGCTTAAGGATGCGCTCAAGCCCAACCTGGTGCAGACGCTCGAGGGCACGCCCGCTTTTGTCCACGGCGGTCCCTTCGCCAATATCGCTCACGGCTGCAACTCCATCATGGCCACCCGCATGGCCATGCGCTTTGGCGACGTCGCGATTACCGAGGCCGGTTTCGGCGCCGACCTGGGTGCCGAGAAGTTCCTCGACATCAAGTGCCGCATGACGGGCGTTCGCCCTAGCGCCGTCGTGATTGTCGCCACCGCCCGTGCGCTTAAGTACAACGGCGGTGTTGCCAAGGCCGACCTCAACGAGGAGAATCTCGAGGCCCTCAAGGCCGGCATGCCCAACCTGCTGCGCCACGTCGACAACATTCAGAATGTCTACGGTTTGCCCTGCGTGGTCGCCATCAACCGCTTCCCGACGGACACCGAGGCCGAACTCGAGCTCATCGAGTCCGAGTGCCAGAAGCTCGGTGTCAACGTTAAGCTGTCCGAGGTTTGGGCTAAGGGCGGCGAGGGCGCGCTCGACCTGGCCGATGAGGTCATGCGCCTGATCGAGCAGCCGAGCGAGCTCAAGTTTGCCTACGAGGACGGTGCCGATGTGGCCGACGCCCTCGAGGCCGTTGCCACCAAGGTCTACCGCGCCGACGGCGTTGACTTTACGCCGGCTGCCAAGCGCCAGCTCGCCGAGCTGCGCGAGAACGGCTTTGGCAACCTACCGGTGTGCGTGGCCAAGACGCAGTACAGCTTTAGCGACAACGCCAAGGCGCTGGGCGCTCCCGAGGGCTTCCGCATCACCGTGCGCGAGCTCAAGGTTTCCGCCGGTGCTCATTTTGTGGTTGCGTTGACCGGCAGCGTTCTGACCATGCCCGGCCTGCCCAAGGTTCCCGCGGCCGAGAACATCGACGTCGACAACGACGGCAACATCACCGGCCTGTTCTAAGCCCGCCTCCCATAGCCGTTCGTCCGCCCCGTCGCGCCACCAAGGCCCGGCGGGGCTTTTTGATCCGCATGTGATGGAGGAAGACGGATCATTTTGTGGCTGTCGGGTCAATGAGGCTATCCGTATGGGGTCGTTCGTCCAAAACTATGCCGGTTTACTACGATGAATCGGTATACCTCGACCATATCTGGATTTTCCGAAAATGACCGATTCGTCTACCTGCGGTTTTGTTTTTCCAAAAAGCGTCGTGCTCGCCCTTAACCGATTCAGCGTAGTAAACCGGCATAGTTTTGGACGTGGCGGCAATGTTGCGCAACAAGAATCACGATTTCTCCCGTACGGTGTAGTTGGAAGAACTGCGCGGGCGCATTGCGGCTGCGGCGAGAGACGGGAGATGCGATGTATTGCACCAAGTGCGGAGCTCAGATACCCGATGGCTCCATGTTTTGCACGATCTGCGGCGCTCGCGTGGGCGGCGTTGAGGACCAAGCAGAGCCTGCGGCGTTTCCGGTAGGAGATGTGCCGGTGGACGACCCCGCGGGACGGCGCGCTCTTCAGGATGTCCCGTCTCCTGTGATCTGGGAACGTTTTCGTGAGCCTCCTTTGATCGTGGGACGTTTTTGTGGGTCTCCTATGACCGAGCCTGCTGAGGCCGCTCGGCCGCTTGTTCCGACGCCGCAGCCCAAGAAACCCAAGCACAAAGGCCGTATCGTCGCTGCCGTTATCGGCGGTGTTGCCGTTGTCGCCATTGTCGCCGCTATCGTGATCGTGCCGCGTATTGGCGCGTCGTCCGAGGTAATTTCGGGTGGCAAGGGCTATGTTGTCTGCGCATGCGAGACTAAAGTGCTGCCCAAGAACAGCAAGGGCAAAAAGCTCAAGAGCTATACCGTCGAGCTGGCGCCGGTGTCTGGCAAGGGCAAGAGCTACACCATCAAAGTGGATGGCGAGGACGGCTTTGCCATGGAGGACTTTGGCGAGCTGCCCGACCAGAAGTACCAGATGACCATCACCTCGGGCAAGGGCAAAAAGAAGAGCACGACCACCATGAAGGTCGACTACGCCAAGGAAGGCTCGGACGCTCCCAAGAACGTTGAGCTCACGCAGTCCAAGAAGGAGGCCAAAGCGTCTGCCAAGGCAGCGGTCAAGACGGCAAACGAGCTGTTCACCGATAAGATTCTCGAGTACCAGAAAAAGTACGGCGAGGGCGAGGCTGTTGAGATTGATGATTCTCAATCTACGTATGGAGCCCAGGGTGTTGCCTATGCCAAACTTGTTGACTTTGATGGCGACGGCCAAGATGAGCTACTGATTGAGTATTCCGATGAACCGGTGGACCGTGTGGATAACGCGGCCGCTGCGCATCTTGAAGTCTGGGCGTATAAGAATGGCAAGATTGAGAAGGTCTATACGCCGGATGTTAGTGTGGCTCCCCATCAGGCGTATGTGTCTTTCGCTCCTTTTTCTGGCGTTTATGGCGTGCTAGTTTACGATAAGGATTCGGTAAACGAAACCATCGCAACGGTGGCCACGACGCTGGAGCAGCTGAAGTCGAAGGACTCTGACGATGCGCAGGTGGGCTACGAGGCCGTTTCTGCCACGCAGGATGTTGACTTTACGGCTGCGGTTGGCAAAGGCCCGCTGGATCCGTCTCCCGATGACACGTGTCAGATCACGGCTACGTGGACCTACCCCCAGGTGAAGGGCCAGGGCGTGGGCGTCGCCAAGTTTAACAAGGATATGGTCCAGCTCGTTGCGGATACGCTCGAAGCGAGCAAGCAGGCCTCGATGGATGACGAGGACAGCCGCGTGACCATGATGTACACCGCCGAGATCGTTTCAATCGATGGCGATATCGCCTGTGTGCGTACGTTCACCAGCAGCTATCAGCCTCCGTATCGATCGGAGCGGGTGACGAGGTCGGCGTACTACAACCTCAAGACGGGTGAGCAGGTTTCGCTCGAGGACTCGCTTGCGCAGCACGGGCTCTCGTTCGATACCCTCAAGAGTGAGGCCAAGCAGGCAATTAAGACGGCAAAGCCGGATATGGACTCCGTGTCCGAAGACAACATCGACGATGACGATAACTACACCGAGGATCATTTCTACTACGACGGCAAGGGCTATATCATCGTCCTCGATACCGGCGAGTTTGACTGCATGGCATGGGATACGCACGACTTGGTGGCGCACGCCTTCGACTCGAGCTATTCCTGCGGCCAGGATGTAACGCCCGAGCGAGCCAGGGCTACGTACGTACCCAATGAGTAAGGTGGACCGCGAGGGATAAATTGAACAGTCCCCGGTGACGCAAAACGCAGTGCCGCCGGGGACTTTTTGATGCAAATTGGCTCCGAAACAAGCAATCGGGCCAGCCGCGCCACGAAAAGCGCCCATCTACTACGTTTACCAGGGTTGGACCGACCATGGAGCGTTTTTTAACAATGCGGCAAGACGTTTACCTGCGGTTTTGTTAACACAAATATGGCTATGGTTGGCACCCTTGGGTTAAACGTAGTAGATGGGCGCATTTTTTTGTGCACAGCCCAAGAAGGGATCATTAGCCGCGCTGGAGGCCGAAGAGTTTAGCGTTGCGCTCGGCGACCATCATGTTGATATCGGCGATTTCCATCTCGCCGTCAATGTAGGGCTGGTAGGTGCCGTACGGGTCGCCTGCTCCCAAGCTGCAACTGCCGCAGTTGTCGCAGCTGCCGTTACCGCAGCCAGCGAGCGCTAGCTTAATTATCTCCTCACGTTCGGCACGCGTCGTGTCTTTGATGAGCTTGCTTTTTGCCATGACGTATCCTCGATTCGCTTATGGCCGTCGGCCGCGCATGTCTTGTAGATACCGGCGGGCTTTGCCCATCATAGGCTTTTGCGCGGGTAGAATGCATGGATAACTTATTGCTTACGGGCGACGGAAAGGAATCGTTGCATGGACCAGGATAAGACGACCGTAATGGGTGGCTACGGCTCCCCGCGGACGGGCAATGGCGCCGATGAGACCCGCGTCGTGCCGAATCCCGGCTACGCTGCCCCCGATACGACGCAGGTGTCGGCCGATCCCACGCGCGTTGTGAATTACGGAAACGCAGCGCAGGACCCGTATGGTGTCTCGTCGCAGAGTCCCTACGGCAACGCGGCGGCAGACCCTTATGATGACCTGCTGCAAAATCCCATTCCGCAGCCTCAGCAGACGACATATATGCCGCGCACGGCACAGCCGCGCTACGAGTCGCGCGACCGATATGCGCGCGAGCCGTATCGTGAGTATCCCAAGTCCATCCCTCAGTATGGCGAGGACGAGGAGAAGAAGCCTTCGCGTTCGTCGAGCGTGATCAAGAAAATCCTGATCGTTCTGGCGATCTTCTTTGCCCTGTCGGTTGTGTTTGCCATCGTGTCGGGCATGCTCAACAAGCGGGGCGCCACGACTGATACCACGGCCGAGCAGACCGAGACTACCCAGTCCGGCACCGTCGACCTGAGCGATATCCCGGGTCAGTACTGGTCCAACGCCAAGCAGCTCCTCAAGTCGCGTGGGGCCGATCTTTCGAATGCCGTGATCCTGACCGATGACGGCTCGACGCCTGTTGTCGACGCCAACTGGGTGGTTACGTCTGCATACTACAACGACAACGGCAACCTCGAGATTCAGCTCACGCGCAAGGACGGCTCGTCGGGCAACGCGTCCGGCGACCAGGGCGGCGCGGACAGCTCGAGCTCTAATACGCTGGAGGACCTGAGCAACAAGGCCCAGGAGCTGGGAGATAAGGCCCAAGAGCTGGGTGACACGGCTCAGAACCTCGGCGATACCGCACAGAACCTGGGCGATATGGCAACGAACGCCTGGGATGCCCTGCAAAATGGCATTTCGGGCGCGCAGGGGAACTAGCGCTCGAGCGGCTAGAGCCTTAGCAGTGCAAACAAAAACGGGACGCAGGATCGCGTGACCGGGCGCGTAGGCGCGTTGGTCGGCGGTCCTGCGACCCGTTTTGCTGTCGATTACAGCTGCTCGGCCGGACGGTCGGGCGAGCTGAAGCCCGAGTCAAATGTGACGACGCACGAGACATCGGGCCGGCGCTCGTGCACGATGCGCGTGACGAGCTCCAGCAGCTCCTCGTCGGATATGTCAAAGCCGTCGGGACGCACCAGGTCAAACGAAACGAACCCGTCGTGTTCGTGCAGGTCATGGATGGAAAGCGTGGGGTCGATTTGCGCTATGCCGCGCTTGACCCAGCCACGCAGGTCGTCGCCGGTGGTGGCGATAGGGTCGCAGTGTAGCGTGATACCGATGCCCATCTGCCGTTTGATATCGTGCTCGATAGTGTCCAGGATCTCGTGATGTTCAAACGCATCGCCCTCGCCGGGCATTTCCACGTGTGCGCTGGCAAACTGGCGGCCGGGACCGTAGTCGTGCACCATGAGGTCGTGCGTGCCTAGGACCTGCGGATACGACATGATCTTGTCGCGGATTGCCTGGACGAGCTTGGGGTCGGGCGCTTGCCCCAACAGCGGGCTGATGGCGTCGCGCACCAGGCCCATGCCGCTGATGCAGATGAAGATGCCCACGCCCAGGCCTGCCCAGCCATCGAGGTCAAAGCCGGTTGTCTGCGAAATAAGCGCTGCGGCCAGGACCGAGGCCGAGGTAATGACGTCGTTTTTGGAATCCTGCGCCGTGGCGATAAGCGTCTCGGAATCGATGCGGTTGCCCAGCGTGCGGTTGAACGCCGCCATCCAAAACTTGACGAGCATGGACAGGACAAGGGCTGCCATGGAGAGCGCCGAATACGCGGTGGGGGAGGGCTTGATGATCTTGGTGACCGACTCCAAGATCAGGTTGATGCCGACGGCGCAAACGAGAACGGCGACAAACAAGCCGGCGAGGTACTCGTAGCGGCCGTGGCCATAGGGGTGCCCCTCGTCGGCCGGGCGGCTGGCAAGGCGAAATCCGAGCAGGCTCACGATGTTGCTCGAGGCGTCGGAAAGGTTGTTGAAGGCATCGGCGATAAGCGAGACGGAGCCTGCGAGCAGACCAGCTATACCCTTGGCCAGGCACAGCGTGATGTTGAGCCCGATGCAGATGAGGCTTGCGGCAAAACCCGCATTGGTGCGGCAGGAGCTATCGACCGGCTCGCTTTCGCTGCCGGGAACAAGCGTATGTACCAGGCGATTTACAAATAGCATAACGATCGTCCTCACAATCATGTTTAAGGGGATAGTGTAGCTCGCGCAGACGCAACGTGTACCGATGCTCAGAAAATGCAGCAATGGTCTGCCGGCGCTAACGGGCGCGAGGCGGAGGGGGACGACTGCCCGCGCGCCTTCGAGTTCACCGCGCCTTCCCGTCCGACCGAGTGCTCCATTTTGGGCCACATGGGTATGGGCACGCGTCGATTTGCTCGACATACTTAATGTCGACAGCCCTGTGCAAAGGAGGACGTTTCCATGGACGAGATGTTTGCCATTAAATGCCAAAACTGCGGCGGCCCCATGTATTCGCACCAGGCAAAGCGCAGCTTTGAGTGTGCCTATTGCGAAACGGTTATTCCGTGGCAAGCGGACGCCGGGGAGCCCAAGAGCGCCCTAGGTATCCGCCATACGCCGCTGACGGTGGTTGACGGGCTGCTCAAGCTCACGCACGTCTCGCAGCTCGAGCGCCCAGAGGACCCGGACTGGTATTTCTTCAATGCGCATTGGCGCAATCAGTCGGTTCTGGAGCATCTGCTGTGGGAAGATCGCGGAACGGCGCAGGAGTTCCAAGAGGCGACGCACGTGAGCATTCCCTGCCCCTTCTGCGGCTCGTCCTTTGAGAGGTCATCGACCCAGCGCGTGTTTGAGTGCCCGTCGTGCGGCAATAAGATCGGCGTTGCCGACCTGCTCAAACCCGGTACTTTCAGCAAGCGCCTGACCATGGGCGTGGGTGCCGAATATGTTCCTGAACAGGGCGTCCCCTGTGAGATATCGCCGCAGCAGGCGCGTGCCAACGCGCTGCAGCTGGTGCGCCAGTATCCCGACGCCTTTGCCGGTCACGACGTGGAAGACGCGATTCAAAACGACATGATGCTCTTCTACTTCCCCATGGCGCTCGCGGACTTGCGCATGATGGCGTCCTTCCCGGGCAAGGGGCTGAGCAAGGAGACCTTGGTGTACTACGAGGTGCTCGACTGGGCGTATCCGCGGGCAAACTACCTGGACGTTCGCCTTATGGGCATTTTGGAGCCGTGGGACTTTGCCAAGGTGGGGCCGTTCGATCCTGCCATGCAGGAAGGTGACTTCCGCGTTGTCTCCGTCGATGCGTCCACCAAGGACCAGGTGGTCATTGATAAGCTGGCGCTCGACGTTGCAGGCAACGATGCCGAGGCGGTGCTGGGGCTCAATAAAAAGAGCATCCGCGCCTGGGCGCGCAAGGCCCGCAAGCATAAGGACGGCCTGGTGATGGTGCCGGTCTACTTTGTCGATCGCCCGGCGTCGGATAGCCGCGACGGCGAGCAAGTGCGCATCGCCGTGAACGGCCAGACGGGTCGCGCGGCCGCGGTGGTGTTTAGCGACAAGCGCGAGACGCATGTGGTGGCACCGCTCAATCCCAACGTGATGCTGTCGAGCGAAAGCACCGTGCACGCCACGCCCATCGAGGTCAAATACGTTAAATCGCCGTTCCTATACCAGATCGTACGCCGGGGAGGCGGCGAGCAGCCGCGGCAGGTGGCAGCAGCAGCCGAGGGATCCTACCGAGAGGAGAAGCCCAAACGCAAGGGCCTGTTCGGCGCGATCTTTGGTAAGTAGGGGGGGGTGGTACGGGACAGTGCGCGGTAGTGCGAGCTGTCCGTTGTAGTAGATCTAAATAAACGGTGGGACGGCTGCAAAAGGGCCGCCCCACCGGGTAAAATCAAGGTGTGCCGCGGAACCCGCTCCTCAGTCGGTCAACTTTGTAAGCGCGGGCAACGCAGGTGCTAATGTCTAAGGGGCCGGCTGCAACCGGCCCCTTTCTATGACCCCTTTCTCCACCAATCTCATGGTTTGGAACAGTGTCGATCTAACGGGCAATCAAACCTCTAGCGCTCTTTGAATTGGCTAGTCATCTGCCCGAAGAAACTAAGTTCGGATGGCTCATAAAGGAGCAAGTCGCCGTCCGCGGTCTTGTAGACTCCGCAGGGAAGATAACGCCCGTCGGGGAGGATATAGAGGTCTCCTTCCTCCTTCAGCCCTGCTGGGAGTAGCGGAATCTCGTGCTCGTCCACTTGGAACTCATCGGTATTCGCGATCTTCCCTTCCATGATTCCTCCTTGTCTGTCTCTAGCATGGACTCCGTTTAAAACAGGCACTGCTCAATCAGCTCTTTTCCGCGTAGGGTGTCGATCCACTCCCGTGGAATTGCGTCGATACCGTAGGCCGTGCCTGCGAGCACACCTGCGACGGCTGCGGTGGTGTCGGTGTCGTCGCCCAGGTTGACGGCGGCAAGTACGCATTCTTCGTAGCTGTTAGTGTTGATGAAGCACCAGGTGGCTGCCTCAAGCGTGTCGCGCACGAAGCCACCTGACTTGATTTCCTGCTCAGACACGCCTTTCAGCCGCAGTGCCCACGAGGGGAGCGCGCCGTTCATCACATCCCTCATCAGCTCGACAAATATGATGCATGCGTCGGTCGACGTTCTGTGGGCGTGCGTGATCGCAGAGACCTCGCGGATCTCGTTGTCCGTTGCATCGGTGAACGCCAAGGGCGAGATGCGCATGAGCGAACCGTTGCCGTTGTCGCGTTCGCCGGAGCCACCTTTGCCGGTGTGCAGGGCGCGAGCAGTCGTGCCGCCGTAATCGAAAACGCCGTCGATCGTATACTCGCCACGGGCAATCCAGCCTACGAACTTGTCGCGCATGTCTGCGGTGTCGATGTGCCCAAGCTCCCTAATCGAGTCGCAGGTAGCAAGCGTCATGGACGTGTCATCGCTCCAGGTGCCGGCGGGCTGCCCATGCGTGCCGTAGCCGATCATGTCGGTGCATTCGAACGCGCCACGAGGTCTGAACTCGTAGGGAACGCCCAGCGCGTCGCCGACGGCGAGCCCATAGATGCAGTCGCGCAGTGTTGTTTTCGGTCTGTCTGCCATGGGAAACACCTCTCGTACTTTGGATTGAGGATGCGCAGCTACCTGCGGCAATGTGTCCAGCCCAATTCGGAACGCAGTGAGTTCCGAATTGGGAGAGCTTGTCAGCTAATCTGACAAATGAAAAAACCCGCAACGCTATTGCTTTATACAGCAATAGGGACCTCTTTTGGGCGCCCTGCCTTTGGTGCGTCGGCGAGTCGTGCCTCGATGGAAGCTTTGGACACCATGCGCTTGGCGCCGTCCTTCCATGAATCCAACATTCCTGCATTTATCAGTTGCGATACCCGTGCTGAGCTAACACCGAGCATACGTGCGGCATCCGCTGCGGTGACGGCGGGGATGTCGCCGAGCTCGCGGCTGACGGCCACGGCGATAATCTTGCCGCCGTGTTGTGGCTGGTATCCAAAGTCCGGCGCGGGAAGATCGACGCCGCCCATAAGGTGATCGTCGACCATACATGCGAGAAAATCGGCGGCGCTTTCGACGGCGTCGTTTAGGTCGGATCCGAACGTTCCTCCTCCGCCCAGCGAGTCACATGGCACAGCATCGACAATGCCGTCCGAATCAAAGAACTCGAATTCCCATACGTAAACCATGTAAGACCTCCTCCGATGCCGGCGATTTGAGGAACATCCTAAGAGCCCACCAAGCGCATCGAACACCTTTATTGTCTCTAGTTTAAAGCCTCGTGCGGACACGATTTGGTGCTCTGCGCACGACCGCGAAAAGGGTTTGCGGTGGCTAAAATGTGGTCATAGAGATGGTTTTATCGAACTCCATGGGGGTGGCGCGCGTGGATAACAACACGTTGCTGTTTCACGATAAGGGTGCCGGCGTTTTCAAGGGAATAAGCATCTATCCCAATCGTATCGAGGCGGTCGTGAAGAACGACTTCTTCGGTACCCATACCAAGATCGTCTACCTCAAGGACATTACGGGTGTCAACGGGGTCAAGGGTAAGCGCGTGTTCCTCCGTAATAGGTTGCTGACCGCCTGTTCCTACAGGCTGAGCAGTCACTCCCAGGCTCAGGAATTTGTGAACGTTCTCAATATGGTGATGTGACCGGGCGCTTTCGAACGCAAAAAACCGGGATGCAGGGAGTCGCGCCTTGCATCCCGGCTGAGCTAAAACGGCGCCGCTGCATGCCGTTGGAGCTTTAGCGCTTAATCTCGATATCCTCGAGCTTGACGTCCATGGCCTCGGTCTTGGCCTTGGCGATGTCATCGGCAAATTCCAGAGACTTCATCATGGTTTCGACGGCATCCTTGTGCTCCTCGACGTTGTCGATGCGCACGTAGACGCTGCCGCCGCCTGCTTCGGTGAAGTACTCAGTCGTCACGCCGCCCGAGTGTGTATAGGAAGCGTTGCGCCAAGTCTTGCCGTTGTACTTGACGGGGTCGTTCTCGGTCCACTCAAAGCTGGCATTCCACTTTGCCTCGTAGTCGAACAGCTCGTCGGCATTCTTGTCAGGATCGAAGACGGGGATGAAGCGGTCGCTGGCGTGCTCGCTCTCTGTGAACTTAAACTGGGCCCTGTCGGCGGTGTCGCCTGCGACGTCGGTGATCTCGACGCCCTCGGGGACCTCGACCTTAAACCAGATGAAGTCGGTTCTCATATCCACGGCTGGCTTTTCCGCACCGCCGCCACCGCCACTGCCGGTAGCGCCGCCGCTGCCACCGCAACCCACCAGGGCAACTGCGGCAAAAAGACTGATGCAGAGGGTGAGAATCGCAAAGCCCTTCTTTTTCATGGTCGTGTCCTCCTCGATCTGTAACCGCCCATGGATTACCTGCCTTTACTGTACGCGCGAGCGGCTCGTTCAGGTGGGCCATGTGTCCCATTCTGAGGGCCTGATTTGCGCCGACAAGTGGCAATATGCTCGGGCGTAAAAGAGGGGAGGGCCGGCCGATCCGATCCTCCCCTGGCTGGGCGTCCGATTATTTAATGACTGCGCATGCGATGCTGCGTGCGAGCCCCTAATGCTTGATCTCGATGCTCGAAATCTCGACTTCGCGTGCCTCGGCAACTGCCTTCGCCATGTCATCGGGAAACTCGATGGAGTTGAGGAGCGCCTCGGCTTCTTTCTTATGCAGATCGAAGTTCGAGATGAGGACGTAGACGCTTCCCGGCTCAACGTCGGTAAAGAGGAGGGTTGAGACGCCGCTGTTGTCCTCGTACGTTCCGATGAGCCACGTCCTGCCGTTATACTCGACGGACCCGCCATCCTTCCACTGGAACGTATCACCTTTCTTTTCTGCCTGGTCGGCGTGGGATTCCTCTGCCGTCAGCGCTTTTTTCCAAACGGGGATAAAGCGATCGGCCGAACCGTTCTCGTCTTCGGGGAAGGTGAGCTGGACCCTGTCGGCATTCTTGCCAGCGGAGTCGCTTACGCCAACGCTCTCGGGCATCTCGACCTTAAACCAGATAAAGTCGGTCTTCTTGGCGACGGGAGCCTTTTCCTTGCCTTCGCTCTTTGAGGTGCTGCCCCCGCCTCCGCTTGATGCACTTCCGCCGCAGCCCACAAGGGCGAGTGCGGCAAAGAGGGCGATGCAAAGGGAAAGAATCGATAGGGTCTTGTTCTTCATGGTGGCGTCCTCCTTGTCTGTCGGTGACATCACGGCGCCGCGGGTTGTTGGAGCCGTTGGTGTATGTTGCTATTCGCAAGCGTGGCGGATGTCGTTGTGTGTGGTGCGGCGATACCTCCGTTCTTAGTTTTCGGCCGTTGAGTGGCCGTGCCCCAACGGGTTCCTTACTTATAGATATGCCCCAGCTTGTGCTTCCCGGGAGTCTCGAAAGGTGGGCCATGTGTCCCATGTTTGGGGCAGGCGCATGGGACGGTACGGCTCGGCATCGGCTTTTTCATGTTGCGCAACAGCGCCCTGGGTGGGGGCGTATAGACTTGGCTGTGACAAAAGCTAAACCACGAAAGGTCGAACGATGTTCTGTCAAAAATGCGGACAGCAAGTTCCCGATGGATCGACGTTTTGCACGCATTGCGGGGCGTCGCTTGCGGGTGGCTCCGCGTCGACGCCTGCGGCTGCTGCTCCGACTTCTGCGCCCACGGCCGGTCCGGGCCTGACCCAGTCGATGCCGTCGGTCGCGCCTGCACCTCAAAAGCCCAAGAGCAAGGCGCCGGTCATTATCGCGGTGGCGTGTGCCGCCGTGGTACTCCTCGGGGGTGGCACGGTGTTTGCGCTCACGATGCTCAACGGGTCCAAGAGCTCTGACACGCAAATCTCGGTGATCGATACCGGGTCTTCGGACGAGAAAGATTCTTCTGCCAAGAAGAAGAGCGACAAGTCCAAGGCCAAGGAGTCTTCGTCGTCGGATGACGAGGCCGTTCCCGAGGACGAGTCGGCATGCTACGGTTCGGGCGATTCGGACGATTACCTAACCGACGTGTATACGTACACGAACGACATGCATCCTTATAGCATGTCGATTCCCAATCGCTTTGAGATGGAAGATACTCCCAGCGGCAGTGGCGCCAGGTATAAGGATCCGGAGACGGGTTTTGTGATCAACCTGTTTGGCTACGTCAACATTAACGAAGAAACCGCACACGAGATGTTCGTCGACGCGGACACCTCGGGCAAGGCCGACCTCTATACCGCAGAGGGCGACAACTGGTACGTGGTCTCGTGGCGCGAGGGCGATACGATCATTTACGAAAAGACGATCGTCACGGATTCGACGATTGCCACGGCGCATTTGGAGTACTCGACTGCAAACCGCGACATGGGGTCGAAGATTATCGACACGCTGCTGCCGACGTTCCAGGTGGACTAGGCGCCCGTGCCTATAGCCGGCAATCGGAAACACCGATAGCCAGAGCTCCTGACAGCCTTTGTCTTATGGGTTAGACTGGGCTTCAATAAAACCGATGAATGGGACAACCGCTTCCTGGCGTCGTTGTCCCATTTTTTATTATGCGCACGGTCCGTGGTGGCCGGCGCGGTGGGCAGAGGTGTTTCGATGAGCCAAGAGATGATGGATAAAACCTGTCGCGGTTTTGCCGAGGCGTTGGCTGCACGCGAGCCGGTTCCCGGCGGCGGTAGCGCGAGTGCCTTTGTGGGTGCGCTGGGTGCCTCGCTGTGCGGGATGGTTGCTCGCTATGGCGCGACCAATCCCGCGCTTGCCGATCGCGCGGACGATCTGACGCGTGCATTTGCCCAGGCGGATGAGTTGGCGCAGGAACTTGTAGGTCTAGTTGCCGAGGACGTTCATGCGTACGGCCAGGTGTCTGCGGCATACGGTATTCCTCGTGATGACCCGGCTCGACCGGCTGCGATTCAGGATGCGCTGCACGTGGCAGCCATGCCGCCGTACCGTATTATGGATGCGTGCGGTCGTGCGCTGGCGCTGCTCGAGGACATGGCCGATAAGGGCTCGCGCCAGTTGCTGTCCGACGTGGCGTGCGGTGCCGTGTTTTGCCGCGCGGCCATGCAGGGCGCGAGCTTGACGCTCTTTGCGAACACCACGTCTATGAAGGATCGTGCCCGCGCCGAGGAGCTCGAGGCGGCGTGCGATGAGCTGCTGGATACGTGGCTGCCGCGCGCCGATGCGCTGGCGCGTCGTGCTGCCGATGCCGCAAGGAAGAGGGGATAGCCATGGCCGAGCTACTCAAGGGTGCTCCCGTTGCCCGTGCTTTGACCGAGGAGCTCGCTGCTCGCTGCGCCGCACTGCGCGAACAGGGCATCGTCCCGACGCTGGCCATTGTCCGTGTAGGCGAGCGCGAGGACGACCTGTCCTACGAGCGCGGTGCACTCAAGCGCTGCGAGAAGGTTGGCATTGAGGCTCGCCGCGTATTGCTTCCCTCCGATGTTTCGCAGGACGAGCTGTTGGCGGCCATCGAGGACATCAATGCCGACCCCGCTGTTCATGGCTGCCTGATGTTTCGTCCGTTGCCCGCTGGGCTTGACGAGGATGCAGTTGCCGCGGCACTCAATCCTGCCAAGGATGTTGACTCCATGACGCCGGCCTCGCTGCTTACCACGCTTTCGGGGCGAGGCGAGGGCTTTGCTCCCTGCACGGCCGAGGCAGTGCTATCGTTGCTGGACCATTACGGCGTTGAGCTGGACGGTGCCAAAGTCGCGGTCGTCGGTCGGTCGCTGGTGATTGGCCGTCCCGTCGCCGCCATGCTTACGGCTCGCAATGCCACAGTGACGACGTGCCATACGCATACGCGCGACTTGGCTGCCGAGTGCCGTGCGGCTGATATTGTGGTTGCGGCCGTTGGACGCGCGCGCACGATTGGTGTGGACGCGGTTCGCGAGGGCCAGACGATTATCGATGTTGGCATTAATTGGGACGAGGCGGCTGGCAAGTTGGTCGGGGACGTTGATTTTGATGCTGCAGAGCCGGTTGTTGACACCATCACGCCCGTGCCGGGCGGCGTGGGAGCTGTGACGACGGCGATCCTCGTTAAACACGTGATCGAAGCGGCCGAGCGCGCATCGAAATAGGCGTTTTGGGCCGTTTGAGGGGTTAGTTCCATACTCCGTGGACAAAAAATGCCAAATATGAGTACTGTTGCCAAGATAGTCATATATATTTTAGGTTAATTTGGCTCTCTAACGATATTTATTATCGATAGAGAGCCTATTTTATTGGACCTATGAGGAATTACATTGTCCAGCTTTTGAACAAATGTAGATTATCGACACCTTTGTTCAGAGAAATTGCTGTTACTAAATTGGTGACAGTACTCATATTTGGCATTTTTTGACCACAGGGGTTGCCGGAGCTGTGGCTTCGCCCTTTTTGAGCCAAAGCGATACACTGTTGCCATTTAATTTCTTCGCTCAAGGAGGATGCGCATGCCGTGCACAACGATTTTGGTTGGTAAGAACGCGAGCTACGACGGGTCGACGCTTGTCGCCCGCAATGAGGACTCGTCCAACGGGGTGTTTGAGCCCAAGCGCATGCGCGTGGTACACCCCGACGAGCAGCCGCGTGTCTACACGAGTGTCCTGAGCCACCTGACCATTGAGCTGCCCGACAACCCCATGCGCTACACGAGCGTCCCCGACGTCGTTCCCGGTCACGGCATTTGGGCCGAGGCCGGTTTCAACGAGCTCAATGTTGGCATGTCCGCAACCGAGACGCTCACCACCAACGAGCGCGTCCGCGGCGCCGATCCGCTTGTCGACTACGTGCCCGCCAAGGGCAACGAGGGCGAGGACGGCTATGTTCCGGCACAGCCCGGCGGTCTGGGTGAGGAGGACATGGTGACCCTGGTGCTGCCGTATGCCAAGTCCGCCCGCGACGGTGTGCGCATTCTGGGCGACCTGCTCGAGCGTTACGGCACCTACGAGAACAACGGCATCGCCTTTAGTGACGTGGACGAGATCTGGTGGCTCGAGACCATCGGCGGCCACCACTGGATCGCCAAGCGCGTGCCCGACGATGCCTATGTGACCATGCCCAACCAGCTGGGTATCGATAGCTTTGACCTGGACGACGCCGAGGGCGCCCAGGTCGACCACATGTGCTCAGCCGACCTGCGCACCTGGATGGCCGATTGGCATCTGGACCTGACGCTGGGCGTCGAGGGCGACGGTCCGGCGACGGTCTTTAATCCGCGCGAGGCCTTTGGCTCGCACAGCGACAGCGACCATGTTTACAACACGCCGCGCGCCTGGTACATGCAGCGCTGCCTCAACCCCAGCGATGTGTGGGACGGTCCCGAGGCCGACTACACGCCCGAGAGCGACGACATCCCCTGGAGCCGCGTGCCCGAGCGCAAGGTGACCATCGAGGACATCAAGTACGTGCTTTCGAGCCATTACCAGGGTACGGAGTACGACTGCTACGGCAGCAAGGGCACGCCCGCCACACGCGGCGCCTATCGTCCCATCGGTATCAACCGCAACAGCCAGCTTGCCGTGCTGCAGCTGCGCCCCTATGCGCAGCCGGCGTATCGCGCCGTGCAGTGGATGGCGTTTGGCTCCAACTCGTTTAACGCGCTCGTGCCGCTGTATGCCAACGTCGAGACCATGCCCGAGTACTATGCCGACACGCAGGCTCGCGTGACGTCCGAGAATTTCTATTGGGCAAATCGCCTGATCGGTGCCTTGGCCGATGTTCGCTTCCATGAGTGCGGTCGTGCGGTCGAGGACTATCAGGAGAAGGTCGGCGGCATGGGCCACAAGCAGATTCACGACGTTGACGCTGCCGCAGCCGCGCTGCCCGAGGCCGAGGTGCCTGCCGAGCTCGCCCGCGCCAACGAGGCCTTTGCCGAGCTCGTACGCGTGGAGACCGATGCTCTGTTGGGCAAGGTGCTCTACACCACGAGCTGTGCCATGAGGAACTCCTTCGCGATGAACGACAACGTAAGGTAAAAGCCACATTGCAACGAGCGAGCGGGGCAAACGCCGTCAAAGGCTTTGCCCCGCTCGATTTCTATCTTGGCGACAAACGATTTTGTGTCGTTCACCCAATCTTGGGTACAAGAAGGCCAATGCAGTTGTTCACGATTGGAGCCAACCATGGTTATGAAATTCGATCAGCTTGTTAACGGTGCCATCAACGTGGGCTTCGGCGCCGCCGCCGTTGCCGTCGAGGGCGGCAAGAAGGTCCTTGACGACCTCAATACTAAGGGCGAGCAGGTCCGCAAGGACGCCGGTGCCCCCGATATCGCCCGCAGCGTGTCCGACATGTTCGAGCAGGCGGGTGGTACCATCTCCGACCTGACCGAGCGCCTGGGCATGCAGGGCGAGACTGCGGCACAGCGCGTGCTCGACGAGCTCATCCTGGCCCGCGTCCGCGTTATGACCGCTCCCGAGCGCACGGCCTTCCTGGCCCATGTGCGCGACATCGTCGATTCGGTCGAGGACAACGTGACCTCGGTGCCCGTCGAGTCTGTTGAGCCCGACGATGCAGAGGACACCGAAGAGGCCGAGTAGCAGCGCAGATGGCAGATTCCACCACCGATTACAACAATCTAGATCCCTTGGGTGACGAGACGGCGGTTGTCGATGAGGTTGAGGCCGCCGTCTCGGGCGCTCGCAAGAAGCCGCGCGCTGTCGATATGGTCCCCGAGGAGCCTGACGCGATGGCCCCGGACGAGGAATACCAGCTCACGCCGGCAGGTCGTCGTGAGCGCATTGGGCAGATCGTTCGCCTGATCAAAAAGTACCGCGTATGGGACAACCTCACGCCGGTGCGCCTGCGTCGTCTGCTCGAAGAGCTCGGCCCCATGTTCGTTAAAATGGGGCAGATTCTGGCCAACCGGTCCGAGATCTTGCCGCAGCGGTTTTGCGATGAGCTGCGCCGCCTGCGCTCCGACGTAGAGCCGGTGCCGTATGAGGTAGTGCTCCGCTGTCTGGAAGAGGAGTACGGCCAGCGCCTGGGGCAGATGTTCGACGCAATCGACCCCAACCCGCTCGGAAGCGCGTCGCTCGCGCAGGTGCACCGTGCCCGCTTGGTGACCGGCGAGGACGTGGCCGTTAAGGTACAGCGCCCCGGCGCGCAGCAGGTTATGGCGCAGGACATCGACATCATCCGTTCGGTGGTGCGCATCGTTTCCAAGTTCGTCAACACAGACCAGTTTGTTGACTTACATGCCGTCGTCGAGGAGCTGTGGGCCTCGTTTCGCGAGGAGACCAACTTTTTGGCCGAGGCCAAAAACCTCAACGATTTCTTTGAGTTCCATAAGAGCGTCCATGACGTGTCGTGTCCCAAATCCTACCTGGACCTTTGCACCGAGCATGTCGTGGTCATGGACTACATTGACGGCATCTCGATTGCCGATCCCGAGCGCCTGGTGGCCGAGGGCTATGACCTGGAAAAGATCGGCTCGGCGATTGTCGAGGACTACTCGACGCAGGTGCTCGATGACGGCTTTTTCCATGCCGACCCGCATGCGGGAAACATCATCCTCAAGGACGGCATCGTCTACTTTATCGACCTGGGCATGGTCGGGCGTATGTCGAGCCGCGACCGCGGTATCGTCAAGGATATGATCTTTGCCGTGGCCGAGGGCGACGTGCCCAAGCTCAAAGATTCGCTTATGCGCTTTGCCGTGACACGCGGCGACTCGGCCGAGCTCGACCATTCGGCCTTTTTGTCCGACTTGGACTTTATCGTCGCCGACTTTGCGGGCCTTGACCTTAAGGATCTTGATATCGGCGAGTTTTTGACCTCGCTGCTAAACCTGGCGCGCAAAAACGACGTTGAGCTGCCGAGCGTGGTGACGATGTTCGCCCGCGGCATGGTGACGCTTGAGGGTCTGCTGACCGAGTACATGCCCAACGTCAACATGATCCAGATCATCCAAACGCACATCAAAAACGAGAAGAGCGCCTATGCACGCGTCCGCGAAATGGGGCGCGATCTTGCCGCGAGTAGCTATCGCGCGGCAAAAGGCTCGCTCGAGGCGGCCGAGTATCTGGGCTTGGCGTCGCGCATGCTCACGCGCGGTCAGCTTAAGGTAAACACGCAGATCATGAGCAGCGATAAGGCGCTGCGACAGCTGGGTGGAATTATCGACCGCATGTCGATGGCAATTGTGATCGCTGGTCTGTTTATCGGTTCGTCGGTGGTGTACTACGCGCGCATCGAGCCGGTTGTGTTTGGTATCCCGGTCATTGGCTTTATGGGCTACGTGAGCGCGCTGGTGCTGGCGCTGATGCTGGGCCGCGAGATCTGGCGCAACAGCCACGGCGGCAAGCGGTAATGACCCCTGGGGGGCAGAATAAAACGGATCATTTTGCCTTGCGTCGCGCCGGCGTGGGCTGGTCCGAACAAAACTATGCCGGTTTACGGGGCTGGAGTGCCGAACCTCGACCATGCCGGAATCCGTGCTTTTAAAACCGCAGGTAGATGAGTCGTTGGTTTTTGAAAATGGTTGATATGGTTGCGAAGTGCTGAATCAGCCCCGTAATCCGGCATAGTTTTGAAACGGGCTGTTCTTGCAAGGTCCGACGACAGTCCTTCCTATCGCAAACCATAGCTTTTACCTTGGGCTTCGCCTGTGTGCGGGGCCCTTTTGCGTGCTACCATACTGACAGTAATAATCGATGGCCTAGATGGTGGTGCGGAGACGCACGAATGCGCGGTTTTCCTGCGCGTTTGGGAGAATCGGGGTGCAAGTCCCCGGCTGTACCAGTAACCGTAATTCCTCTTGGCCCGGGATGGTCACGTCGCAGATCGGACGGCGCGCCCGGGTCGGTAAGGTTAAGTCGGATCGCCTCCCATCTTGCACGCGACCGTGACGCATGCTGCCGGTACGAGTTGGGCTCTGGAGGGAAGGGGGACCCCGATGGGGGTACTCGAGCGCAATGTTCGCGATGACGTGGTGCAGCCGCTGGGCAATGCTCCAAGTGCAGACAATGGGGGACAAATGGATATGTTTGAGGACGAGCGTGAGCGCGCCTCGTTGCATCTCCGTGGCGCGATTGCACGCGGTGTAGCCAAGCGCGGCCTGGTGGCATTCCTGGCCTTCGCGATGGCCTTTAGCACCACACCGGCTCAGCTGTGGGCCGAGGGCGCCGAGGGCATTGCCGAGGCTGTGGCTCAGGCTGCGACGTTGAGTGAGGGCGCGGGGGCCGCGGACGGTGCTGCCGACGGTGTCGTTTCTGAAACCGGCTCTAACGCGAGCGATGCGTCGGCCAACGATGACACTTCGACGAATGACGCAGATAGTAACGGCGTAGCGTCGGACGATTCTGCCGCAGTCGAGGCTTCTACTACTTCGCCGGATTCATCCGAACAGAACGTCAAAAGCGTTGCAGCCGCTTCCGATGAGGCTGAATCTCAGCCTACCGAAGCCGCAAGCCAAGAGGTCTCGGCCACGTGCTCCGTCGTCGGCACCGACGCCAAGGGCGCCCAGCAGACCTGGGCCGCCGCCCAGCAGATCACGCTGAAGGAGGGCTCGACCGCGGCCGACCTCTCCGAGCAGCTCTTCAAGCGGGCCGGCCTCAAGGCCGACTACGACCCCAACGGCCCCTGGGGCTGGGCGCTCAACACGATCACGTCGCCTTTCGATAAGGACCGCAAGCTCGGCTACGACTCGGCGACCGGCGCGTACTGGCAGCTGTTCGTCAACGGCAGCGCCTCCGAGGTCGGCGCGGGCGGCTACACGCTCAAGGACGGCGACTCCGTCGTCTGGTGCTACTCGAAGTACGGCGACCCCGCGCCTGTCGCTCAGGTCTCGGCCACGTGCTCCGTCGTCGGCACCGACGCCAAGGGCGCCCAGCAGAC
>CAUEPS010000002.1 GCA_959019775.1 uncultured Collinsella sp.
GTAAGTGTTTCTAAATGGTTTGCAAGAATTAGACCATAAATAACGCAAACCTTTGCCTGCTCTACTTTAGCGCCGTCGCCAAACTGCCCGTGCAGACCGTCGCCGTCGTCGGCTACCTTGAGCCGCTTTCGGCCGTCGTGTTCTCGGCCGTCCTTTTGGGCGAAGCCATAACACCGGTCCGCCTGATGGGCGCCGCGCTTATCATCGGCGGCGCGATTTTTTGCGAACTCGCCGGCAAACGCGCAAACGCCAAGGCTAGCATCGCCCAGACAGCACGTGCTTAATAGCCCCTGCTCTGAAATACTACCTGCGTATATGAATAATCCCCAGATGGGGATTATTGTCTAAAACACCCCGATGTGCCAAACTGCTCTTATATGTATAAAGATGGCATAAAGGTCTACTGCTCGTGGCAGAGGCCAGATGTCCAAGGGAGTCCACGTGGCACACAACAAGCTGGAGGCAAGCCTCCAAGACCAGCGTAGTCAAGGCGGACATGGCGCCATCCCCCTCTCCGCTGGCATGCTGCTCGTAACGCTCGGCGTCGTCTATGGCGACATCGGCACGAGCCCCATGTATACCATGAAATCAATTGTCGCCAACAACGGCGGCATCGGTACCGTTAGCGAGGACATGATCTTGGGCGCGCTCTCGCTCGTTATCTGGACCATGACGCTCGTGACCACGGTCAAGTACGTGGTAATCGCCATGAAGGCCGATAACCACAACGAAGGCGGCATCTTCGCCCTGTTCAGCCTCGTGCGCAAGGTGGCACCATGGCTGATTCTGCCCGCCATGATCGGCGGTGCGGCACTGCTTGCCGACGGCATCCTCACCCCCGCGGTCACGGTCACCACAGCCATTGAGGGCCTGCGCACCATCGAATGGGGCCATGCGCTTTTGGGCGACGGCCAGACCAATGTGATCATCATCACTATCATCATTATCTGCGGCCTGTTTGCCATGCAGCGCGCCGGCACCTCGTCGATCGGCAAGCTGTTCGGCCCGCTCATGACGCTGTGGTTCCTGTTCCTGGCAGGCGCCGGCCTGTTCAACATGCTCGGCAACCTGTCCATCCTACGCGCGCTCAACCCCATCCGCGGCATCATGTTCCTGTTCTCGCCCATCAACCACTCGGGCATCATGGTGCTCGGCTTCGTATTCCTGTCGACGACCGGCGCCGAGGCGCTCTACTCGGACATGGGCCACGTTGGCAAGGCAAACATCTATGCATCCTGGCCGTTTGTTAAGGCGGCGCTTATCCTCAACTACCTGGGCCAGGGGGCTTGGCTGCTCGCCAATAATTCCAACCCCCAGATGCTCGCGATGGATATCGTCAACCCGTTCTATATGATGCTCCCCGAGCCCCTGCGCCCCTTTGCCATCGTGCTTTCGGCCGTGGCGGCCATCATCGCCTCGCAGGCGCTCATCACCGGCTCGTTCTCGCTGGTATCCGAGGCCACGCGTCTCAACCTTATGCCGCACCTGCGCATCCACTACCCCAGCGACACCAAGGGCCAGCTCTATATTCCGCTCGTCAACAACATCATGTGGGTCGGCTGCATCTTCATCGTGCTGCTATTCCAAAACTCTGAGCGCATGGAAAGCGCCTATGGCCTCGCCATCACCGTGACCATGCTCATGACCACCACACTGCTGACGAGCTATATCGCCGGCATCCTCAAGCACAAGCTGGGTGCCTGCGTCTTCGCCCTGCTCTTTGGTGCCATTGAGCTGTGCTTCTTCGCTTCGTGCCTCACTATGTTCTTTGACGGCGGCTACGTCATGATCTTCCTGGCCGCGCTGCTGTTCGGCCTTATGTATGTGTGGCGCCGCGGCACCGCCATCGAGCGCACGCAGACGATCCTGCTGCCCGTCTCCAAGTACATCGATCAGCTCAACCGCCTGCGCAACGACGAGACCTATCCCGTGCTCGCCGACAATCTGGTATTTCTCACCAACAGCCCCGACCCGCTCACGCTCGACCGCGACGTGCTTTATTCCATCCTGGACAAGCACCCCAAGCGCGCCAAGGCATATTGGTTCATCAACGTGCACGTTACCGACGAGCCCTATACGCACGAATATTCCGTTGAGACCTTTGGCACAGACTTCCTGTTCCGGGTGCGCTTGGACCTGGGCTTTAAGGTCAATCAGCGCATCAACGCCTACCTGCGCCAGATCGTTGGCGACCTGATGGCATCGGGTGAGTTGCCGCCGCAGCATCACACCTACTCTATCTACGAGACACGCGGCAACGTGGGCGACTTCCGTTTTTGCATGCTGCGCAAGATGCTTGCCCCCGAAACGGACATCAACCGCAACGACCATCGCGTCATGGCCATCAAGTACGCCGTCCGCCGCGCCTGCGGAAGCCCGGCACGTTGGTATGGTCTCGAGAACTCGGCCATCATCATTGAGTACGTACCGCTCTTTGCCCGCATGCGTCCGGCAGTCAAACTCATTCGCACCCAGGTGCCGCTCGAGATCCTGATCGAAGAGGCCGAGGAAATGGAAGTCGACATCTTCTCGGACGACCTGGTCAACGGCAACGAAGCCGGCAAGAGTATGAACGTCGATCCCACCGAGTTGCTCGAGAGCGTCGCCGATACGCCCGAGCAACAGCAACTCGACGGACTCGAAAGCACCCAGCTCAACGACGCCAACTTCTAACACGCCACCAGCCATTGACGACAACGGTCCCGCATCTCATGGGAGATGCGGGACCGTTTTGCATTGCAGTAAAGCTATCGGCTACGAACGGCGCGGCTCGGGAACCACGAGCCTATCGGGGCTCGCGCCCTCGGCATCCATCAGGCTCACGTAGCGAATCGACGGATCCCCATACATCGCGTAGTAATAATTGCCCGTGCGCGCGCTAAAGCATCCGGTGTAGATAGTCTTCTCGAACTTGCCATCGCCCATCCTGGACGCTCCCTCGATCATCACCACGCCCTCGAGCGAGCGGAACATGCGAACGACGTTTTCGGTCTCGCTCTCCTTTTGCGGGTAATTGGCATTGAGGTACGCCGCCTTTACAAAACGGCTCGGCGAATAACAATCGCCCGGAATGCCGCGCATGCCGGCACCGGCTCCATAGGGCTTAAGCTCGGCGCCACGCCACGTCGCCGTTTGCGGAAAATCGCTTGTGGCGGTGATATAGGTGCGTAGGTTTTCCATATGCCACGGGAAGGTCGGCTGATTGGCAAGGGTGTCGACCGGATCGTCGTATACATGCAGGCCGTCAGCCATCATCTCGACCACGATGCTGCGCTGGCTGTCGCCGATAATCCAATGGAGCAGCGACACGCCCAGCCCCTCTCCGGCAGATTTGGCGACAATCACCGTGTCGCGCAGCGCGGCCTCGACCTCATCGACCGTCGAGAACGTCGCTGCCACCCACAAGGGAAACTCATAGGCCGCGATATTGGTCTTGCCGTCGACAGGGCCCTGGGCATACTCGGCATAGCCGGGAAAGTTGAGCCCCGCCACAGCCAGACCCGCATCGTTACCGCAATCGAAAAACATGGGATAGTTCTTGTAATCGATGCACATACCGATCACCGCGTGTGCCGCTGTCGCGTCGTCGATAAACGAATACGGAATGTGAAACCCGCGCGGCATCACGCGAACCTGCTGACCGTAGTCAAAGCTCCAGTCGAGGTTGCGGCCCAGATACATGTGGCCAGAATTATCGGTAAATCGAATACTCGTACACATAGCGCCTCCTAGCTTCACGTTCTCGCTAAGTTCATTGTCACCAAACAAAAAGGCGCTAAACACAAAAGCCCGGACATGACAACAACGTCATACCCGGGCTCAAAGACCGCAAATTCGGTCCCCAATTGAACCGCTCTAGACGAGTTTGCCTAAGCAGTGATCAATCATGTGTTGAATCATTTGAGCCTCGAAGCCCACAAAGTCCTGCTTGCGCTCGCGCATCTTGCCGTCGACGATCACGTCATAAGCGACCTTGCACTTGATATAGCGCGTGGACTTGGTGACCTCCTCGTGCGTCAGGCAGCTCTCCTCCATCTTGCTGGCGCCCAGGCCAAACACCAGACGGGGGTTGTAGAGCACATGGGGCTCGCCGGCATCGTCCAGGTAGACGCAGACCTTCTTGGTGATGCCGATCTGGTTGGCGGCAAGGCAGCCGGCATCGTCGAGCGACTTGATGGTATCGATCAGGTCCTGTGCCACCGACTCGTCCTCGACGGTCGCGACCTCGCAACGCTGGGACAGAATAGCCTCGTCGTGGCAGAGCTCTTTAATCATACGTTCCTCCATAGGGGTCGTTGTAACTGCTTAAGTATACGGTACCCACACATTTTCATACGGAAAATACCGCCCGTCCGCTACAAAGCGCCGAACATCAACATGTGAGGAACAGCAAGGTTGCGAAGGCGATATAGTGAGTGAGTTCGTGTCAATCGGCCTAAACTCGGGGCCGAACAAGGAAAGGGTATGCATGGACGAACTATTTCACGTCAGCGAGCGCAAGTCCACAATCGGGACCGAACTTCGCGCTGGACTGACAACGTTCCTGGCAATGGCCTACATCATTGCCGTCAACCCCGCGGTGCTCTCGGGCGCCGGCATCGATGCGGGAGCGCTCGCCTGCGCCACTTGCCTGGGCGCCGGCATCATGACCATCTGCATGGGCATCTTCGCCAACCGCCCGCTCGCCTGCGCTTCGGGCCTGGGCATCAACGCCATGATCGCGGGCATCGCCACCACCATGTGCGGCGGTGACTGGCACGTGGCCATGAGCGTTATCTTCCTCGAGGGTATCGTCATCTTGCTGCTCGTCCTGTGCGGCCTGCGCGAGGCCATTATGGACGCCATCCCCGTGGTCCTGCGCCACGCCATCTCGGTTGGCTTGGGCCTGTTCATCGCCATGATCGGCCTGTGCGACGCCGGCATCATCACCGCTGGCGCCGGTACGCTCGTCGGCCTGGGCGACATCGCCTCCCCCACCTTTATCGTCGGCATCATCTCCATCGTCGTGACGGTTGCCCTGGCTTCCCGCAACGTGCCGGGCTCGCTGCTCATCGGCATCATCGTCGCCGTTATCGCCGGTATCCCGCTGGGCGTCACCCACGCCCCCGAGGGCCTCATCGCACCGCTCGACTTCTCGACCTTTGGCGCCCCGTTTGCCAGCACCGCCGATGGCAACATGGCCATCATGAAGGTTCTGACCGACCCGATGCTGCTCGTCGTTGCCTTCTCGCTGCTCATGAGTGACTTCTTCGACACCATGGGAACCGCGATGGCCGTCGCCAAGCAGGGCGAGTTCTTGACCGAGGACGGCAATGTCGAGGACATCCGCCCCATCCTGGTCGTCGACTCCGTGGCCGCTGCTGCCGGTGGCTTTATGGGCGTCTCCTCCATCACCACCTTCGTCGAGTCCACCTCTGGCGCTGCCGACGGTGGCCGCACGGGCCTCACCTCCGTCACCACCGGCGTGCTGTTCATTCTCGCCGCGTTCTTCTCCCCCATCGTCACCATCGTTTCCAGTGCCGCCACCTGCGGTGCTCTGGTCTACGTCGGCTACCTCATGATGAGCGAGGCCTCCGAGATCGACTGGTCCGACGTGTCGCAGGGTTTCCCGGCGTTCATGATTGTCGCCGGCGTGCCCTTCACCTACTCCATCTCTGCCGGCATTGGCCTGGGCTTTATCGCCTACGTGATCGTCGCGCTCTTTAAGGGCGAGGCCTCCAAGATCAAGCCGCTCATGTGGATCGCAGCCCTTGCCTTCCTCGTCTACTTCTTTGTAGCGTAACGGCAAAGCTGCCAAAGCAGAACACCAAAGCGCGGAGTCGCATCGAGCGGCTCCGCGCTTTGCTTTTAAAGCCAGGCAACGCACAGACGCGCGATGTATTGCTTCCCAAGTTTTGGACATTTTGCCCTCCAAACGGCACTACCACCGGCTACATCCTGCAGATATGCTGGGCGTAATCGCATAGGCCCTATGAGGATGGGAGTAACCATGGCCGCCTTGTTCACGACCCCCAAGCGCAATGACAAAACCTCTGGAGCCCATTTTGTCGAGCCCGACGTGTGCCGTCGCACGCTGCTCACACACGGCAGCTGGCGCCGCGTGACGCGCCGCCTCGTCTGCGGCCTGGCCTGCGCGCTTACGGTGAGCTCGCTGCTCATGCCGAGCGTCTCGCTCGCGGCCGAGTGGGTCAACGTCGGCGGCACTCAGTACAACACTGCAGCAGGCGACGAGGCCGGCACCTGGGCCTGGGACGGCGCCGACGACATGAAGCTCAACGGCTATAACGCCGGCGCGATCGAGGCAGCGGGCAAGCTCAACGTGAGCTACGAGGGCAACAACATCGTCACTAACGGCGATGGCCGCGGCATCAAGGTTAAGGATGGCGCGAACGAGAACGCCGAGCTTAATATTCAGGGCGACGCGTCCAGCACGCTCAACGTGACATCTTCTCGTGACGCCATCACTTCCGTCGGCAGCATCAACATCGACGGCGCTGGCACTGTCAACGCCACGAGCACCGAGCACGATGCCATCGATGCCGGGGGCGATGTCACCATCAAGGGCTCGGGAAACGTTAACGCCACGGGCGATTCGGATGGCATCAGGGCCGACGGCAACATCACGATCGACAACAGCGGAACCGTCACCGCCAAGGCCACCGAGGATCAGGGTATCGATGCTAACGAGAACCTCATCATAAAGGGCGGCGGCAAGGTAGAGGCAAGCTCTATCAAAGACAATGCGATTTGGGCCGACGGCAACATCGAGATCTCGGGTGGCAGCCAGGTCAAGGCAAGCTCCGAGGAAGACGCCGCCATCGACGGTAAAAACAGCCTCACGGTCACGAACGCTTCCCTCAACGCAAGTGGCGTTGGGTATGGCATCTATGTCTACAAGGGCATCACGTTCGATGGCGCAACCGTAACGGTCCGTGCAAGTGCAGGGAACGATGAAGCCAGCGCCCTCTTCACCGACGAGGACGACATCGTCATCAAGAACGGCTCGATCGTGGATGCGTTCGCAGAAGGCCAGTTCTCGACCGCAATCTCCACCAGAAACTACTACCCCAACGAAGCGGGTGGTCACGTCTACATTAGTGACTCCGTTGTCAAGGCTATAGCCCGCTATGTCGAGTCCGGTAGCGACGGCCCCGATCACTACAGCAACGACCAAAGCGGCGCGGTCATTCCCGAGCATAGGGGCGTGAACATCGGCATCTTTGCCCGGACCAAGGAGGGCATCACGCCCGCGACCATCTCGATTGTCCGCAGTAAGGTCACAGCTGAGGGAGACACGGCGGCGATCTTCGCCCTTGCCGTGAGCGCGGACGGCGAGACAATCGGCACCATCGAGATCGAAGGCGCTCCCATCCAGACGCCCACAGGCGGCAAGATCATTGGCTATCGCAACAAGGAAGAACTCGATGACGGCATCTTCTACGTGGTGGGTCAAACCATCGGCACGGGCGACGCTGTGATCGACTCCCCCTATAACGAAGCTGTCGCCAAGAGCACGGTCATCGCGCCTCCCGAGGAGATCAAACCCGAGGAGAAGCCAGGCGAGACCAAGCCCGAGGGTTCCAAGTCCGAGGGCACGAAGACGACCAAGACCGTTGCAGTTGCAGCCACGGGAGCCAAGATCGCCGGCAAACTCGCAGCAACCGGCGACGCCTCGAGCGCAGCCATCGTGGCAGCCGCCCTTGCGGGAACAGCCGCCATCGCCGCGGGCGCCGTGGTGAGCCGCAAGCGCTCGTAAACACTTTTTCGCACGGGACGGGTGGATCGCGGCCCTTGCCTTCCTCGTCTACTTCTTCGTAGCGTAAGAGCAAGGCTGCAAAAGCTGAACAATAAAGCGCGGAGTCGCCATGCGGCCCCGCGCTTTTCTTTTAGCGCCGGTCCCTGCGCCGGCGTGCGGCCTATTTCTCCCCCATTTTGGCCATTTTGCCCTCCAAACGGCACTACCGCCGGCAACATCCAGCAGATACGCTGAATCTAGTCGTATAGGCCCTATGAGAACGGGAGCAACCATGGCAGCCTTGTTCACGACCCCCAAACGCAATGACACTACCGCCGGAACCCATGTTGCCGAACCCGACGTTCGCCGTCGCATAGGACTCGCGCACGGCAGCTGGCGCCGCGTGACGCGCCGCATCGTCGCGGGCGCCGTGTGCGCGCTCACGGTGAGCTCGCTGCTCATGCCGAGCGTCTCGCTCGCAGCGGAATGGGTCAAGGTCGGCGGCAACAAGTACAACACCGCGGCGAGCGACGAGGCCGGTACCTGGTCGTGGGACGGCGCCGACGACTTGAAGCTCAACAACTATAACGGCGGCGAGATCCAGGCCGCAGGCAAGCTCAACGTGAATTACTCGGGAACCAACATCGTCACTGCCGAATGGATCGAAAGCATCAACGTTTCTCATGGCACTAACGAGAATGCCGAGCTCAATATCCAAGGCGACGAGGGCGGCACGCTCAGCGTGACATCTACTGAGGACGCTATCCTCTCCACGGGTAATATCAACATCGACGGAGCCGGATCCGTCAACGCCACGAGCACTGGGTTTGATGCCATCAATGCCGGAGGTGATCTCGCTATCAAAGGTTCGGGCAACGTCAACGCCACGGGTGCATCGGATGGCATCAGGGCAAACGGCAATATCACGATTGACGACAGCGGAGCCGTCACCGCCAGGGCTACCAAGGACAAGGGTATTGGAGCCGACAAGAACCTCACCATCAAGGGTGGCGGGACGGTCGAGGCAAGCTCCGAGAAAGACGCTGCCGTCGAGGCCAAGGGCAGCCTCGCAGCCACAAACGCCTCCCTCAACGTAAACGGTGTTGAATATGGCGTCTATGCCCACAAGGGCATCACCCTCGATCATGCAAACGTGACGGTCCGTGCAAGTAAAGGCAGATACGGTGGCGCCAACGCCCTCTTCACCTACCAGGACGACATCGTCGTCAAGAACGGCTCCACCGTGGACGCGTTTGCGGAAGGCGAGGTTTCGGCTGCATTCTCCACCAGAAACGATCGACCCAACGAGAAGGGCGGCCACATCTACATCAGCGACTCCGTTGTCAAGGCCATAGCCCGCTATGTCGAGAACGGCGACGGCCCCATCCCCTACAGCGAAAACCAAGATGGCGAGACGAGGCGCGAACCCCAAGGCGAGAACATCGGCATCATCGCCCAGACCAGCGAGGGCGTCACACCCGCAGTCATCTCGATCATCCGCAGCAAGGTAACGGCCGAAGGAGATACAGCGGCAATCTTTGCCCGTGCCATGAGCGCTGACGGCAAGACAATCGGCACCATCAAGATTGAGAACGCCGCCATCCAGACGCCCGAAGGCGGCAAGGTCATTGACTATCGCAAGCTCCGTGACGGCATCTACGAGGCAGGCCAAGCCATCGGCACGGGCGACGCCACGGTCGACTCCCTCTATATCAAAGCAGTCGCCAAAAGTACGACCATCGCACCTCCCGAGGTAGCCAAGCCGGAAGACCCCAAGCCCGACGAGACCAAGCCCGCAGAAAGCAAGCCCGCGGAGTCCAAGCAGAACCCCAAGCCTGAGGGCTCAAAGCCGACCAAGGCCGTTGCGGCTTCAACCACGAAAGCCAAGACTACCGGCGTGCTCGCGGCAACCGGCGACACCTCGAGTGCGGCCATCGTGGCAACCGTCCTTGCGGGAACAGCCGCTATCGCCGCAGGCACCATGGCGAGCCGTAAGCGTTCTTAGACGCCTCTGCGCACATGGCAGCTCCCGCGAAGGCCCCGAGCCCCAGCACCGTTTAACAACGCCACCGCCGAGCTCCCCTCCGGCGGTGGCGTTTTCCATATGCGTCCGCAGGGGATGCACGAGATTGTCTTTGGTCTAGCCCAACCGGCATACGCTGGCGTGCGACAATTGGGGCTGCCGATATCACAACACTGAGAGAAGCCCGTCATGGAAGCGCATCAAAAGCAGATAACCGTTTATTCGAATCATACGGAAAGCGCGCCTGTCATCTACCTTCCTGTGGTCGTGGGCGACGGCAGCGAGGTTTATAAGTGTTGCCGAGAGCTCGACTGTCCGCCATTCGCCCTCGTCACCATTGGCGGGCTCGATTGGAATCGCGAGCTGAGCCCCTGGGCATGCGACGGGACCGTACGTGATGCCGAGCCTTTCGGCGGCCAAGCTGCCGATTTTCTTGATGAGCTGCTGAATCAGATAATCCCCCAGGTCGAGTCGTCGCTTCCTCAGCCGCCCACCCGGCGCGGCATTGCCGGTTACTCGCTCGCGGGCCTCTTCGCACTCTGGTCCCTCTGGCAAACCGACGCCTTTGACCGCGCCGCGAGCGCATCGGGGTCGCTATGGTTTCCCGACTTTGTCGACCGTGCCAGCACGGCCCCTTTTGCCGGCAGCCCGCAAGCCGTCTACCTGTCACTCGGCAAAAAGGAAACCAAGACGCCCAACCGCATGATGCGGCATGTACTCGACGACACACGCGCGATGGAAGCGTTGCTCGTCGAGCGCGGCATTCCAACAACGCTGGAGCTCAACCCCGGCAATCACTTTGCCCAAACCGACTTACGCATGGCCCGCGGCATCCACTGGATACTGACACATTAAAAATGGCGCCCACGCGTACGCGCGGGCGCCATTTATTTTGTTTTAGCTGAACGCAGCTGCTACTCAGCAGCCTCCTCGAGCTCGGAGACATCAAACTCAAAATCATTGCCGGGCAAAATCGCGTTGAGCACGATGCCCACCAGCGAGCCCACGGCAAGGCCGGAGAGCGAAATCGTCACGCCGCCCAGCTCCAGCACGATGGCACCGGCAGTGCTATAGGCAATGCCGAGCGATAGCACGAGCACCAGAGCGGCCACCAGCACGTTGCGGTTGTTCTGGAAATCGACCTGGTTCTCGATGAGGTTGCGAACGCCCACCGCGCTGATCATGCCATAGAGTACGAGCGACACGCCGCCGATTACACACGCCGGCATGGCCGCAATGACAGCCGCGAACTTAGGGCAGAACGAAAGCACGATGGCGCAGCACGCGGCAATGCGAATCACGCGCGGGTCGAACACGCGCGTCAGGGCAAGCACGCCGGTGTTCTCGCCATACGTGGTGTTGGCCGGAGCGCCAAAGAACGACGCCAGAATCGTGGCGAGACCATCGCCGAGCAGCGTGCGATGCAGGCCGGGGTCGGCGATGTAGTTACGCTCGCAAGTGGAGCCGATAGCGGAGATGTCACCGATATGCTCGATCATGGTCGCAAAGGCCAGCGGCATGATGGTGATGATGGCCGTCGTGGCAAGACCGCTATCGAACTGCGGCCCAAAGAGCGCAAACACGGTGTTATCCCACACGATGGGCAAACCAACCCAGGGAGCGGCTGCGACGCCAGAAAAGTCGACCTCGCCCAGCGCAGTCGCAACGGCATAGCTCACCGCAACGCCCAGCAGGATCGGCACAATCTTGACCATGCCGCGGCCCCAGATGTTGCAGATGACGATCACTGCTACGGCGATAACGGCGACGAGCCAATTGGTCTGGCAGTTGGCAATGGCGGAGCTTGCCAGGATCAGACCGATGGAAATGACGATAGGGCCAGTCACCACCGGCGGGAAGAAGCGCATGACGCGCTTGGCGCCAAAGGCGCGGAACAGGGCCGCCAGCACCGGATAGAGCAGGCCAGCACAAGCTACGCCCAGACAGGCGTAGGGCAATAGCTCGGCCTCGCCGTTGGGCGCGATTGCGGCATAGCCTGCGATAAAGGCAAACGATGAGCCCAAAAATGCCGGCACCTTACCACGCGACAAGAAGTGGAACAGCAGCGTGCCCAAGCCGGCAAACAAAAGCGTCGCCGAAACCGAGAGACCGGTGAGCACGGGCACCAGCACGGTGGCGCCAAACATGGCAAACAGGTGCTGCAGACCGAGCAGGAACATGCGCGGGCGGCCAAGCGACGATGCGTCGTAGATGGCATCGGTGACAGCGGGCGCCGAGGACTGGGACATGGATGTCCTTTCGAATGGAAGGGCGATCGGGCATATCGGATAACCTGCCCGAACGATACGATCCGAACCATTGTACGCGATACGCCATGTCTCGCACGCGCCGTCACCTGCGAACGTTACCGCTATTTCCAAACGCGCTCGGCAATACGCTTGACCAGCGCGATCTTTGCCCATTGCTCGTCCTCGGTCAGCTTGTTGCCAATCTCGCAGCTGGCAAAGCCACACTGGGGTGACAGGTACAGGTTCTCGAGCGGCACGTACTTTGCGGCTTCGCGGATGCGCTCGACGATAACATCCTCGTCCTCGAGCTCAGCGGCCTTGGTGGTTACCAGGCCCAACACGACCTTCTTGCCGGGGGCAACATACTTCAGCGGCCCAAAACCACCGGCACGGGGCGTGTCGAACTCAAGATAGAACGCATCAACGTTCTCGTGTGCGAACAGGTAGGGTGCGATAGGATCGTAGCCGCCCTCAAAGGCATAGGTCGAGTGATAGTTGCCGCGGCAAACGTGCGTATTGATAACTAGGTCGTCAGGCTTGCCCTCAATGGCGGCATTGTTGAGCGCCACGCCCAGCTCGCTTACCTTTTGCAGGTCGACCGGGCTCATGCCGGTTTTGGCGACAAAGTCGGTATCGCAATAGATGCCCCAGGTGCAGTCATCAAACTGGATGTTGCGGCAGCCTGCTGCGTACAAGTCGGCGATCACCGCGCGATAAGCGGCTGCAATGGCGTCGGCAAGTTCCTCATCGGTCTTATAGACGGCACGCAGGCTCTCCTGCTGGCCGTCGCAGCGATCGAGCGTGACCTCAGAGAACGTCTGGATCGGCGCCGGGATGGTCTGGCGTGCAACGTGGCCCTCGCCCTCAAGTGCCTTGACAAACTTAAAGTGCTCGACGAAGGGGTGGTTCTCGCCGCTGATGGGGCCGGTCACCACGGCGGTATCGGCCGTGGTCTCCTCGTCGTGGAACATATAGCCCGTACGTGAGGTGCGACGCTCGACGCCGTTCAGCCCCCACATAAAGTCGAGGTGCCAGTAGCTGCGGCGAAACTCGCCATCGGTAATCACCTGCAGGCCGGCGGCCTTCTGCTTGTCCACCAGGTCGCGAATGGCCTCATCCTCGACGGCCTTAAGACCGACGGCGTCGAGTTTGCCCGCGGCGTAGGCGGCACGGGCGTCCTTCACGGCCTGGGGACGAAGAAAACTGCCGACGATATCGGCGCGAAACGGCGCGTTCGGTTGAATCGAAGTGCTCATAGATATCTCCCTTTGCATTGGTTGCTTTACCGAGACAGAGTATGAGCGCTTATATGGCCATCGTAAAATATACGTTTATGACAGTTTGATATAGATGCTTCCTATATCAAACTGGACTGCCATAAAGAGATTTGACCCGCGCAGAGCACAGCAGCCTAGATATGCTGACGGATCGCGTCGATATAGGCTTGGCCGTAGCGCGTGAGCGTCGTGTTCTTGCGCGTGATGATGCCGATCTCCATGTACTCGTCCACATCGAGCGGAATCGAGATAATACCGGGGCCGTTAAGTTCATGGCTGATCACACCCGAACACACCGTATAGCCGTTAAGGCCCATAGCCAGGTTGAACAGTGTCGCACGATCACGTACGCGGATATTCTTGCGACGCTCAAAGGTCGAGGTCAGTTCCTCGGAATAGTAAAACGAGTTGTAGCTGCCCTGCTCGTAGGACAGGAACGGATAGTCTTCCAAGTCCTCGAGCGTTACGCTGGCGCGGTCCGCCAGTGGATGGTCGGCGCATACAAAGACATGCGGCGCGGCGCAGAAGAGCCCCTCGAATACGAGCTCGTTGGCGGCGAGCATGCGCTCGATGACCTCGCGATTGTGCTCCGACAGATACAGGATGCCCAGCTCGCTTTTCATATGCGCGACGTCCTCGATAATCTCGTGAGTCTGCTCCTCGCGCAGGGTAAAGTCGTAGCGCGCGGCATCGAACTCACGGATCACATCGACAAACGCGTTGACGGCAAAGGAATAATGCTGACAGCTCACACTAAAATGCGGCACCTGCTCGGATGCGCCCTTGTACTTACCTTCGAGCAGATCGGCCTGGTCAAGCACCTGTCGCGCGTAGCCCAAGAAGGTCTCGCCTTCCTCGGATACAACGACACCCTTGTTAGTGCGCTCAAAGATGCGCACACCCATCTCGTTTTCGAGATCGCGAATCGATGCGGTAATCGAAGGCTGCGACACAAAGAGCCGGCGCGAGGCCTCGGTGATGCTGCCGCATTCGGCAACTTTGACGACATATCTGAGCTGCTGGAGCTTCATAGCCTTCTCCCTAGACGTTCGTGATGCCAAGACCCGCCGCGTCCATCTGGCGCATAAACGGCGGCATCTCCCCCGTCGCGGCGCAGGCGGCAATCTGATGCAGAGCCCCGGCAACCGCATCGTCTGCCGCAGCGCCGATATGCCAGCGCGCGGCAGCCGTGACAGCCTCGTTGGCATTGGCGACTGCAACGGAGTTGGGAACGGCATCGATCATGGGCAAATCGTTATCGGAATCGCCAAATACGGCCACCTCATCGGGCGTCAGACCCAAAGCGCGCGCCAACTCCAGCGCAGCGCAACCCTTGTCCCAACCGGCTGGAAGAATGTCGAACAGGCGCACTCGGTTGTTGGGAAACACAAGCGAGAGTTCCGGCACCTCAGCGGCAACGCGCTCGCGTAGCTCCGCGAGCTCCTCACGCGAACGGGCGCTCCAGATATTCGCCTTGAACACCGGCGCGTCATCGACGACGGGACGGCACGGGGCTTCTTCGCCTTTGAGCCATGCGTTGCCGCCCGACTCCATGGCGCGACGAACGCGCTCGGGGTCACTCGTCACGCAATAGGCATCGTTACCCCAAAAGTCATCGCCCAGGCTGTAGACCTTCAGATAGGTATCGTCGGTCTCTTGCTCAAGATAGTCGGCAAGGCGCATGAGGGCACCGTTGTCGCTCGCACGGGAGGCAACAACCTCGCCGTCGACAAACATCACCTGGCCGTTACAGAACGCGCCAGTCGAAAAACACTCGGAACGATTTTTGAACATCCAGCCCATCGCGGACGGCTGGCGACCCGAAACCGGGCCAAAGTGCAGACCCGCCGCCTGCATGGCATGAATGCCCTCGATGACGTAGTCGCTGGCGCCGTCATGCCCGGCTGGAATCAGCGTATCGTCCATATCGGTCAGCACAAGTTTGATCATGAGGTCCCCATTCGTATCGGTCCTACCTATTGTAACGACCTGCCAAAATAAACCTGTCCCTATTTGGCAGGTGCGCTAGTATAGGGAACAACAGATTCGATGCGGGAGTGCCGGCGGTGCAAACCACAAGGCTGAGAGGGCATGGGGCCCAATCCTTTGAACCTGTCAGTTAATGCTGGCGTAGGGAGCATGCCGCCTTTACAGGGGCGCTGTCTATGCACAGCGCCCCTTTTCTATGCCAAGGAGGCATGTGCAGTGATTGATTCGGAACAGCTTAAGCAACATATGGTCAAGGCCGTGGAGGAGATTCGCGCTACCAATCCGATGGCCGGCTCCATCACCAACACGGTGACGATCGACTTTGTCGCCAATGCGCAGCTCGCCGTGGGCGGTTCGGCCGCCATGGTCTATCTGCCCGACGAGGGCGAGGCGCTCGTTGCCGGCGGCGGCGCCATCTATCTCAACATGGGCACGCTCTTCCCCATCTACGAGCAGACGATTCCCCGCGCGGCCAAGGCGGCACATGACGCCGGCAAGCCCTGGGTGCTCGATCCGGTGGGTCTGGGCATCGGTAGCCTGCGCACCCAGCTGGTAAACGAGCTCAAGCAGTACAAGCCCGCCATCGTACGCGGCAACGCCTCCGAGATCATCGCACTCGCCGGCCTGTGGGGTCTTGAGGGCGAGGCGGCCGATCTGAGCCGCGTGCGCGGTGTCGATACCACCGACACGGTCGACGCCGCCCGCGATGCCGCCGTGGCGCTCGCCCGCTACACCGGCGGCGCCGTAGTGGTCTCGGGCGAGGTCGACCTGATCACCGACGGCACGACCGTGGCCAAGTCCCACGGCGGCAGCTCGCTCATGTCCAAGATCACCGGCTGCGGCTGCTCGCAGGGCGGCGTGCTGGCCGTGTACGCCTGTGCCGCCGACCCGTTTACGGCAGCCGTCTGCGGCACCGCCGCCTACAACGTGGCCGGCACGCGTGCTGCCGCCGTCGCCGATGCCCCGGCGAGCTTTAAGGTCGCCTTTATCGACGAGCTCTACCGCGCGAGCGCCCAGGACATCGCCGATAACCCACTCGAGCTCGAGGAGGCATAAGCCATGTCCGAGCCCGCAACCAATGCCGGCATGAACACGCTCGTCGCTGTGGCCATCGCCCCATGCGGCACCGGCGATGAGCTATCCGCCGAGGTCGCCGAGGTCGTGCGCGTCATTCGCGAGAGCGGCCTTCCCAACCGCACCACCTCGATGTTCACCGAAATCGAGGGCGACTGGGACGAGGTCATGCAGGTCGTGCGCGACGCAACCTTTGTGTTGGCGAGCAAGGGCATCCGCACCGAAGTCGTGCTCAAAGCCGATATTCGACCCGGATTTACCGACACCATGACCGGCAAACTCGAGCGCATGGAAGCACAGATCAAAAAGCAGGAGGAAGCACGATGAGCATCCGCGACAACCTTGATATCTCGGCCTATCTGGTACTCGGCCCCGAAAACACGCTCGGGCGCCCCGTGGGCGATGTGGTGGCCCAGGCACTCGATGCCGGCTTTACCTGCATCCAGGTGCGCTCCAAGGTGGCAAGCGCCCGCGAGATCATTGCGCTGACCGGCGACGCCGCGCAGGCAATCGCTCAGGCCGGCAAGACCGGTCAGGTCGCCTTGCTGATCGACGACCGTCTGGACTGTGTGCTTGCCGCACGCGAGCAGGGTATTGCTGTCGACGGCGTGCACGTGGGCCAAAGCGATATTCCCGTCCAGGTCTGCCGCAAACTTTTGGGTCCCGACGCCATCGTGGGCCTTTCGGCCCGTTGCGAGGAGATGCTCGAGTACGTCAAGACCGCCGACATGAGCCTAGTCGACTACCTGGGCATCGGCCCACTCCACGAGACCGAGACCAAGCGCGACTGCGGACGCGCGGCCGACGGCTCTATCATCACCAAGAGCTTTGAGGACCTGGCCGCACTCCACGCGGCAAGCCCCGTGCCCATCGTGGTGGGCGGCGGCGTCAAGACGGCCGACCTGCCGCAGCTCAAGACCACCGGCGTCGACGGCTTCTTTGTGGTGAGTGCCGTCTGCGGCGCCGATGACCCCTACGCCGCCGCCAAGGAACTCGTCGACACCTGGCAGCAGGCATAAGTCTAGGCCGAGCAGTTGCTCCGCGGCCTCATATCTTCAGCAATAGAAAGCGCATCCCAGTTTGGACCTCCATTCCGGGATGCGCTTTCCGCATGCGACCCTTACCCCGCCAGATACGCTTCCAACGCCGGCAAAGTCGCCTCCGCATCGCGGCGGCCGATCTGATAGATGCGCTCGAGCTCATCGGGCTCGCGGCATAGCGACGGCACCTTCACCGATTCGCTCGGACGCACCACAAAGATATCGCCGGCAGCCTCACGACGTGCCAGGTCATCGAGCGTGGCATTGTAAACCTCATGCCGATGCTCAAGCGCTGCGACAAACTCCGGATAGTGACGGAACACGCGACGCAGCATGGGCATCACGCTGTTGGGCTGCTTCACAAAGCCTACCGGCTGCGTGAGTACCACGATATTGCGGTCATACCCCTGCGCAAACAGCCATGCACTGGGAATAGAATCAGCCACGCCACCATCCAGATACTTATGCCCGTCAATAGCAACGGGACGCGTCGCCACAGGAATCGCCGACGATGCCCGGATCCACTCGATATCCCGCTCGTCGCCATAAGGCAGGTCGTGGTAGACAGCCTTGCCCGTCTCGATATCGGTACACACGCACGTAAACCGCATGGGGCAGGCGCGATACGCCTCCAAGTCGATGGGATCGCGCTCGATAGGCACCTCGTGATAGGCAAAATCGGCATTGAACATATCGCCGGTCCGCAGCCAGCTTGCTACACCCGCATAGCGCTTGTCGGCACAATAGGCCTTGTTATAGCGAATGGCGCGTCCGATCTGCCGCGATTTAAAGTTGTAGCCAAACGCCGCGCCCGCCGAGACACCCACCATATGGTCGCAGGTCAAACCGTGCTCCATCCAAACGTCGAGCACGCCCGCCGTATACATACCGCGGTAGCCGCCTCCCTCGAGCGCGAGCCCCACCGTGCGCGTCGTATCCGGCTGTGCCATGCGACCATCTCCGTTCCTGCGTTTAAAACCGGAACAAGTATACCCGTCAACATATACCACCCCAGTCGCATTTTTATCGGACATCGCATCGTCGCGCTACCGTTTGTCGAATAATAGCCGCCCACAGCATGTGCACCCATATATAATTCTGCACTGTTGTTTATACTACTCAGCAGTAATCAACAGCGAACATTAGCCGGTAAATTAACCCAACAACGCAGCGAGGCGGGGCCTGGATACACGCAAAGCGCCGAACAACAACGCGTGTGCACAACGAGCTCGCCCGACGCAATTCGCCCGACCTCAGAAAGCCGCTTACGACATGGATACTGTCAGCAATTACACCGAAACGCTCGAAAAGACCGTTCGCGACCTTCTCGAGCGCCAGGATGATCTGATTAGGACTGCCTTTACCGACCAGCTTACCGGGCTTGGCAACCGTGGCGGCTTTGCCCGTTCCCTCGAGGAGCTCTGGGAGCAGGACACCCCCGTTACCATGGCGTTCATCGATATCGACAATCTCAAGCACTGCAACGACGTCTTTGGGCATGACGAGGGCAACCGCTATATCTTGCAGGTAAGCCTCTATCTCAAGCTGTATATGAAAGTGGACGAGGCGGCGTTTCGCATAGGCGGCGACGAGTTTGCCATCCTGTCTACGATTGCAACCGAGGACGACCTCGCCGAACGTCTGGAACACTGCCGAACGATCCTGCTCAAAAACAACGATTCCGAGATGCCCCACTCGTTTAGCTATGGAGTGTCGCATGCCGACCCCGCCCTGGGCGAAGCCACCAACCGTATGACACTCGATGCCGACCATCGCATGTACGACTACAAGCTACGTCATGCCGTGCACCTCGATCGACGTAATATCACGCAAGTCCACGCCGACGACTTCGAAATAAGCGATCGTATTTTCGACGCCTTTTCGATGCTCAACGAAGGTCGTTATTTCTTTATCGAGAACTTGTACAAACATCGCACCCTTTGGTCACAAGGTGCCTTGCGCGATCTTGGCCTTCCCTCAGAGCACATAGACAACTGTCGCGATTACTGGAAAACGCGCGTCCATCCCGACGACCTTGAGACCTTCGTCAACGACATCGACCAAGTCTACAACGGTACCAAGCACCGTCGCGTCATGCAGTATCGTGTGCGCAACGCCACAGGCGACTACGTCCTTTGCCGTGCTCGCGGGTTTCGTATCGACGGCGACGGAAATGTCCCCTCGCTCTATGTCGGCGAGCTCGTCAACCACTCACTTGCCGAAACCGTCGACGCCGCCACAGGCCTCGGAACGCAGCGCATGCTGGTCAATGCCATCGATACCTGCCGCCTCGACCGTTGCAAGACAGGGCTTATAGCGGTGCGCGTTCGTGGCACGACAAAGCTCAACGAGCTCTACGGGGCCGAGGCTGTCGACAACATGCTTGCCGAATACGCGGGCCGCATGCTGTCGATCACCCGCGGCAGGAGCCGGGTCTACCGTTCACGAAGCGTCCAGTTTGTCGTGCTCAGCAACGATTTGGACCACGAGGCATTCGAGCAACTGACCCGCCACCTTAAAGAGGCCGTTTTCGCTCCTGTGCAAATCGCAGGCGACACCATTGCTCCCGTCTGTCTTGTCGTCCCAACCTTTTACGAACGCCTGGACTCCCAAGCATCGACTGTTTTGGGCGAACTCGATCGTCGCCTTCGCACAGCTGGCGGGCTTGTCCCCAACGACAGCCTCCCTATACCCGAGGTCGAACGCAAAAGCGCAATCGCCGAACGCATCGATATGCTCACGGGCCTCTATCGACCCAGCGAGTTTATGCGGCGCGCCAACGCATTTCTCGAGGCAAGGCGCGACGGCATCTGGTGCATCGCCACGGTCGACATGGGCCACATGCGCCTGTTTAATGAATGGCACGGCCAGGCCGAGGGCGACCGCGTACTCGCCGATGTGGGCACGGTCCTCAAGGACATCGAGAATGCCGATATGGGCGTCGCAGGGTACTGGGGCCAAGATGACTTTTGCGTACTCATCCCTTTTAAGCACATCACCGTCCATCAAATCTACAACCGCGTTCGCGAGGCCGTAGCCAGACATGATGATGGCGTAGGCTTCTGGCCGTCCATGGGCGTTTACCCCATCGACTCCAATGAGGAAATCACTATCGACGCGCAGGCCAAGGCCATGTTTACCAATCGACGCGCCAAAAACGACTTTAAGGAGCGCATTGCCGTTTTCCGCCCCGAGGAATATGAGCATGAGGTTGCGTTCCACCACACGCTAACCGAGTTCCAGTATGCGCTCTCAAACGGCCGCATCACGTACTACCTGCAGCCCCAGGTCGACATGGAAACCGGCGAGATCATTGGCGCCGAGGCACTCACGCGCTGGATTGACAAGGACGGTTCTCTCATTTCGCCCGCAACGTTTATCCCCGCACTCGAGGAAAGCGGCTTTGTGGTGACGCTCGACAAGTACATTTGGCAGGGTGTCGCCTCGTGGCTGCGCGAACGCATCAATCGAGGACTTCGCGTGGTTCCGGTTTCGCTTAATGTGTCACGCGTGGATATCCTTGCCTGCGACGTTGCCGAACATATGGGGGCGCTTGCCGCCCAATACAACCTACCGCCCGAGCTCATGCGTATCGAGATCACCGAGACGGCTTATACGGGAGAGTCCGAGGCCGTGGACAAGCTGACGGCTGACCTGCACACCCGCGGCTTCTCGACCTATATGGACGATTTTGGCACCGGCCAGTCCACGCTCGCGATGCTCAAGAACGTCAACGTCGACGTCATCAAGCTCGACCGCACCTTTGTGCCCACCGACCGCGATCAAGGCCGCAGCACGCGGATCATTTCATCGATGCTCGAAATGGCGCAGTCGCTCCATCTGCCCGTCGTGGTCGAAGGCGTCTAGACAAATGAGCAGGCGAGCATGCTACGCCACATGGGCGCCCGCTACGCTCAGGGCTTCCTCTACTACCGCCCCATGCCGGCGAAGGATTTTGAGGCATTGCTCGATGGTGGCAATAACAACTGGTACGCTCGCGAGCAAAACGCCACCGCCGAAGGGGGCATTTGTCTCCATTAGCTAACTTATATCCCCAATTCAAACCGAATTGGGGATATGATACAAACCATTGTTCCGCCCAAGGAGGTTATTCATCATGAACGAGCCATATCGCCTGGGCGAGCAATCGATTATTGCCTATCTCCAGCGACTTGCGAATGGCGTCTCGACCGCCGAGCTTGACGTTGCCGCCCTGCCCGTAGAGTTGCGCGGCATTGGCGAGCAGTTGAAAAAGACGCATGCCATCCTGCAACAAGAGCGCCGGCTGCTTGAGAGCAACGCCTATATCGACCCGCTCACCAACTTGGGCAACCGCAGCGGACTCGACCGTCACGTCGAGCAACTCTGGCGCAAAGGCGGCCCCTTCACCTGCGCCTATATTGACATCGACCATCTCAAGCATTGCAATGATAGGTTTGGCCACGCCGAAGGCAATCGCTATATTCTGAGCATCTGCCGCACGCTCTCCGAAACCATGGAGCACGATGAGATGCTGTTCCGTATCGGTGGAGACGAGTTTGTGCTTATCTCCCTCTCCGCAAACGAGACTGAACTCGAGCAGCGCTTGGAGCAGATACGCGCCGGGCTGGTCGAGGCGAGCTCAGGTGGCAAGGCACCCATGATCGCCAGCTTTAGCTTTGGCTGCTCGCGCGTCGATCCACTTGCTGGCGACACGCGTCGCCAGATGACGATGGATGCCGATCGCAAGATGTATCGCTATAAGCTTATGCATCGTGTGCAGCAACCGAAAGACGATGACGCCCCGCAACGCCCAATCGTCGATCAGCTTCCCTGCAACGACCGCGTATTCCAAGCGATCTCCATGAGCTCCGAGACGCGCTATCCGTTCATCCTTAACCTCGATACTGGAGAATCGCAATGGTCGGTCAACGCCGTGCGCGATTTTGACCTGCCTTCCCAGCACCCTTTTAACTCGGTCGATATGTGGCTTGCCCGCGTTCATCCCGAGGACCGCGACAACGTACGAGCCGAGCTCGATATGGTGATACACGGCACATGGCACTTCCACTACATGCAGTATCGCGTAATGGATGCCACCGGAGCATACGCGCTTTGCGACTGCACGGGCTACCGCTTGGACGGCACCGATACCGAGCCTAACATGTACGTGGGCATTATCATCAACCGAAGCTTGGCAGATACGACCGATTCCGTAACCGGCCTGGGCGATATTCACGCCCTGGTCAACGCCATTGGCGAAATGCGTCGCGTGGCGCGCGAGGCAGGCTTTATTGCCATTAAGGTCGACGATATCGCCGAGGTCAATGCCCGCTTTGGATTCGATGCAGGCGACCGTGTGCTCGCCGAAAGCGCCGCCTGCCTCATGGATTGTTCGCGCGGCAAGGGCCGCCTGTTCCGCTCGACGGGGCCAACGTTCGTGGCGCTTTTCGATGAGCTCGGCCCCGAGGCAATCGACGAGCTCGCAGACGAAATCGAGCGGTTCCTGGGTTCTCCTGTGCTCATCGGCTCGCTTGAATATCAGCCACCCATTCGTGTGGCCACGCTTCATCTGGACGCTGTCGATCGACAGCCCGTTTCCATTTTGAACGAGCTCAAAGCGTTGCTTAAAGAGGCACCGCAAGTACCAGGCACCAAGCTGGACTAGCGTTGTGGGGCGCGATGTGAAACACAAGCCGTTTCACATCGCGCCCCACGCCATCTACCCTCTCGTGCGATAATCCTCCGCAGAAGTCACCGACAGCAGAGGGAGTTTGTGATGAAAGTTCTTTTGGTCAATGGCAGCCCCAAGGCAAACGGCAACACCGCCCGCGCACTCGCCGAGGTCGCCGAGCAGCTCAATGCCGAAGGCAGTGATACCGAGGTGTTTCAGCTGGGCGCCAAGCCCATTCGCGATTGCATCGGTTGCGGCCAGTGCGGCAAACTTGGCGGTCGCTGCACCTTTGACGATGACGTGGTGAACGAGCTCATCGCTGCCGCCGAGCAAGCAGATGGTTTTGTCTTTGGCTCACCCGTCTACTATGCGCACCCCAGCGGACGCATCCTTTCGGCCCTCGATCGCGCCTTCTATGCAGGCGGGCATGCCTTTGAGCACAAACCCGGCGCCGCGGTCGCCGTCGCCCGTCGCGGCGGCACGTCAACCACGTTCGATGTGCTCAACAAGTACTTCACCATTAAGCAAATGCCCGTAGTTGCTTCCACCTACTGGAACAACGTGTTTGGCCGCGTGCCCGGCGACGCCGATGGGGACGCCGAAGGCCTTGCCACCATGCGAAATATCGGCAAAAACATGGCGTGGCTCCTGCGCTGCATCGAGGCAGGACAGGCCGCCGGCATCAACGCACCCGAGGCAGATCACGCAACGACCAACTTCATTCGATAGAGCGGCGGAACCATGAATATTCAAATCTTCGGGACTAAGAAGTCGTTCGACACCAAAAAGGCCCAGCGCTATTTTAAGGAGCGCCGCATTAAGGTGCAGTTTATCGACCTTAAGGAAAAGGAGATGAGCAAGGGCGAGCTCACGAGCGTGATGCAAGCGGTCGGCGGCATCGACAAGCTGCTCAACCCCAAAGCCAAGGACGAGGAAACGCTCGCGCTCATCCAGCACCTTACCCCCAGTCAGCGCTTCGACAAGCTGCTCGAGAACCAGCAGGTCTTGGCCGAACCCATCGTGCGCAACGGCAAAAAGGCCACCGTCGGTTATTGCCCCGATGTATGGGGAGCCTGGGAGTAGCTTGTGTTATTTGCCGGCGCGTGGGTATAAGAGCAGGCGTTTGGCATAAGATTCAACTGTAAGCCATGTCTAACAAAGGAGGGCACATGCCCAACAAACCCGTGAAGATCATCATGCTTACCGGATACCTCGGTGCCGGCAAGACCACGCTGCTCAACCACATCCTCGCTAACGACGGCGGTATCCGCGCCGCCGTGATCGTCAACGATATCGGCGAGATCAATGTGGACGCCAGCCTTATCGCCGACGGCGGCCTTTCCGAGACCGACGACCTCATCCCGCTCACCAACGGCTGCATCTGCTGCACGCTTTCGGATGACCTGGCCAACCAGCTGCAGGGCATCGCCGATTCGGGCAACTTCGATTACATCATCATCGAGGCCTCGGGCATTTGCGAGCCCATCCCCATCGCCTACACCATCTCGAGCTTCTGCGACGAGGCCAAGGTGGGCGGCGAGCCTAAGCTTGCGCTCGACAACATCGTGGCCGTGGTCGACTGCGCCCGCATGTACGACGAGTTCAACGGCGGTCGCGACCTACTGGCCGAGGATATCGACGAGGACGACATCGAGAGCCTGCTCATCCAGCAGATCGAGTTCTGCTCCACGCTCATCCTCAACAAGACCGATACCGTGACGCCCGAGCAGATCGCCGAGCTTAAGGCCATCGTGCGCAGCCTGCAGAAGGACGCTGTGATTGTCGAGGCTCAAAACGGCGAGGTCCCCATGGAGGAGCTGCTCGACACCGACCGCTTCGACTTTATGCGCGCCTACAACTCCGCCGCCTGGATCGAGGCCATGGAGCATCCCGAGGAGCACGACGACCCCGAGGTGCTCGAGTACGACATCGAGACCTTTGTGTACTCGCGCCGCAAGCCGTTTGACCTGCAGAAGTTCACCGATTTTGTTGAGCAGGAGTGGCCCGACGAGGTCATTCGCGTCAAGGGTCCGCTGTGGCAGACCGGCGATCCGGACATGTGCTACATGTTTGAGCAGGCCGGCCACCAGATGCGCCTGATGGAGAACGGCCTGTTTGTCGACTCGGCGCCCGAAGGCGAGAAGCAGAAGATCATCGACGAGAACCCCGAGATCATGCAGATTTGGGACGACGAGACGGGCGACCGTATGACGAGTCTGTGCATCATCGGCCGTCACATGGACAAGGATGCGCTCATCGCTTCCCTCGATGCCTGCCTGACCGACTGGCACCGCGCCTAGGTTTATCCAAGCGGGCATTTTTCTGTCTACGTAACCGCCAAACCACCACGAAGGTTAACTTCGTGGTGGTTTTTCGTTCTGAGCCAAGGAGATCCATGTTCAACATTGTGCTGTATGCGCCCGAGATTCCGGCCAATACGGGCAATATCGGCCGCACCTGCGTGGTCACCGGCGCCCGCCTGCATCTGGTGGAGCCGCTGGGGTTTTCGCTCGACGACAAGACGGTACGTCGCGCCGGTCTGGGCTACTGGCAAAACTTGGACGTGACGACCTATGCCGGCTGGGAGGATTTCCTTGCGCGCAACGATCTCTCCCCCGCCGATGGTCGCCTGCATCTGCTGACCAAAAAGGCACGCCGCACCTATGCGCAAAGCACCTACCGCGATGGTGACTACTTGGTCTTTGGCAGCGAGAGCTCGGGCATTCCCGAGCCACTGCTTGCCGCGGCGCCCGAGCGTTGCGAGCGTATCCCCATGCTGCGCGATTGTGACTCACTCGATAACGCCGAGGCTTGGGAAGCCCACGAGGAATCGCTCGGACATACCGAGGACAGCCACGAGGCCATCCTTCAACAGGACATCTGCGGCAACTTCGTCAACCCGGACGACTACCGCATCAGCGCACTCAACCTCTCCAACAGCGCCGCCATCGTCCTCTACGAGGCCCTGCGCCAGACAGGCTTTCCGGGAATGTGACAAAGGAACTATCCCTTTGTCACATTCAAGCGCCACGCCGATGGCACACATGCCTAATTGATGCTCTAGATAAAGAGCCCTCACTTTTAATCAGAATTAACTAAAGTAAAATGAAGTTAAACGGCGGCCTGAAAGGAGAGCCTTGTGGAATATCTCGAGAACCCGTTTACCCCCAGTTTTGGCGAGGTTCCTGCCCATCTCGCTGGCAGACAACAGATTATTCGGGATCTGGACCGTGCCTTCTTGAGCCAGCGCAGGCGCCCAGAATTGACCTCGATCTTCTCAGGCGCGCGTGGAACCGGTAAAACCGCTCTCATGTCGTCGCTCGCGACAAGGGCGGAATCCCACGGCTGGATTGCCGTAAAGACGACCGCGCTCCCGGGAATGCTTGAGGAAATCGAGTTCGGGGCGAAACGTGCTGCCGGCCATCTTATCGACCCGTCTAAGAACTTCGAAGTCACCGGCCTCGGAATTGCACCGCTCGGCAGCATCGAGGTCAATCGCGTTCACGATGCCTCAACCTGGCGTTATCGCATGAGCGACATCATCGACCAGCTCAACGAGGCGGGCACCGGTCTGCTCGTCACGGTTGACGAGGTGGACCCGACACTCGACGAGATGATTCAGCTCGCAGCGACGTATCAGCACTTTGTGACCGATGGGAAACGCGTCGCCCTGCTCATGGCGGGACTTCCCAATAACGTCTCGACGTTGCTGAACCACAAGACGGTCTCGTTCCTTCGCCGTGCCCAACAATATCATCTGGGTCGCATTGCCGACTATGACGTACGCGAGGCCTTGATTCGCACAATCCAAGAAAACGATCGCCTGGCAGATACTGAGGGAATCGATAGAGCCGTTCGCTCGATCTCTGGTTTTCCCTTCCTATTGCAACTCGTAGGCTACCGTGCCTGGGATCTCACAAGCGATTCGAAGGAAATCTCGTCACGCGACTTTGACCTGGGAATCAAAATCGCGCGCGACGAGATGGACGACCGAATCCTCGCGGCAACCTATCGGGAACTCACTGCAGAGGACAAGCGATTCCTCATCGCCATGCTCGATGACGAGGAAGAATCCACCACCGCTGACCTTGTCGAGCGCCTTAAGCGTTCGCCGCAGCAGGTCTCCCGCTACCGACGTCGCATGATAGATGCCGGCATCATCGGGGAACGAGGACGGGGGCTCGTCGCATTTGAATTGCCATTCTTCCGCGACTATCTCGCGGCTCAATGCGTGAAATAGGCATCAATGAGGCAAAGGGGCTGTCCCTTTGTCGCATTGTCTATAGGTAGCGGCCGGTAATGCTCTTGGAGCAGGCAGCGATGTCGCCCGGCGTGCCGGCGCAGACGATTTGCCCGCCCGCGTCGCCACCGCCCGGGCCCATGTCGATCACGTAATCGGCGTTACGGATAAGGTCGAGGTCATGCTCGATCACGACAACTGTGGCGCCCTTGGCAACGAGGCCGTCAAACACGCTCAGCAGTACCTGAACATCGAGCGGATGCAGGCCAATCGTGGGCTCATCGAACACGAATACGGCATCATCCTGCACGCGGCTCATCTCGCTCGCGAGCTTAAGGCGCTGTGCCTCACCGCCCGAAAGCGCCGGCGTGGGCTCGCCAAGCGTGAGATAACCCAGGCCCAGGTCGTGCAAGGTCTGCAAACGCGTCTGAACCTTCTTGAGTCCCACCGTGGCGTCGAGCGCCTCATCCACACTCATATCCATGAGCTGCGGCAACGTAAGCAGGCTCCCGTCCTTGCCCTCGCGATGGATATGCGAGGCGGCCTCGGCGTAGCGCGAACCGCGACATGCCGGGCAGACGATCTCGACATCGGGCAAAAACTGCACGTCGAGCGATATAGAGCCCGTGCCATCGCACGTAGGGCAGCGCAAGGCGCCGGTGTTGTAGCTAAAGGCGCCCGCCTTGTAGCCGGCTGCCTTGGCCTCGGACGTACGGGCGAAGGCGCGACGCAGCTCGTCATGAATGTCGGCATAAGTCGCCACTGTCGAGCGCACGTTGGCGCCGATAGGCGTAGCGTCAATCAGGTTTGCGCGGGCAATGCCTTCGGCATCGACCCAGCGCACATGTTTTGGCAGGCGCTCGCCGGCTGCCTGCGCCTTAAGCGCCGGGATGAGCGTCTCGAGCACCAACGTCGTCTTGCCCGAACCCGAAACGCCCGTAACCGCAACAAGGCGGCCGCGCGGGATATCAACTTCGAGCGGCTTAACGGTATGGATGGCATCGGTTGCCATGCGAATATGCCCCTGGTCGAACATTTCCTCGTCAGTCACCTGCGGACGCAGGCGCTTGGACTCTGCGCGCAAAAACGGGGCGATGCGGCTGCCCTGCGATTGTTCGACCTCGTCCACCGTACCTGCAGCGATCACTTTACCGCCGCCCGCTCCGGCAACGGGGCCCATCTCGACCAGATAGTCGGCTTCCGCCAGTACGCGCGTGTCGTGGTCGACAACAACCACGGTGTTGCCGTCATCCACCAGATCGCGCATCACGCCCACCAAGCCGTCGACATTGGCAGGATGCAAGCCGATCGAAGGCTCGTCCAGCACATAAAGCACACCCGTCGATCGGTTGCGCACCACGCGGGCGAGTTGCACACGCTGGCGCTCACCCGTGGAGAGCGTGGCGCCGGCGCGATCGAGCGAAAGGTAATCGAGACCCAGGTCGACCAGACGACGGGCCGCACTCAAAAACGAATCGCAGATATCCGTCGCCATGGGCCGCATCTCGGCCGGCAAGGACGTAGGCACCCCGCGCACCCACTCAATCGCCTCACCCAGCGTCATGGCCGCTGCTTGCGCCAGATTGATACCGCGCACCTGGGGCTGGCGCGCAGCCTCGGAGAGACGCGTGCCGCCGCAATCGCGGCATGCTCCCTCGCGCAAAAAGCGCGCAACGCGTTTTAAGCCCTTATCGTCCTTGGCCTTGGCGAGCGCATTCTCGACGGTATAGACGGCGTTGTAATAGGTGAAGTCGAGCGGCGTGGCGCCCTCGCCGTTTTTGGGAACGTAGAGAATGTGCTTCTTAACCGCCGGACCATGAAACACGATGTCGCGCTCTTGAGGCGTGAGTTGGCTAAACGGCACGTCGGTGCGTACGCCCATCTCGCCTGCCACCTGCTTCATCAGATCCCACATGAGCGTGCCCCAGGGAAGGACTGCGCCCTCGTTGATGGTCTTTGACTCATCTGGCACCAGGCTCGCCTCGTCCACCTCGCGCATGACACCGGTGCCGCCACAGGTGGGGCATGCGCCGCCGCTATTGAAAGCCAAATCCTCGGCACTCGGCGCGTAGAACTCGCGGCCGCATGTCGGACACGTGAGCGACAGGCCCGCAGCTACGTTAAGGCTCGGCTCCACACGCGCCCCGCAATGCGGGCACACGTGATGGGCGCAACGGCTAAAGAGCAGACGCAGGCTGTTGTTGAGCTCGGTCATGGTACCAAAGGTCGAGCGCACGCCCGGCACGCTGGGGCGTTGATGCAATGCGAGCGCCGCCGGCACGTGCAGAACCTCGTCCACCTGGGCGTGTTCGGCCTGCGTCAGACGACGGCGGGTATAGGTGCTGAGCGCCTCAAGATAGCGACGCGAGCCCTCGGCATAAAGAACCCCCAGCGCCAGCGAACTCTTGCCCGAGCCCGACACGCCGGCAATGCCCACAAGCCTTCCCAGTGGAATATCGATATCGATGTCTTTGAGGTTGTGCACGCGCGCGCCACGCACCTCGATAGCCTGCGGGCTCATCTTCTGTTCCGTCACCTTTATCACCCTACTCATGCCATAAAACTCGATCGCGGATGTACTCGCCCAGCATGGGCACGGTAAACCGGACGAGACCGCATCCGGCAGCCCCGATGACGCGCTCGCGAATCAGGCTTGCGCGATATTTACTCGCCCAGCTCTGGGTGCGATCGCAGCGCTCAATGACATCCGCCATGCGCGTCGGTTTGCCCTCGTCAACCGCCATGGCCTCGATAAAGAGGCGCTGTGGACTGCGCAGCCCGTAATACAGGGGCGCGTCGACCGCTTCGTAGAACTCGGAGACGGCATCCGTATGGCCAGCCTCGACATCGCACCTTTCGATGACCTGCGAGCCACGCCGGACGGCAGAGCGCCACATGTAATATCCCACCAGCTGAACCATATAGGGATGCCCCATGCTCTTGCGCGCCGCAAGGTCCGCCGTCCCCGCGTCCACGTAAAGACCAGCGTCCTTGACCGTCTGGATATACGAATCGCGCACCTTGGGCAAGGATATCGCCCCCAACGTACGCTGCTGGGCACGCCGTAAAAACGTTACGCTCGGCTCTTCGAGCAGATCGTCAACCATACTGGGTAAGCCGGCGAACACCAGCGCAAGGCCGCGCTGCTCGCTATCGGGCAAGCCCGTAGCATCCTGGTCTCCGAGCACCTGCTGATAGAGAACGGCAAGAGCCGCCAGTTCCTCGATAGACGCCGATTGCGCCTCGTCAATCGCAAACAGTATGCCCTTGCCTAGACCGAGCTTCTTGAGGCGCTCGTTGACCAGCCCTCGCAACGTTTCGCCCTTTGCCCGCGCCGCCTCGACCGACATCCGGCCAAACGACGGACCGAACTCCATTGACGTCACAACGGGCTTATTCGAGCGAAGCGCGTCGGCCAATCGGTCGCATAAGCCAAGCGAAGCGGAATCGGAGACAACCGCCCATCCGCGCTCATTGGCTAGACGTTGCAGCTCCCGCAGGAGAACCGTCTTGCCGCAGCCGCGATTTCCCGTAATGAGCATGAGCCTACCCGGCGCTCCGGCGCCGTTATCGAGCCCTTCCTCAAAATCTTCGATGACCGACTCTCGACCGATGAGCATCGGAGGCCGCTTGCCTGCCGTTGGCTTAAAGGGATTTGGATTCATGTCGGCCTCCTCGGATTGGCAAACCCTGGTAATAGTTATACCAACTTGTACCGAGTTATACCAACAGGATGCGGCAAAGAGACTGACCCTCTATCACCTATGGCCGAAAAACTCGGCGTCCGCCGCTCGCCAGGGGCGGAAGGTGGCGGGATCGACCTTTACATGAGCTGCGGCGGGTACGTCGTACCATTTGACCGTGTAGCCGGTGCCGTGAGAGCAAAAGACCGAGTCGGGCGTGTTGGGCAGATCGGCCTCGGGCTCATAGGCGGCCGTCTCGATTACGCACTCGGCATCATGGCAAGGCGCATAGCCGGCGAACTCCAGGTACAGATGCCCACGACCACTCGTGTAGGCAGCCACCTCCAGCGCGTAATCCTGCACCTCAGATGCCGGCACGCGACCCACAAGCTTCGCCCGGTCTCCCGCCATCGTCGGCGGCTCGTACTCGGCACCCATGCGCGTGGCATCCGAGAGCGCCCGGCCCACGCACTCCCCCGGCACCTCGAGCTCAAAGCGATACCACGGCTCCAACAGCACCGCCACGCCGGCCTCACGCGCCTGCATGAGCCCCTGGCGAATCGCGCGGTACGTGGCCTGACGAAAATCGCCGCCCTCGGTGTGTTTGGCATGCGCGCGGCCACCCGTGAGCGTAATGCGCACATCGGTGATGGGCGAGCCGGTCAGCGCACCCAGATGATCGCGCTCCATGGCGTTGGTGAGCGCCAGACGCTGCCAGTTAAGATCGAGCTCGTCGGTCGAGGTCACGGTGCCAAACTGCACGCCCGAGCCCGCCGGCAACGGCTCCAGGCGCAGATGCACCTCGGCATAGTGGCGCAGTGGCTCAAAGTGGCCCACGCCCTCGACCGGCTGCGAAATAGTCTCCTTATAGAGAATGCCGCCAGACTCAAACGCAACCGAAAGGCCAAAACGATCGGCCAACACCCGCTGCACGATCTCGAGTTGCACGGCGCCCATCAACTGCAGGTGAATCTGCTCCAGATGCGTATTCCAGCTTACGCCGAGCATGGGATCTTCGTCCGCCAGCTCAGTCAATGCTTTGAACACCGTATGGACATCATGTTCGCCCGGAAGCACCGTATAGGTAAGGACTGGCGCAATGACGGGCGCATCGCCCGCAGGCTCCGCGCCCAGGGCGTCCCCTGGGCGAACGTGCGCAAGACCCGTCACGGCACAAATACCGCCAGCAGCAACTTCTTGGGCAAGCTCATACTTTTCGCCGTTATAGATGCGTACCTGATCGACCTTCTGTTCCCACGCCTCGGCACCGGAACGTCCGTCAATCATCTGCTTGGCATGCAGCGTGCCGCCGGTCACTTTAACCCATGCCAAGCGCTCGCCGCGATCTCCGCGGCTCACGCGGTAGACGCGCGCGGCAAACTCCGGGCGCCATGCCTGTTCGCGCATCAGCGCACATATGCCATCCAGCAGCTCGTCCACGCCTTGGTCCTTGAGCGCCGAGCCGGCAAAGCAGGGGAAAAGCTTGCGCTCGGCAACCATGCGCGACAGCGTTGCGACAGAAAGCTCGCCCGCTTCAAGAAACTCCTCGAGCGCCGCCTCGTCCAACGCAGCAGCGTCCTCCTGAACGGCGCCGCCCGCCAGCAGTTCGTTGGCATCCAGGCAGCCTTCGGAAAGGCGCTGCCCGAGCTGTACCAGCAAAACATCGCGGCCGGGATTCTCCAAATCGATTTTGTTGATATAGATGAACGTCGGGATGTCATAGCGCGCAAGCAGGCGCCACAGGGTTTCGGTGTGCCCTTGCACGCCGTCGTTGGCGCCCACAACCAAAATCGCGTAGTCCAGCGCGCGCAGCGTGCGCTCCGCCTCGGCAGAAAAATCGACATGCCCCGGCGCATCCACGAGCATGACGTGGGTATCGCCATGATCGAGTACGGCCTGCGACGAGAAGATCGTAATGCCGCGCTCGCGCTCGATCGCGTTAGTGTCCAGATGCGAATCGCCATCGTCCACGCGGCCGCGCTTGCGGATGCGACCCGCGTTGAACAGCATGGCCTCGACCAACGTGGTCTTGCCGGCATCGACATGCGCCAAGATTCCAACGACCGCTTGCTTCGACATGGCTCTCCTCTTATTACGAGCCCATCGCACGCGGCAACGGGCGTTCACGCTCCACACTGGATGATACAATTTACGAGCCGGCGGGCGAAGCGGGCCCTATCCCCCGACCGAGCTCATCGCCCCGCGTTGCCGCGCGGCGATTTTCGTAGGTTCGCGCCTTGCGAAAGCCGGCTTGCAAAACAGCGCAGCGAACGAAAATGGCCCCACCCGGAGCCATTTTCGTTCGCGCGAATTGTTGATACGCGCCCTCGATCTTATGCCTCGCGCAGCCAGTCAAACGCAACACGCGGCGTGCCGTCCGACACATACACGACGCCGGCACGCTCGAACCCCGCCTTAATACTCGCACCCTGCATAGGCAGGTTATCCTGATGCGTGTCGATACGCAGGTGGTTGGCGCGCTCCTTGGCAAAGGCAAACATCGCAGCCGCGATGCCGTGCGCGGTGCCATCGGACGCCACACGGTGCAGCACGGCGTACGGAGTGTCGCTGCGCCATTGACCGTCCTCAATGACGTCATAGCATTCGTCCGGACCCGGTAAAAAGGCAAACGTCGCCACCACGCGACCGTCGACTTCGCACACATAACTGCCACCAGCGGCAATATCGGCAGCCAGTTGCTCGGCCGAAGGCGTGCCCTCGGGCCACTGCGTGGCGTTGCCATGCGCGCGCATAAAGGCGCGGGCCACGTCATAGATAGCCATGACGGCGGGAGTGTCGGTATCGAGGGTTTTTCTGATCATCACGCGGCGACCTCACGTTTATTGGTATCACTTTGATTGAGCAATGATACCAACGTTTTGAGAAGGGCACGAAGCAGATGGGAAGCAAAAAGCGAGCCGCCTGGTCAAAGGCCAAAAGCGAGTTTTTAGGCGCTGCCACCGGCGGCGATATGAGCGACCTGTTTGCACGCGAGGACGAGCGCCGCGACGCCCTGGACGCCGAGCGCGATGAAGCTTGGCGCTACAAGTCGTGCGAGCGCAAAAACCGTTACGACACGCGTGCCGAGGCCGAGGCCGTTATGGCCGACTGCGAAAACCGCGGACGCCGCGGGCTGGCCTGCTACAAATGCGAATACTGCGGCGGCTGGCACCTGACGTCGCACCCTTGGAAATAGGCCCCGCATCGACACGGCACCGATGGAGCGTCAACCATCGTACGCAAGCTACGGGCGCGGCGGCACCAAAACATCGTAGCGAACGGCCTTGCCCGCAAGCTGATAGCTCGGCTTAACGCCGGCAAGCAGTGGCCCCTTCACCGGCCGTTTGATAACGACCTTGCGCGGCCGCACCGCAAGCGCGGCTTCGACCAGCGCCCCCTCATCGGCACACGGCTGCTCCAGATGGTGCAAGAGTTGGAACTTCTTTTTAACCGCCGCGCTCTTGGTGCGCTCGGGAAACATGGGGTCCAGATACACCACGTCGGGAGCCGCGAGCTCGCCCTGCCCGATCAACTCAGCTGCATGGCGAAGGCCGGCAATACTGTCCTCGCCCGCATGTAAGCGCATGCGTGACACGGCAGCCGCAAGCGCCGGATCATCTGCCGCGCGATCCAGGGCATCCTGAAGCAGCGCCGCGATCACGCAATCCTGCTCATACAGATCGACGGTAAAGCCCGCGGCCGCCAGCAGCAGCGAATCCTCGCCAAATCCTGCCGTGGCGTCAATCGCCCATGGGCTCTCGATGCCTTTTGCGCGCGCAGCCTTTACCAGCAGCTCTTGCTGCAGACGGCCCTGCTTGAGCCGCGGAAGCATGCGAGTATAATCGGCACGCAGTTCCATCGTGCCGTCGGTGAGCGTGAGGCCCTCGGACGTCCCGGTCAGCTCAAGCCCCGCGGCCCGAGCAATAGAAAAGGGATCGACGACGCCCATGGGTACTCCTTAACAAGCAAAACGAATACGCGAGCGCCGTTCATGTCGGCACCCAACCGTCCGCTATTGTCCCACATGCGACAGGGCCCACAGCATCCCAATGCAAAGCACCGCCATCAATCCCGTGCACACGGCAGCGATCACAGAATCACCCATGCGCCTTCCCAACGACCGCGGCTCACGCACTTGCCCTGCTCCGTACATCATGGCTCCTCCTTGAGACCAGCTCCTTGTTACGGCCTCATCATCTCAGCGCCGCACATGAGCTGCCATCGATTTGCCTTACAGCTGGCTTTCCTTTTTGAAAGATTGCCCCGCACAGACGAGAAGCGCTTTCTGACACACACGCCGTCACGTTGAACTACAATGTGCTTCACGATATGTGCAGCATATGGGACGCGCCAGACTGGCAGCGCCCGCATTGAAAGGACTACCTATGAGCGCCGCGCGCAAGACACTCAAAATCCTTGCCCTCATCTATTTTGTTTTGGGCATCGCCAACCTCGTCACTGGAATCGCCGGCGTCGCGACCGGCGGCCTCGATTCCACGTACGGGTCGAACGCCATGCTCGCCGCGGTCGTGATTATCGCCAAGGGCCTCGTCGATCTCGCCGCGGGCGTTGCGGGCATCAAGGGTGCCAACAAGCCTTCGCAGGTAGACGGTGCGTTTAAGCTCGGTATTGTTGCCGCGGTCGCCACGCTTGCCAAGGCGGTTCTCACGCTTCCCGCGTTTGGCGGTGACGCCATCAACTATGGCGCCTTTGTCATCGTGGTCTACGACCTGTTCTTTGTTCAGCAGGCACACGCCGTTAAGGCCGAGAACAAGGACCGCCTGTAAGCGCTCGCTTCTCATAACCTCTGCAGCCAAGCAACTAAAAAGGGCCAATCGCGCATCTCCGCGGTCGGCCCTTTACGTTTGCCCAGATAAAACCTACCAAAATAAACCTGTCCCTTTTTGGCAGGTTGTTAGCTGTGGCGGTACTCGGCGATGATGAAGTCGATGTCGGTTTGAAGGGTATCCAAGTTTGCCAGGCGCTCTTTATCGGCAGGGCGCGTGCGGTAGTAGTACGGCGTCATTTGGAACACCGCCTCGATGTCGGCCTGGGTCTGAAGCGTAATATTCGCAGATACCCGCTGCGTTCCGACCAACTCGAGCTCGGTGGTCTTCGGCAGCTTCTCATCGTTAAGGTACGGCGTGTCGTAGAGCACCTCTTTGAGCCCAAAGAGATGACGAGCACCCGGTACCACGGTATAGAGTGAACCCTCTGGCGCCAGCACGCGGGCAAATTCGCGCTCGTTAAAGGGAGCGAAGAGCTCGGTCACCATATCGAAGGCGCCATCAGCCACGGGGATGTCCTTCATGTTGGCCACGAAGTAGGTCGCATCGCCGCGCTTGGCGGCAAGGCGCACCATCTCTTTGCCCAAATCGAACCCGTAAGCGTCCACGCCCGGCACCGCGCCCATGGCACTGGTGTAGTAGCCCTCGCCGCAGCAAATATCGAGCAGCGTCATGGAGCCATTCGTAGACGCGGCGCGCCCAGACGCCTGTTTGCGCACCAGTTCGACCATCGCATCGCACAACGGCGCATAGTAACCGCGGTTCAAAAAGTCACGACGGCTGCGCGCCTGTGACTTGGGATCGCCCATAGAGTCGCCGCTCTTGGACGAGCGCAGTAGGTACAGATAGCCCTCGCGCGCACGGTCAAACCGGTGTCCGCCCGCGCATGCAGCACCGCGCTCGTTATCCGCCAGTGGCTCATGGCAAACGGGACACAACAACATGGCAACTCCTTAGCGCGAACAACACAACGCCCACCATTGTCGCACGCCTTCCCCACCTAGTCATTGGGGACGTTCTTGAAGGACTAGTCGTTTAAGAACGTCCCCAATGACTAGTCGATTAGGAGTATCATCATCTGCGCAAATAAGCACGAAAGAGCATATTAGAGATTGAGAGCGTATGGCTGACACCGTATCTAAGCACATTGACATGACCACCGGCTCGCTGTGGCGCAATATTCCCCTGTTCGCCTTCCCCGTGGCCGCCACGAGCATCTTGGAGCAGCTGTCGAACCTCATCGCCACGGTCATCATCGGTAATTTCTCGGGCGACCAGGGAACCCTCGCCATGGCGGCGGTCGGCTCCAATGTTCCGCTTACCAGTCTTATGCTCAACCTGTTTATTGGCATGTCGCTTGGCTCCAACGTGGTCATCGCCAACGCTATCGGCCGCAACGATCAGAACATGGTCAAACGCGCCGTCCATACCTCGATTTTAATGGCGCTCGTGGGCTTTGTCGTCATCGCGCTGGGCGAGATCTTTGCCGAGCCCATGCTCGCCGCGCTCAACGTTCCTGCCGAAACCATGCCGCTCGCTTCGCTCTACCTGCGCGTCTTTTTGCTCAGCATGCCCTCGATCTTGCTCTACAACTTTGAGGCCGCGATCTTCCGCTCCATCGGCATCACCCGCATGCCGCTGCAGGCGCTTGCCGTGTCCACCGTCCTCAACATTGGCCTGGATCTCATCTTTGTCCCCATACTCCACTGGGGTGTCGCGGGCGTCGCCATCGCCACCGCCATCGCCTACACCGTCAGCGCCACCACACTCTTTATCCGCCTGCTCAAGACCGACTCCGTCGTCCGCGTCACCCCACGCGACTTGGCTATCGACCCCGTCGCCCTCAAGCGCATCGTCAAGATCGGCCTGCCCGCCGGCATCCAAAGTGCCGTCTTTGCCGTCGCCAACATCATCATCCAGTCCGCCATTAACAGCCTGGGCACCGAGGTCATGGCGGCATCGAGCGCCGCCATGAGCCTGGAGTACGTGTGCTACAACCTGCTCAACAGCTTTAGCCAGGCGTGCACCACCTTTGTGGGACAAAACCACGGTGCCCGCCAGATTGATCGCTGCACCAAAACGCTCAAGGTCTGCCTAGTCGAAGGCGGTATCGTTGCGCTCACCACGATCATCGTTATTGTCGGCCTGGGGCGCGAGATCTTGTCGCTCTTTAACAGCGATCCCAACATCGTCTCGATCGGCTATATCCGCGTGTGTTCGATCTTCCCGGCGTACGCCTTTAGCATGTTCTACGAAAACATGTCAGGCTACCTGCGCGGCTTTGGTATCTCGCTCACGCCCGCCCTCATCACCATGATCTGCGTCTGCGGCATCCGCTTCTATTGGGTGTTCTGCGTGTTCCCGCACTTCCGCACCTTTGCGAACATCATGATGGTCTACCCCATCAGCCTGGGCACCACGGCGTTCTTTATGGTCGTAGCGGTACTACTCTGCCACCCGGCACGCACCTATCGTGTCACCCAAGCCAAAGCGACAGTCCGCTAAACGCCGCACTCAACGCCACGCCAGTCATTAATTGACAATATGCGAGCTCATATAGTCGATAAAACGCCTCGTGGCGATGGGCATGGTGTCCCAGCTGCGCCAGGCGGCCACCACATCGCGCGAGGGGGCATGCACGATGGGACGTACGCGAATATCGGCCCGCATGCCTTCGACGGTACGGCGATACAGCATACTCACACCTAGGCCCTCCTCCACCATCGCCATGATGGTGTAGTCGTCGGTCACCTCGCTCGTCACGTGCGGCGACAGCCCATGCGCCGCGAATGCATCGAGCACCAGGCTCTGTTCGCCCTCATCCAGCAGCACAAACGGCTCGGACGCTAAGTCGGTGAGCGTCACCTTTTCCTTTGCCGTCAGTGGATGCGCGGCCGGCAACAATGCTACCAACTCGTCGTGATAGACCACGCGCTTCTCGAGCCCAGCGGTAAATCCACGTGCTGTAAAGCAAAAGTCAACCACGCCATCGTGCACCCACTGGGCGTTGCGCGTGTAATCGCCCTGCTTGAGGGTAAAGCGTACGCCAGGATGCAGCGCACCAAAGTCGCGGATCACACGCGGCAGCACGGTACGACTCACATTGGTAAACGTCGCGATGCGAATATCGGTCGACGAAAGCCCCAGCAGCTCCTGGCGCTTGCCCTCGAGCTCGGCCTCGGCGGTCACGATCTGGCGCAGGTACGGCAGATATTGTTTGCCGTCGCGCGTAAGCGAAACGCCCTGCTTACCGCGCTCGATAAGCGTGGTACCCAGCTCGCGCTCGAGCGCCTTAACGGCCTGGCTCACCGCACTTTGCGTATAGCCCAGCTCGTCGGCCGCACGTTTCAGGCTGCCGCAATCGACCACCATGCAAACAATCTGATACCGCGATGCCATCGTGCCTCCACATCAATGCAGCCGTAAAACGTTTTGCAAGGGCTTTTTTGCCAACATTAGCATTTCTTAATCATACTGAAGATACATTCGCTTTACTACATCTAATTCTGGGAGCAGAATCCTTTTTGCGAAACCGTTCTGTAACAAAAGGAGTCCCATGGACCGCAAAAAAGCAATCGCGCTCTCATTTTCCGTTCCCGTCGCATGGGGCTTTTCGTACCCCCTCATGAAGATCGGTATGGACAGCATGAACGCCACGAGCATCGTCGCGCTACGCTGCATCATCGCCTTTGTGGTCTGCCTGCTGCTCTTCCACAAGCGCGCTTTCCGCATCAACCGCGACCTTATGGTCCGTGCCGCCATCATCGGCGCCATTATGGCAACCGAGCTCACCTGCATGTGCCTGGGCTCCAGCCTCACCTCTGCCTCCACTGCCGGCTTTTTGCAGAGCCTGACGGTCGTGATCGTGCCGTTTGCCAACGCCGCCCTGCTGCGTCGTGCCCCCGAGCGCAAGGTGCTCGTCGGCACGGCTATCGTCACCTGCGGCATGCTGCTACTCTCGGGCGCCGACTTCACCAGCCTGAACCCGGGCGCGCTCATCATGCTGCTCTCCGCCTTTATCTATGCCAGCCACATTATCGTGGCCAAGCGCTTTGTCGAAGAAGTCGATCCGCTTGCTCTGGGCGTTTGGCAGCTGGGCTTCGGCGGCTTGTTCTCGGGCATCGCTGCATTCACCTTTGGCGGCTTCACGCTTCCCGGCACGCCCAGCGAGATCGTCGTTGTCGTCGCGCTCGCACTCATCTGCTCCGCCTACGGCTTTATCACTCAGACACTCGTGCAGCCCCACGTGCCCGCCGAGACCACCGGCTTCGCCTTCTCGCTCGAGCCGGTCTGCTCCGCCGTCTTCTCGTTCTTCCTGGTTGGCGAGGTCCTGAGCCCCATCGCCTTCTTTGGCGCCGCCCTCATCCTCACCGGCGTCATGGTGGCAACCGTCGAGCTTCCGCGCCTTCGCGCACATGGACAGGCTCGCATGGCAGGGGCGCCCGAGCGCGTCTCGTAGACCCCACTCTTCATACAGCCGTAGCATAAAGGCAACCGGTGCGCCTTTACAATAGATGCAAACAGAGCATCTGCCATAAAGGAGCCCCATGGACACCGCAACTTGCGATCGCAACATAGCAACTTGGTTGGGCGATGCGCCACAGCCGGTACGTGACACTACGAACCAGCTGCTCGAGCGTATCGCCCTTTTGCGTGCCGAGCAGATCATCTACCCGGCACAAGACGACATCCTCAATGCCCTCGCCTACACGCCTGCAGACCAGGTCAAAGTTGTCATTTTGGGTCAAGACCCCTATCACGGACCCAACCAGGCCATGGGACTGTCGTTTTCGGTCCCCGCGACGCAAACCAAGTTGCCGCCGAGTCTGCGCAACATCTATAAGGAACTCAAAGCCGATCTGGGTTGCCCCATTCCCGCCACGGGAGACCTAACACCATGGGCACAACAGGGCGTCCTGCTCCTCAACACTACGCTCACCGTGCGCGAGCATGCCGCCAACTCGCACGCCAAGCTGGGCTGGAGCACGCTCACCGACTACGTTATCGAACGCTGCTGCCAGCTGCCCCAGCCGGTAGTCTTTTTGGCATGGGGTCGCTTTGCCCAGCAAATGGTCGAAGGCAAGCTCGTCGCAACTGGTGCGGGCAAGGCAACCGGCAAGTTCTGCCTGGCCTCTACACACCCCTCGCCGCTTTCGGCCAACCGTGCCACGGCAGAACTCCCCGCCTTTATGGGGTCGCGCCCCTTCTCGGCAGCCAATCGGCTACTCGAACAGCACGGCTCGACCCCCGTCAACTGGACTTGCCTCGACTAAAAATCGATACATCAAAAATGCGCCCGACGGCAATCTTGCCATCGGGCGCATTTTGCTACTCGGGCCAGATAAACTGGGTACGGCCGGCCTCGCCGCCATCGATCAGCAGGCTCTGCCCGGTCATAAACCGGTTGGTCACGCCCACAAAGTAGATCCACTCGGCGATCTCTTGGGCAGTGGCCCAGCGCCTAAGCGGCGTGAGCTCCATAATCTGGCTCCACAGGTGTTCGTCTTCCATCACGCAACGGTTGAGCGGCGTGATAACGCCACCCGGGTCCACACTGTTGGCGATAGCCTGCGGTGCCAGGCGGTTTGCAAGGTTCTTGGTGTAGGCGATAACGCCGCCCTTGCTGGCGGCATAGGCGGGAAACTCCGATCCCGTATGCCCGCTCGCCGACCCCACATTGACCACGGATCTGATAGCCGGCGCCGGCTTGGCGGCAAGCCCCTCCCCCACAAAGGCGTAGCACTCGGTCACGTTGATGGTGCCACACAGGTTGGCGGCGATATCATCGGCCGAATCCTGCGTACCGGCAACGTTCACGATTACCTGGGGCTCAAGATCGCCTGGAAACGAGTCCGGCTCGCGGACATCAACGATCAGATGGCGGTAGCGCTCGTGTTCGATCGCCGCCGGCAAAAGATCAAAGCCAACGACCTCGTGGCCCTCGTCTAAAAAACGCTGCACGCATGCGGCTCCGATACCGCCCGAAGCGCCCGTGATCAAAACCCGCATACTTGCTCCTTAGGCGGTTGCGTGGCGCTCGAGGTACTCGGAGCCCACGTTCTCGCGCTCCCAGCCGCGCACGACCTTGTAGCCCACGGGGCTCAGGAAGACCTCGCACAGCAGCTCGGCAACAGCGCCGGTCAGCGAGCACATAAGAACCTGCACCCAGGTCCAACCAAAGAACGTGTGGCTCACCACAATGGCAAAGACCAGGTTGTCGATAAACTGGCCAACACCCGTAGACACATAGGAACGGAAGGCAAAGCTCGCAAAGTTATTCTTTTTGAGCATACGGCCGAGCGACTGGTTGAGCGTGGAGTTAACCACGGCAGAAACGAGCATTGCCAGCGAAGAGCCCAGCACCACGTACCAGGTGCCGCCGATGGTGGCGTTAAGGGCAGTGTTGACCTCGATCATGCCCGTGTCGTAGTAGGCGCCCCACATGCCGGGCGTGAGCGAGCATGCCCAAAAGCACAGGCTCACGGCCAGGTTGACCAGCAGCGCGAGGATAGAGATTTTGATGGATGCCTTGGCGCCAAAGCGCTTGCAGATCATGTCCTGGCACAAAAACGAAACCCAGCTCACCACAAAGCCGCAATCGAGCGCCAGATACGGCAGGCTGATAAGCTCCTTGTTGGCCAGCAGGTTCATCATGATGACACTCACGAAAAACAGCGAAACCGTTGCCGCGGGAATGCTCCGCAACAGGACCTTGTAGTCCTCCATGACCTTCTTGATCATTATGTACTCCTTTGGTTTTAGGTTTAACGAGCAGGATATCGGACCCGAACTGCTCGGACGCCCCGGTCTTGAGACGACGGTGGGTATGATAGCCGCTCGCGCGGCATAAGGCAAACAAACGGCGCGGCAGCCCCACAGGACCACCGCGCCAATGCGTTAAAAGGCTACGTTGCCAAACTCCGACAGGATAAGGTCGGGGTTGTGGTCGGTTGCCCAATCCACGTTCCACGGGCTCGTGAACAGCAGCAGCTTACCGCCGCGCATGTCCTCGACACGCAGCGTGTCGCGCGTGAGCGAAAGGCCCGGGATATCGATAGTGTCGGGGTCGTTCTGGATCCAGCGGATGTCCGTATAGGGCAGCGGCTGGCGACGAACCTCAACACGGTACTCAGCCTTGAGGCGGCGCTCGAGCACCTCAAACTGCAGCACGCCGACCACGCCCACGATGACGCTCTCCATGCCGGCACCCAGTTCGCGGAAAATCTGGATGGCGCCCTCCTGGGCAAGCTCCTCCATACCCTTGACGAACTGCTTGCGCTTGAGCGTGTCGACCTGCGTAATGCGAGCGAACATCTCGGGGGCAAACGTCGGGATCTGCGGATACTGCACGTGGCGCTTGCCGGAGCACACGGTGTCGCCGATGCTAAAGATACCCGGGTCGAAGAGGCCCACGATATCGCCCGCGTACGCCTCGTCCACGATGGCGCGATCGTCGGCCATCATCGACGTGCCCGTGGCGAGCTTAAGCTTGCGGTTGCCCTGCACGTGAAAGGCATCCATGCCGCGCTCGAACTTACCCGAGCAAATGCGCACAAAGGCGATGCGGTCACGGTGGTTCTTGTCCATGTTGGCCTGAATCTTAAACACAAAGCCGCTAAAGTCGTCGCGGCAAGGATCGACCGGCTCACTGGTGAGCGTATCGGTATAGGCGCGCGGCGTCGGGGCCAGACGCAGGAACTCCTTGAGGAAGGGCTCCACACCAAAGTTGGTGAGCGCCGAGCCAAAGAACGCCGGGCTCAGCTTGCCGCAGGCCACGGCATCCAAGTCGAGCTCGTCGCCGGCGCCATCGAGCAGCTCGATATCGTCCATTAGGTTCTTATGGTTCTCCTCGCCAATGAGCTCATCCATGGCGGGGTCGCCCAGCTCGGCCTCGACCTCGGCGACCTTCTTGGTGGCGTTGGCGTGACCATCGCCCTCAAAGGCGATAACGCGACGGGTCTGACGATCGAACACGCCGCGGAAGTTACGACCGCTGCCGATCGGCCAGTTCATGGGATACGTATTGATACCCAGGACATTCTCGATCTCTTCCATGAGCTCAAACGGGTCGCGAGCCTCGTGGTCGAGCTTGTTCACAAAGGTGAAGATGGGAATATGACGCAGCGTGCAGACCTTAAAGAGCTTTTTGGTCTGGGCCTCGACGCCCTTGGCGCCGTCGATGACCATGACCGCGGCGTCGGCGGCCATAAGGGTACGGTAGGTATCCTCCGAGAAGTCCTGGTGGCCGGGGGTATCGAGGATGTTGACGCAGGCGCCGTTGTAGGTGAACTGCAGCACCGAGGAGGTAACGGAGATACCGCGCTCCTTCTCGATGTCCATCCAGTCCGAGACGGCATGCTTGGCCGAGCTCTTGCCCTTGACCGAGCCGGCGGTCTGGATGCTGCCGGTATAGAGCAGCAGCTTCTCGGTAAGCGTGGTCTTACCGGCGTCCGGGTGGCTGATGATCGCGAATGTGCGGCGCGACGAGATTTCATCCGACAGGCTTGCCATGCGGATCCTTTCTTGCATTAAGTGCATTACGTCGATGTAACCGTACTATTGTAGCCGCGAAATCTCGGCATAGGGCACCTATCAGGACAAATTCATCAGTTGGGGCCTAGGGTAGCAGTCGATGGCGACACTCCGCAGCAGTTTGTCTCGATCTGTAACATCTAGACGGTTTTTGAACCTCTTCCTGTTACAGATTTAGACAAACAGGTGGGCGTCCCAGAAAGATCTAAATCTGTAACATCTAGCAGCCAAAATCTTCTCCAGTTGTTACAGATTGAGACAACCAAGTGGGGCCCGCCAGCAAAATCTCAATCTGTAACAGGTAGCCGTCCAAATCGGTTCCAGATGTTACAGATTGAGATGAATGAACGCGCTGACAATCCGAATTTGTCTCTTGTGCAACTGTGCATAGTGTATATATACTGTGTTTACCGGTTATATACACGTGTAGCCCATCAGCTAAGGAGCCGCTGTGGACATCATCCTATCCAATTCGAGCGATAAGCCCATCTACGAACAAATATCCTCGCAGGTCAAAGCCCAGATCCTTTCGGGAACGCTCGCTGCGGGAGCCAAACTCCCCAGCATCCGTGCACTCGCGAGCGACCTTGGCGTGAGCGTCATCACCACCAAGCGCGCCTACGCCGACCTGGAGCAGCTCGGTTTTATCTGCACCGTGCAGGGCAAGGGCTGTTTTGTCGCCGAGGGCAACCAGGAGCTCTTGCGCGAAAACCAGCTCTGCCATATCGAAGAGCTACTTGCGAAAGCGGCAAGCCAAGTCGAAACCCTGGGCGTCACACGCGACAAGCTGCACGAGATGCTCGACCTGGTAGCCCCCGAAACCATGCAGTAGCCATCTGCAAGAAAGGCTATACCATGCAGAACTTGCTAGAACTCAAAGGTATCTCACGCCGTGTGAGCGACCGCTTTTCACTACGCGATGTCACGCTCGCCGTGGAGCCCGGCCAGATTGTTGGCTTTGTGGGCGCAAACGGCGCCGGCAAAACCACGACGATTCGCGCCGCGCTTGGGCTTATAAAGCTCGATGCCGGCGAAGTGCACCTGTTTGGGCAGCACTGTGGCGCCGACGCGCCCGATGAAGCGCAGCGCTGCTTGCACACTCGTGTCGGCCTCGTGCTGGACACATGCCCCTTCCCTTCCACACTCAAGGTGACCGAAGTTGAGGCACTCGTAAGCCCGGCGTACCCCACCTGGAGCCACGACACCTTCGCCAGCCTCATCGACCGATTTGGCCTCGATCCCAAGACAAAGGTCAAGGACCTCTCCCGCGGCATGGGCATGAAGCTGCAGCTTGCCTGCGCGCTCAGCCACCAGGCCAAGCTGCTCGTTTTGGACGAAGCCACCGCGGGGCTTGATCCCATGGCACGCGAGGAGCTGCTTGATGAGCTGCTTGCCTTTGTCGCCGACGGCCAGCACAGCGTGCTGCTCTCGAGCCACATTACGTCTGACCTCGATCGCGCCGCCGACCGCGTCATCTGCATCGATAACGGCTCGATTGTGTTTGATCTGCCGCGCGAGGACATTACCGACCGAGCTGGCATCGCCCACTGTACCCAAGCACAGGCCGCCGAGCTTATGGCTTGCGTCGAAGGTGCCCGTGCCGCCCGCCACGCCTACAGCGTGGACGTACTCGTGCCCAACCGTCGCGAAACGCTCGAGGCCTTCCCAGAGATTCCCTGCGATCGGACAACCATTGATGACTATCTTCGCCTCATGCTGAAAGGGGCTTCGAAATGAAACGCGCCTTTATGTCCGAGCTCGCCATCGTTCGCACGCTTATCCCGAGCATCGCGGGCGTCAGCCTGTTCATCTTCGTCGTGCTAACCCTTGCCAACGCGTCGGATGGCGATTCCGGCATGAGCGCCGGCGCCTGCGCGGTCAGCGCCATGTCGCCCATCATATTCATGAACTCACTGGCCGGTTTCGACAATCAAAACGGTTGGGAGCGCTATCGCGCAACGCTGCCTCTTTCTCGTAAAGACATCATCTGCGCACGCTACCTGAGCATCATTGTCTTTTCGGCTGTCATGGCGTGCGCCGCCGCGCTTCTGAGCGTCGTCTCCTTCCCGCTCTTCAACAGCGCGGGTATTCCGTTGACGGGACAGATCGTCTTTGAGATTGCAATAGCCTCGGCAGCATCGATGCTCATCTCCCTCATGATGGTGTTTTTAGCACAGCCGCTGTTCTTTCGATTTGGACACATGGAGGCGCTGCGCCTATCCGTTGGCCTGTTTGCCCTGCTCGGGTGCCTTGCCATGGCCACGCTGAGCTCCTCCAACCCCATTAGCAACTGGCTCATGTCCATTGCCGGAGCGAATCCCGATCCCGCCGTCCTTGGCTGCCTGTGTGCAGGAATTGCCGTACTGGCGCTCGCACTATGCGCAATCAGCTGCACCGTCAGCACCAAGGTTTATCGAGTACGCGATCTGTAATCGACGGCTAAAAAAGCTTAGGTGGTACCCCGCTTATTTTTTCAACGAAACGAGGCGGCATAGCGTCACCACCGCCCTTCACAGCAGGCCGTCTAGCTCTTGGCAACCAAAAAGACACCGTCAGCATATCGAAGGTGAATACTTTTCCGAGAAGTGAACGAGTAAAAACAGCGCCCTGTAGCATCGACATTTTTAGGGACTCAATTCCTGCGGTTTTTGTCTAAGAATCCTGCAGTTTTGTTCGAAAAAAGTGTGCATGTTCCAGGGGTCCAGATTTACTCGTTCACTTCGCGGAAAACCATTCACCTTCGATTCGAGCCTTAACCAAATGCCCTCTCGAACTATGGCCCCTGTCTCACCACAGCGATATCAAAGCTTCATGGCGGGACGGTATCATCGGACGAGCGCCGTAAATCTGGCGCGGTCGTTCTTTGGGGAGGCATTTCACCCGTGTCGTGGGTCGCAACAGCATTTGTGTCGGCTTTCTTTGCCGGCGTCACATCTGTCCTGGCCAAATGCGGCATCAAGCAGACCGACTCCGATGTCGCGACGGCCATTCGCACCTGCGTGGTGCTCGTTTTCGCCTGGGCAATGGCGGGCATTTCTGGATCCATTGGAACCATCGGCAGCATCGAACCCAGATCTTGGCTCTTTCTCGTCCTCTCGGGACTCGCTACCGGTGCTTCGTGGATCTGTTACTTTAAGGCGTTGGGCATCGGAGACGTCAATAAGGTCGTACCGGTCGACAAGATGAGTACCGTACTCGCTGCACTGATCGCCATCGTGCTTTTTGGCGAGACGAGCAACCTTGCGGTTAAGCTCGTGGGAACTGCTGTCATCACCCTCGGCACGTTTTTAATGATCGAGAAGAAGCAGTCTGCCGGACCCGAGCAGCAGCAAGACCGGACCTGGCTCGCTTACGCCCTCGGTGCCGCCGTGTTCGCGGCGCTCACGTCCATCCTTGCCAAGGTTGGCATCGAAGGCGTCGAGTCCAACCTGGCCACGGCAATCCGTACCTGTGTGGTACTGGTTATGACATGGGCAATCGTGGCAGCTAAAGGCAAGATGGGCCAAGCCGTGCACGTAGACCGCTGCGAACTCGTATTTCTCGCAGCATCGGGCATTGCGACCGGAGCATCGTGGCTGCTCTATTACTACGCCATCGCCACAGGCCAGGTGAGCGTCGTGGTGCAGATCGACAAACTATCGATTGTCGTATCGGTACTATTTGCGCGCCTGGCATTCAACGAAAAACTCTCACGACGCAGCGCCATCGGTCTCGCTCTCATCGTCCTGGGCACTGCAGCGCTCGCAGTTTGGAAGTAGCGCGGCCAGCAGCCGCTACATCCTCACACCTGGCTTGGGATGCCTGTACTGACCGTGGGATGAGGTGCGCTTACCGTGCGAGATGGCAAATTTGGGACAACAGTGCAGGCAACGAAGGCAGGCTGCGCACTCCGGCTTTGTCCAGACGGGAAGGCCGTCGCGCATCTCAATCGCCGCCATGGGGCAGCGCTTAGCGCAGAGGCTACACCCGACGCAGCGGCTAGCATCGACGGCAAACTTGCTCGTCTGCTGCATACGCGGCAGCCCAAACGCATGATACGCGCACGATGCAAACAGGGGCACGCGATGGCGCATCATATTGCCCGTGCGCCGCTCCCGCACCGCCTCGATCACAGCATCAATCTGCGCCTCAGCAGCCCTATTGATACCCTCAACCTTTTGAGGGTCAGACAGGTCGAAAACAGGCGTCCAGGTATCGGGCATCTTGACGCTCATCGCCGCATCTAACTCGAGCCCACGCTCGTGCAGCAGATCGCGGGCGAACTTGGCCGATTGCCCGGTCGTCGAACCGTACGTCGAGACATAGAACGTATAGGGGCGCTCGCCGCCCTTTGCACCGGCAGCAATCGACAGGTCGGCAGTCTTCAAAAACTCGATCATTGGCGTCGGCAAGCCCCAGGCGTATACCGGGGCGACAAACCCCAGCCGACAGGGGCCTTCCATCACAGCAAGGTGAAGGATCTCGGCATCAAAGCGCTCAATCGACACAACCTTGTCGTCTGTCGCCGCTGCAATGCGACGCGCCACATGTTCGCTGTTCCCCGTCGCGCTAAAGTACAGGATCATCTCGTGCCCCTCTGGAGTTGACTCGCGATTAACCGTACTACTTGCGCAGCGGCTTGGGCAGCGGAATGCCGGCGGCGATAACGGCGGCGATGATCATGCAGACGATACCCTTGAGTGGGAAGCACATGAGCAGCAGGCCCACGACCATGACCGGCTGACGCATGACCGCACCCATCGTCGATGCCGTGCAGACGGCGACGCAAAAGACCGGATCGGCGCCGGTGAGGATGGCAAGGCCGTAGCCCAGGCTTACGCCCGAGAAGATAACGGGGAAGAAGTGGCCGCCGCGCCAGCCCAGGTTGATGAGGGCGGGCGTCAGCATGGCCTTAACAAGACCGGTCGCGATAAGCACGCCAGCGGGAATGGTCAGATAGGTTTCCATGAGCACGTCGGCCTGGGTCTCGCCGGCAAACATGGTGTAGGGCAGGACCGTGCCGCAGATGGCGAGCGCCAGACCGGCCAGCATGGCCTTGACGACAGGACGCTCCCCTATGGCATGGGCAAGCGCTTCGCTCGCGTGCTCAGAGACAAAGTACAGCCAGCCGCAGATTGTTCCGATCAACGACAGAGGGACGAGCCAGGTAAGCTCCAAGTTGCCCACCACGGCAGCCTCGAACCTGGGCATGCCCATGCCGCCGCCCATGAGCTGGCCGAGCAGCAGGTAGGTGCCCAGGCCGCCGGCAATCGCAATGCCGTAGACCACCGTCTTTTGCGCCTTGGGCAGCTTGATCGTGATCTCGTCGGACGCAGAGCCCTCGTCGCCGTCGGCGCTACCGGCGAGCGGTGCCACAAAGCCAAAGACGGGCGCGGTAAAGAGCGCCGTCAGCGCGGCCTGGGTGCCCAACAGCGTGAGCTCCCTAAACTCGGCGCCAAAGCGGCGCATGCGGTCGCCAACCCAGCTGCACAGACCCGCGATAACGCCGGTCAGGCCGGCCTCCGGTCCAATACTTCCGCCAAACAGCAGCGGCAGCAATGCCGCGAGCGAAAGCTTGCCCAGATTGTCGTACGGGTAGCGACCGTCTTGCTTAACCTTAGCCATCACCTGGTTGAGGTCATCGGTCTTGGTGCCTGTCATCTTTTCGTACAGACCGATTAACAGGCCGCCCAGCAGGCAGACAAAAAACGGGTACGGCAAAAAGCCAAACGGGCCGCTGGCAAGCTCGGGCGAAGCGACGCCCAGCGCGTGCGGAATCTCGGTCCATAGATAGTCGATGCCGTGCTCCATCGCAAAAAAGAACAGCCAGACCGCGGCACCTGCGAACGCACCGGTCACGGCAACGCTAAGTAAAAACAGCGCGCGGTTTTTGGGTTTGGCAAGGTTATCCATCGGGTCCTCCCGCGGTCAAAGTCGACATAGTTACGTTTTATTGTAGAGCGAGCGTTGCCCGAACGAGTCAACCGTCTGCGCCGCGAACGGCACCATTGGGAGCCATAGTGGGGCAAGCTCAAGACTTATCCGTTGATAATCGAGGCAATCTCGCACAAATCGTCGGCAAAGTAGATACCTTGCTGGCGCTGCGGGCTCGATAGGCCCTTATCAATCATGTGCCCGAGCAGCGCCTTGAGGTCGTTGTAGTAACCGTCCAGGTTATACAGGATGCACGGAGCACTCAGGTGCCCCAACGACACAGCGGACATGACCTCGGCAATCTCCTCGAGCGTGCCCGTCCCGCCGGGAAAGGCGATGAACACATCGCCGAGCTCAATCATCTTGGCTTTGCGCTCGGCCATATCGCTCGTCACGATAAGGTCGTCGATACCGTCATGTTGAAACTCGGCCTCGATAAAAAAGCTCGGCTCAACACCCGTCACGTGTCCGCCTGCCTCGAGCACGCTATCGGCGAGCGCGCCCATCAGGCCCGATTCGGACCCGCCGTATACCAGCGCGTGCCCGTTGGCGCCAATCCAGTTGCCCAGCTCCTGCACCGCGGGCAGAAACGCCGGGTCATTGCCAGTGTTGGCACCCAGATACACGGTGATATGCATATTCAGTCCCCCTGTTGTGGCGCGCGACGTTCGTCTTAGCGCTGGCGTCGACGATACTCGCGCACGCGACGCGAAAGATCGGCAAGCTCGTCGCGATCGAGCTCTTCAAATGCTCCAGATCATCCATAAAGCGTGCCATGGTGTCCTTTTGACGCATCTTGATAAGCGTATTGCAGTAGTTCACCGCCACGCCCGTGAGCATGGCGATGTAGAAGATGCTGATGACGCTCAGAATGACGGTAATGGCGCGGGCAACCGGTGTCTCGGCCGGGATGTCGCCAAAGCCGATGGTCGAGACTGTCTCAAAGCTAAACCACAGGCCATCGCCAAACGTGAGGTTCGTGGGCTCGGACAGCCAGACGGCCGTCGAGCACAGCAAGTAAAAGACGAGGAATAGCTCCGTAATGCGCACGAAGCCCGCCTGGCGTAACACGTCAGCAAGCGTCCTGAGCTTTTTCATCGCGACCCTTTCCACGGACAACCAATCACGTTCGCTCGGTATTGTCCCACGCCTCCCCCGCAAACGGAACTAGTCATCGGGGACGTTCTTAAATGACTAGTCAAACAAGAACGTCCCCGATGACTAGTCGTTTAAGAACGTCCCCAATGACTACCAGCTGCCGGCTGGGCAGGCTGAGCTGGTATCCTTATGCGGTAATGTCTCGATTCGTTAGGATTGCATGTGAGAGCTGCCACTGTCCTTCGTTCAGTTATATGTCGCACCCTGGCCGCCGCGCTTACCGCGCTCGCCGTACTGAGCGCCGTCGCGCCCGCCCCTGCCTTTGCCGCCGACTCCGATCAGCAGGTCAAAACGGTCCGCGTCGGCTGGCTCGTCAACAACGAGGGCTTCCAGGACGGCACCCCCGGCGAGCGTCTCTCGGGATGGGGTTACGAGTACCTCCAGACCCTGTCGTACTACACGCCCGGCTGGCGGTACGAATACGTCTCCGGCACCTTCACCGAGCTTATGGACATGCTCGAGGCAGGCGAAATCGACCTTATGCCAAACATCTCCTACTCCGAGGAACGCGCCCAAAAGCTGCTCTTTTCCTCGAACCCCGAGGGCACCGAGCGCTACTTCATCTACGCCAAGCCCGATCGCGACGATCTGGCCAAGGGTGACCCCCGAGCGCTCCAAGGCCTTACCATCGGCTGCAACCCCGACGTTATGCAAACCTTCGTTGGCCAGCAGTGGCTCGCCAACGAAGGCATTACCTGCACCTATAAAGAAATCGACACTGGCGGTGCCCTCTTTGACGCGCTCGCAAACAACGAGGTCGATGCCATCATCATGAACGACACGACCTCGTCGCCCAGCGCCTCCCCCATGTTCTACATTGGTTCGAGCGACTACTTTTTTTGCCGTCCCCAAAAGCCGCCCCGACCTGATGGACGACATCAATGCCGCCATGTCGGCAATCGCCCGCGTCAACCCACGCTATATCGACGAAGTCAAATCTAACTACTCGGCCCAAAACAGCGGTTCATCATCGCTCAACGGCCCCGAACGTTCCTGGCTCAAAACAAATGACAACACCATCACGCTCGGCTACATTACGGGCAGACTCCCCTACTGCAACGAAGACGAAAACGGCGAAATGGAAGGCTCGCTCGCATCGCTTGCGACGACGTTGCACGATAAATTTGGCATTACGGTCAAAACCGTCGCCTTTGATAGCTACAAGATGATGTCAAAGGCCCTGTCAAAGGGAAGCATAGACGTTGTGCTGCCGGTATACCGAGATTACTGGTTTGCCGAGCAATCAGGCGTTGTGCAGTCGGTATCGTTGGGGACCATATCCCTCACCGCCATCCACACCGGCAGCGACCTGAACAAAGACCTTCAGAACATCGCCTGTACCAAATCATCGTTTGTCAACAAAAATGCACTTGAAAGCCTGTTCCCCACAGCGACCGTGACCGAATACCAATCCGACGATGAAGCGTTCGACGCCCTCAGAAAGGGAACGGCGCACTGCATCGTCGCTCCCAGCTCACGCATAAAAACCATCGGCGACCGTCATGATCTCAAGGACTACGAGACGGTCGAGCTCCCTGACACCTGTGAGCTCTCGTGCTGGATTTCGCGCGGAAAGCCCGAGCTGCTGGGAATCATCAACAAGGGCATCATCAATGCCGGAGAATCGCTCTCCGCAAGCAATTACTCATCCACGTCGTACACGACCCAGGAATCAGACACGCTTCAATTCCTTTTTCGCAACCGCACCGCCATTGCCGCTACCCTCATCGGTATGTTGTCGGTCGGCATCGTCCTGCTCATCTGGGCACTCGTGCGCGCTCGAACCGAGCGCAAAAAAGCCGACGCTGCCAACGCCGCTAAGACGGCATTCCTCACGCGCATGAGCCACGACATCCGTACGCCGCTCAACGGTATCCTGGGCCTTATCGAAATCGAGGAATTGAAGGAAGGCGATATCAAGGTCGCCCGCGAGAGCCGTGCCAAGGCGCGCGTTGCCGCCAATCACCTGCTCTCGCTGATCAACGACATCCTCGAGATGGGCAAAATCGAAGACCGCAAGCTAACACTGGAGCATGCGCCTTTTAACCTCAAAGAGCTCTGTGACAATACGCTGGTTCTGTGCAAGCTCCGCGCGTCCAGTAACGGCATCACCATGCAGGACAATAGTCTGCCGTACGCCACGGGGCCATACATGATCGGCAGTCCCACCCATATCCGACAGATCATGATCAACCTGTTAGACAACAGCATTAAGTACAACAAGCACGGCGGCTCCGTCACCTTTAGTTCAAAGACCAAGCCACTCGATAACGGGCGCGCGCTCTTTTGCTTTAGCGTTTCGGATACCGGCATTGGCATGACTCCCAAGTTTTTAAAGCATATCTATGAGCCGTTTGCCCAAGAAGGTGACGATGCGCGCAGCAAGTTCCAAGGAACCGGCATGGGCATGCCAATCGTCAAGTCGCTTATTGAACTGATGGGCGGCACCATCGAAGTCACCAGTGAGCTCCATGTGGGCACCTCGTTCTACGTGGAGATTCCGCTCGATATCGACGAGAATCCCCAGGCGCGGGCGAATACGGTTGAGAGTGCGCCCGACTGCTCGCTCGCCGACATGAACGTGCTGCTCGCCGAAGACAACGAATTGAATGCCGAAATTGCCCAGACGCTGCTAGAATCCGAGGGCGTCGTGGTCACCCGCGCCGCCAACGGCAACGAGGTCGTCGATCTGTACCTGTCGCATCCCGCCGGCAGCTTCGATGCGATCCTGATGGACATTATGATGCCGGGCATGGACGGCTATGAGGCAACCCGCACGATTCGTCTGAGCGAGAAGGTCGATGCAGCCGATATCCCCATCATCGCGCTCACCGCCAATGCCTTTGCCGAGGACGCCAAGGCGGCACACGATGCCGGCATGAACGCCCATCTGTCCAAACCGCTCGACTTTAACAAGCTCAAAAACATACTCGCCCGCATCAAGAAAAACGGATCCGTTTCGCTATAGTTTGTGCTCAACCACCACGCACGACCAGAAAGGAAGCCAACGATGTTTAGGCCCTTACGTCGAAAGAAACGCGCCATCACCGACGAGGAAGCGCGCAAACTGCTCGCCACCTGCAAGCGCGGCGTCTTTGCCGTCAACGGCGACGATGGCTACCCGTACGCCATTCCCGTCAACTACTTCTTTGACGCCGAGCACGACAAGATTTATTTCCATGGCGCCAAGGCTGGCCACAAGGTCGACGCACTCAAGCGCGATGACAAGGTCTGCTTTACCGTTTACGGCAACGAGTGGTACAAGGACGGTGACTGGGCTCCCTACGTTATGAGCACCGTCGTCTTTGGCCGTTGTCGCCTGGCGAATGACACCCCCGCGTTTATCGAGGACAAAGTCCGCCAGCTCGCCCTTAAGTACTACCCTTCCGCCGAGGAAGTCGAAGAGGAAATCGCCAAGGACATTAAGGGCGTCCAGCTTTACGAGATTTCGATTGAGCATCTCTGCGGTAAGCAGATTCAGGAAAAGTAAGCCTCAAGAGCAGACGTCACAAATAGCAATATGGCCCGGCTCCAACCCACCTTGGAACCGGGCCATATGCTTATGAAGCGTCGGCGGCTATGTGTGCAAGCGCCTCGACGAGCTCTTGCGAGCTCACAGGCTTGCTCAGGTGCGCGTCCATGCCCGCCGCGCGCGAAAGTTTGCGGTCGTCGGCAAAGGCGTTGGCACTCACGGCGATAATCGGCGTGGTCGCGGCGTCCTCGCGATCGAGCGCTCGAATTCGACGCGTGGCCTCGAGGCCATCGATACCGGGCATCATGATGTCCATCAACACCACGTCGTACTCGTGCGGTGCGCTCGCGGCAAACGCCTCAACGGCAGACTCGCCATCCTTAGCATGCGTCACAACGGCACCGGCACGGCCGAGCGTAAACTGCGCGATCTCGGCATTCAGATCGTTATCCTCTACGAGCAAAACGCGCAAGCCCTGGAGCGCATCGCCATCGCCCGCATCCGCGCGAACTGCCTGAGGAATCTCGGAGCGTTTGCATTTCTCGAACGGCAGACGGATGGTAAACGTCGTCCCCTGCCCCAAGACGCTCGTAAAGCTCATGGTTCCGCCCATAAGCTCGACCAACTGTTTTGCGATAGGCGCGCCCAGGCCAGTCCCCGATGAGGCGCCTTCCACCTGTTGCTCCTCGCGGCAAAACGGCTCGTAGAGGTGCTGTTGGAACTCCTCGCTCATGCCAATACCGTTATCGGCGATCGTGTATTCATAGACGGGGACGCCATCCGCTGGCTCCACCTCGCGGCACACCAGGCGGACATAGCCGCCCTGGCGGTTGTACTTGACGGCATTGCCGGCAATATTGAGCAACAAGCGCTTGAGGTGCGTCACGCTCACCTGCGCATAGGGATGATTAAGCGTCTGCTGGTCGCAGATAATTGTCACCAGACGCTCCTCGGCCTGGCGCTCCAGAATATCGCGCACTTCACAGTTGAGGGCCACCAAATTTATGGGCACGAGGTTCAGGTCGACCTGCCCGCTCTCCAGGCGACTCATATCGAGTGCCTCGTTGGCAAGGTCGAGCAGCAGTCCCGATGCCGTCCAGATTTTTGAGCGGCACTCAGTCTGTTTTTGCAGATCGTCCGCATTGGCATTGCCAACCTCGACCATGCCGCGAATGCCGTTGATGGGCGTGCGCAGATCGTGGCTCATGCGACGCAGAAACTCCGTCTTTGCCGAGTTGGCGGACGAGGCCTCACGCGCCGCCTTTGCCAGCTTGTCGCCATAGTCGCGCTCCTGCTGCAGCAAGTCCGTCAAACGTCGGCGATCAGCGCGGCGACGCACCGTCACAACAACGGCTATAACACCGCTGTAGAGCGCCAGCACGCCGGCAGCAACAGCCGCGACAACCTCAAAGTAACGCCGCGCCGAGGCATAGGTGTACACATAGAATTTGTGCGCTTTTCCAAATGTGCCCAAATACCACTCGCCGTCGGCGTTAACCAATCTGACCTTACCAGCCAGGCATCGATCCTTAATACCGTCGACAATGAAGACGTCCGTCGCAGGCAGATCGAATACGCCCAATACGGTGGGTTCAACGGCATTGGTCGCAACGACCTTGCCGTCGCTTTCGATCACGATATTGCCGCTATCGATGGTTTCATAGCCATCAAGCAAGCTCTGCAGTTTGAGTGTATTGCTTGCAACCGCCTTCGCGCTCTGATGCCTTACCGCGATAACGATGCCCTCGCCATCCTGCCGAGTCACGCAGCCAATGTCTGCGACCGAATCATCCGCAAGCGTGATGCGGGCGGTATAGGACTTAAGCGGATGAGTTGCCACCTCCAGCACGGGTGATTCTTTGAGATACGCAGCGAGCGACTCGTAGCCCACATCGCCCGTCGAGGACTCGGACACCAAATTGCCCGATGCGTCCGTCACGATCAGCGTGCTCACGTTGAACTGGTCGGCATATTGCTCCAGCATGGCGCTATCCACCGAACCGTCGCGCTCCATATCGCGGGCAGCCTCTCCGGCGATCTCCATAACGCGAATCAGGTTTTTGGTCGTATAGGCGCTGTTGAATGCATCGTAGGAAAGGCTCTGCGTCGCCACGTAATCGACAACGTCGGCAAAGCGCTGCTCGGCTTGGGCCGTCATGTAACCGTAGCTCATCATGCCGGCAGCAACCGAGAGCGCTATCCCCAGCAGAGCGACAAGGAGCCATACCCCTGCCGAACGATTGCCCCGCTCCTGAGCGGCCTGGTCGAGCGCATCGATCATGACAGGCCCTCCACATTCAAAAATGGTGAAGGGTCATCAAAGTACTTTGACACTAGGCGTTCCATGGTGCCATCGGCAAGCATTTCTTGGTAGGCATGAGTGAGCTTGACGTCGATGCCGCGCGTATCGTTGATATCGAAAGCGGTGCCCAAACCAACCTCTAGCAGCGGCTCATCCAAAATGCGATACGTTACGCCATAGTCTTTTTCGTAGGTGAGCAGCAAGGACTCATGCGCGGCGATGGCGTCGACCAGGCCCTCGACGAGCGCCGGGTTCAGGCATGAACGGTCCGAAAAGCAGTAGAGCTCCTTGATCTGCGGAACGTTTTCATTTGTGCGATTGAGCAAAATGCCCTCAGGCTTGGTGGTGGACTGAACCGCCACGATCTTATCCTCAAGATCGGCAAGCGTATAGATATCGCTCTCGGGATCGACCGCGACCACCTGGCGGCTCGCAAGGTACGGACCGGCCCAACGATACTCGTTTTCGCGACCCGTCATGCTAAAGCTGCCCATGACACAATCGAGTTCGCCGCTCGCCAGCAGCTCTTTCTTCTTTTCCCAATCGATCAGCTGGTATTTTGGCTTGTAACCAATGCGGGCCAAAGCCTCGGTTAATATCTCGACATCCAGGCCAACAATATCGCCGTACTCGTCGGTATACACAAACGGTGGATAGAGGTCGCTGCCGACGTTGAGCGTCTTAAGGTCGTCGTCTTTGACTTGCGAGGCGTCCGGACCTTTTGATGCTGGCGTCGAGGCTTCGTCATTCGACCCGGAGCAGCCAGCTATCGCTACGACAAAAGCACTCGCCACTGCAAGCGCAACGAACAACGATATGGCAACCGAGCGACGGGGTCTTTTCATCGAGCTCCAGAAGATCCTATTCACAGACTGAAATGCTAAAAAATAATAGCAAATGAAACCACACGCGCGCCCAATGGTTACAGACGTTTTACCATGCGGGGCCTTCTAGCCGACTTGGCAGAAGGCCCCGCATGCAGCGCACGCTTACCGTGCATTAAAAACGTAGCGGTCTAGGCGGTCGCACGCCTCCCTTACGCGCGAAAGCGGCAGCGCCAGATTCACGCGAATGTGGCAGGGTCCGTGGAACGGGCGGCCGTCCTGATACCCCACGCCCACGCGCGCCCCCTCGTCGAGTAACCACTGAATATCGCGGCCATGCTCGCGGCACCACTCGGTGAAGTCCAGAAACACCATGTAGGTGCCCTGCGGACGCGAATAGCTCACGCCCTCAAAATGCTCGTCCACGTAATCGCAGAAGTACTCGATATTGCCGGCAAGCACCTGGTTGAGCTCATCAACCCACTCGTAGCCTTGCGGCTGATAGGCACCGATAAGCGCATGCATGGAGAGGACATTCATCTCGTTGTAGTGGGTCTTGTCGGACACGGCGCACACGCGGTCGCGCAGCGTCTCGTTGTAGATAATGTGGTAGCTGCCGACCAGACCCGCCAGGTTAAACGTCTTGCTCGGCGCGTAGAGGGCAACCGTGCGCATGCGGGCATCCTCGCTCACCGACTGCGTCGGGATATGCTTGTGACCCGGCAGGATGATATCGGACCAAATCTCGTCCGATATCACCACGCAATCGTGCTGGCGATAGATGTCCATGGCACGTTCGATCTCGTCGCGCTCCCATACGCGGCCGCAGGGATTATGCGGCGAGCAGAACACCGCGGCATGGATGTGGTTTTGGGCGAGCTTGCGCTCCATGTCCTCAAAGTCCATACGCCACACGCCCTGGTCGTCGAGCTTAAGCGGGCTGTGGACAATGCGATAGCCCGCGGCCTCGATGGACTTGGTAAAGCCGATGTAGGTAGGGCTGTGGACCAGCACCGCATCGCCTGGCTGGACATACGCGCGCAGCGTCGACACGACACCGCCCAGCACGCCGTTTTCGTAGCCGATATGCTCCGGCGCCAAGCCCTCAACGCCGTTGCGACGGCTCTGCCATTCGATGATGTGGTCGAAGTACTCGGGACGCGGATTGAAGTAGCCAAACATGGGGTGCTGAGCGCGCTTGATGATGTACTCCTGAACCGTGGGCACCGTAGCAAAATTCATGTCGGCCACCCACATGGGAATGCGGTCGAAGCCCTCGTCTGGTGCGTTCGGAGCCATACCGGGGATCTCGCCCCAAGAGTCAACGGCGATGGAGTCCATGCCGTGGCGGTCGATAAGCGAGCTAAAGTCGTATTTCATGCTGAGCTCCCATGCAAAGCGGACTATTTTGGTAGGCGTTATTGTCCACCAGTATGGGCGATTTTGACATGGGGTTTGGCGCTTAATTTGACGGGTTCAGACGAATGGCTGGTTAGTCTTGCGCGTCGTTGACGGCGACTACGGTTAGCTGGGTTTTATCGACCGTAAAAGATATGTCGAGCCCAGCATAAGCTAAGTGGTAAACGCGGTTTGGCTCGTGCTTGCTCCCCGCGCGGCGCGGATCTTGGCGAAGAACCTCAACCAAACCGGGGAGCTTTGCGGGCGGGACCATATCCTGCAGCACTTGCGGGAACTCAACATCGAGCTCTTGCCACGGAGCACCCTCAATCCAGCCGCCGGTCGCATCCGGGTGGCAGTCGGCAAACGGGATGTAGGGCTTGATATCGTAGATGGGCGTGCCGTCGCGCAGGTCGGCCCCCAGCACATGGATGATGGGGCCGTCGTCGGTAAGCTCCACGCGGTCGAGCTTAACGCAGGTGAGCCCGATGGGATTAGGGCGAAACGGACTGCGCGTGGCAAAGACACCCACGCGCTCGGCTCCGCCCAGACGCGGCGGGCGCACGGTCTTCGACCACTTGACGTTGGCGCCAGACCTGTCCTGCGACTTGGCATCGGCAGCTATGTCGTTTGCCGTGCCGCCGGGCGTTCCGTTTTCGAAGCGCCACAACAGCCATAGGTGAGAGAAGGAGTCCAGGCCCTCAACCGCTGCATTGGAGGCAAATTCCGGCTCAAAGACGATGTGTCCCTGCAGATGAGGCGCCAAAAAGCTGTTGCGCGGAATGCCGAACTTCTGCGGCAGGTCGGTATGTATGTGTGCGATAGGTTCCATGCCGGTCATTGTACGGCATGGAGGTGTGGGGCGTTGCGCGCAATTCTTCGCCGCGGTTCCCCGTCGTGCAACCAACGGTTGCTTGGAAGGGCACCTGCCGCCGCGTATGCTTAAGCCATCAACCAGCAGAAAGGAGCCGCTATGGCCTTTGCAGAAAAGCTCATCGCTGTCCGTCGCGCCCATCACCTTACCCAGGAGCAGCTCGCCACCAAGCTCTTCGTCACACGCCAAGCCGTCAGCCGTTGGGAACGCGGCGAGGTCACACCGGGCATCGACATGATGAAACTCATTGCCGCCGTGACCGGCGAGCCGCTGCCCCACCTGCTCGAAATGTCCGAGCACTATTGCCAGAGCTGCGGCATGATACTCACGCCCGACGACTGCGGTACCGATGCTGCGGGCACCGCGACCGATCATTACTGCAAGTGGTGCTACGACCACGGCAAGTACACCTACGACACCACCATGGAGGCGATGATTGAAGATTGTGCCCCGCGGCTGGCGCAAAACACCGGCATGTCGCTCGACGAAGCCGTCTCACTCATGGGCGCCGTCCTGCCGCAACTGGAGCGCTGGCGCACCGTGCAGGAAAACGAGAAGCGCTACGGTGCCGAGGCGCGGGAGCGCTATGGCAATGAGGCTATCGATGCAGCAAACGAAGCGCTGCTGGACATGGACCCTCAGACGTGGAACGACATGAAGGAACTTGAACGCGCTATTTTGGGTCAGCTCTCGATTGCCATGGGCGACGGCGATGCGGATGGAAGCGAGGCTCGCAAGCTTGTCGCAATGCATCGCCGATGGATTGGCCTCAATTGGGGACACGAGCCCCAAGACGAAGCATACCTGGGGCTCGCCCACGGCTATCTTGCCGACCAGCGCTTTGTTGACTACTACGACAAGCCCTGCGGCACCGGAGCCACGGCGTTTTTGGTTCAGGCCATCGAGTCGTCGTTGACTCGCGCATAGACCGCGACGGCTTTGGGTATTTCAATCAAAACCTCAACCGATTGGAGACCTATGGCTACTAATCATAAGCTCGAGCTGTACGTTATGACCGGCTGCCCGTATTGCTTAAAGGTCAAGCGCTTTTTGGCCGATAACGGCGTGACCATTCCCGAGCGCAACATCTCGACCGATACCGAAGCCGAGCAGACACTCATCGCCGTCGGCGGAAAACGCCAGGTTCCCTGCCTGTTCATCGACGGCAAACCACTCTACGAATCGAGCGACATCATCGCGTGGGCACAGGAGAACCTGCTCTAACACTCGCGTTGCGACCGGCTCGCCCCAACCTATACGACCCAAACATGTACACCAGCATCCAAAGTCGACATTTTTCGACATCTCTGGATGCTGGCGTACAACTTTTGGGTAGCCATGGACGCTCTTAACCGGCTAATTGTTTGAGGCGACCTTTGGATTATGGCTGCTTGATGCCTCGGGAAAGAGTTTCCGAGGGAGCTATGGTCAAAAAAGGGCAAATATGAGTACTGCTACCTGTTTAGTAGCAGCAATTTTGATCATTTCAGGAACTATTCAACGTTCCACTCGTCCGCAGACGACGTTATTTCTCCTCATATGTTCAATAAACGTAGCTCTTAATGGGAACAAATCTCATCAGGAGCTACTATTTATAGCAAAATAAATGCAACCATAATTGCAACAGTACTCATATTTGCCCTTTTTTGACCACGACCCTCCAGAATAGTCGCTGAGAACGACACTAAATGACAAAATCCGGCACTTGGACGTTCTTGTATGACTAGCCATTGAAGGACACCCAACGACTACTCCAATTCGCGACACACTGTGTCGCGAATTAAGCTGGTCCCACTATCGAAGACCGGTGAGAGCTCCTGCCCAGAATCTCGATAGCTTAATAAAACGCTCCCCTACGGAAGTTCAACGAGCATCCAAATTCCAAGCTGAAAAGCAAAGGAGTATCGAAGCCGTCAATGCTCATTTCCTATCGAGCAGGCGGATCAAAACAAGCTAATTAGCCCGATAAACTGCTTGTATTTTTGTCTACAAAACTGTATACAAAAAAGGGAATCCGAGAACCAGCGCTCGACATTATGTCGATCGATAGGAGGCGCCATGGACGCTAAGCTGCTCGAAAAGATGATGGGGTTTGCCCCCGGAGAGTTGGAGAAAGCCGCGGAGGCATACGAAAAAGATGAATGGCCGAAAGGCCGCACCGTTAAGCTGGGAAGGCCGCCGATCTCTGATGAGCCGAGCGCTGTCTTGTCGGCACGTGTGGGCGAATCGGTTCTTGAGGCGTTTGACGAAAAAGCCAAACGCCATGGGCAAACGCGCACGGAACGGCTCAGGGAACTCATAACACTTGATGCAATGATTGCCTAGGCACCGCTCCCCCCGCCGAACCCAAACATGTACGCCAGCATCCAAAGTCGACATTTTCGACATCTTTGGATGCTGGTGTACAGCTTTTTGCTACATAGTCGTTGGGGACGTTCTTAAATGACTAGTCGTTAAAGAACGTCCCCAATGGCTAACTAGCCGTGGAAGCGGGCTATGGGCGCAAGCGGCTGCTCGCGAAAGACGCGCTCGACGGCGGCGCGGTATTCGTCGACCTTTTTGGTCTTACGTACGAGCTTGTGAACGGTAGTGGGGTCGGCGAAAGCGCACTTGGCGTAGAACCACCACTCCTTCATGCGAAAGACCGCGTTACCGCCAATCTCTTCTGCATAGGCAGCAAACAGCGTGTCATGGAAACGCTGCAGCTCGGCTGCCGTGGCAGCAGGACCGCCGTTGACCATGCGAGCCAGCGCGGGGTTCGCAAGCAAGCCACGCCCCAGCATCACATGGCGTGTACCGGGATAGGCCTCAACCAGCGCGTCCATATCCTCAAGATCAAAAATGTCACCGTTATAGGCGACCGGAAACGGCGCGCGCTCCAGCGTTTCGCCATAGAACTCCTTGCGCGGCGTGCCCGTATAGCGGTCCTTTTGCACGCGCGGGTGCACGATCAGCTCTGCCAACGGTATGCGGCAATACAGATCGAGCACGCGCTCATACTCGTCATCGCTCTCCAGCCCCAGCCTGGTCTTGACCGATACCGGCAACGGCGAGCGTTCGCACACGTCGCTCAAGAACACCTCAAGTTCGTCGAGATTACGCAAGAAACCCGAGCCCTTGCCCTTGGCGACAACCGTCCCCGAGGGGCAACCCAAGTTGAGATTGACCTCGCGATAGCCCATGTCGGCGAGCACCTGTGCCGCCCACACAAACTCGTCCGCGTTCTTGGACATCAGCTGAGGCACTACGTTAAGCCCCTGGTTATTGGCAGGATCGATCTCCTTAAACGCCTTGCCGCCAAAGCGGTTGCCCACCCGCGGCGGCGGCAAAAACGGCGTGTAATAGCAATCGAGTGCGCCGAAGCACTCCGCATGCACGCGACGGAACACATGCCCGGTAATCCCCTCCATGGGGGCCAACGATAGAATCATCAACATCTACTCTCAGATCAATGCGGCAAAGGGACTGCCCCTTTGTCACATGCATTATGCCTTGTCCTTGAGGCGGCCCACAAGGCGGAGGCGGTTACTTGACGCCAACCAGCCAACCAGTCGTCGCTGTGCAACGAAGGTGAATGGCGCCCACGATCAAGCGAGCACCAACAGCACGCTGTTGACCGCTATGTATGAACAACAGACGTCCTTCACTCATCTATACTCAAGAGCGTGTGCACATCGCCCCCGAAAAACGATAAGAGTCGAGGCCCCATGCAGCAGCTCACCGAGCAAGAAAAGAAACGCATCCAGCGGTACTGCACATACCCCAAAATCGCAGCGACCGCACTCGTCATGTCGTTCGTAGCATGCCTGTTGATGTTGCCGCTCCAAATGGTCAACGATATCGCGTTTCACCAAAAGGAATTCCAACCCGCGGGCATATATACCGCCATCGCACTCACCGTAATCGAACTCGCCATCTTTTGCTATTGCGCTCTTGCTCCGCGCTTTGGAATGCAGGGCAAACAGTGGAAGGAACTGCAGAGCAGGCTTGCGGTGGCCCAGACCAACAAGGACCATTCCGCGGAGGTCGCCGGCGTGCTTGCCACGCAAGCTGCCGGCCGCCTGCTCAAGAACAGCGATAACGATCTCGCGCGCAACCTGGGCGGTGCCGCCGAGGTTGCCAGCGCCGTAGGGGCAGTCGCCACGGCGGCAGACGTGCTGGCCGAGACCTCGAGCAATGCCGAGGCCATGGCAAACGCATACGGCGTGACGATTCCAAACGTCAAGAAGCAGATCATAGCTCTCACGGTATTGCCCGCCATTGTGCTGCTTGGCGTCTACATCCCGCAGTTTGTCCAGGGAAATAACGAGCTTCAGGTAAGAAAGGCTGCAGCCGCCGAGCAGCTCGCCATCGCGCAGGATGCCCTGGAGCCCGTGTGCGAACGCGTCGCAGCAGACGACCCATACGAGTCGTATCACGACTACGGCTACCGCATTATCGGCTATCTGCGCGATAATGACCTCGGCGCTCAAGCAGCCTATGTCTACCTTTCTTTTGATGCAGACGGCATGCTCACGGACGTCGATTACACCAGTCAGATCGACCCCGAGGCAAGCCTTGAAGACAACCTCGCTCGCGCCGAGCAGGATATCGCGACGCTCTGCGCCTCGCTCAACGGGTTGGACATTTCCGTTGCCACGCCTGACCTCCTCGCGCCATGTAGCCTGTCGGATGAGTTTAAGCAGGCATTTTTGGCCGGATCCTTATACGAGGAGATCAGCATCAAGACGGAGGACGAATCCATCAAGTCGTACTACGCCTTTGACACCGAGCCCAAGGAAGAGTTCGACGAATACACCCATCCGGAAATTAGGCTCATGCTCTCTGCAAAGAAGAGCTAGAAGCTTGCGTTCTGATTTCCGCTCGCAAACGCCGTCTATATCTCGAGGTCTAATACTTTCCCCAGAAGTGAATGGCTGTATTTGGACCCCTGAAGCATCGACATTTTCTGGCGCCAAAACCGCAGGATTTGACTGGCAAAACCGCAGGAAATTACATCTCAAAAGTGTCGATGCTTCGGGGGTCCATTTTGACTCGTTCACTTCTCGGAAAAGTATTAGACCCTGATTTCGCAAGGGTCTCGATGTGACAAAGGACCGTCCCTTGTCACATTATTCGGAACGCAAGGCCTCCACGGGGTCCTTTTTGGACGCGCTGCGGGCCGGCAGCAGGCCGGCAACAACCGTCAACAGCACCGAAATTGCAATGAGCACCAGCGCATCCTGCACGGGCAGACTCATCAGGTTGGGGACCTGTTTGGCCGCAAGCGCCCAGGCATTGACCGGAAAGCTCACGAGCACCACGACGACAATGGCAAAGACGCCGGCGATGAGGCCCTCGATAAAGGTCTCGGCATTGAATACGTTGGCCACGTTGCGCTTCGACGCGCCGATCGCGCGCAGGATGCCAATCTCCTTTTTGCGCTCCAGCACGCTGATGTAGGTGATGATGCCGATCATGATGGAGCTCACCACCAAGCTGATGCTCACGAATGCGATGAGCACCAAGCTGATGGTGTTCACGATGTCGGTCACCGAACCCATGATGATGCCCATGTAGTCGGTGTACGAGATTGCCTGCTCGTCGTGGCCGGCGGCTTTGACCTGTTTGTTGTACGCGTCGATGTGATCGAGCACGCGCTCCTTGGCCTCAAAGTCGCGCGGGAAAATCTTGACCGAGATGGGGTCCGCCTCGTCCGCATAGCCCAGCGTGGTCAGGTTGTTGTCGTAGGTGAGCTTCGACGCCTTCGCATAGCTCATCATGAGCGAGCTCAGGTCCTCGGCGTCCATGTTGAAATGGATGGCACGAGCAAAGGCGCTCGCATCCACACGCATAGCGCTCGCCAGGTTGGCAAAACTCGAAGACATCTGCGTCGCTATCTGGTCCATGAGCCCTGCCGCGCCCGCCTTAAGCTGGAACGATACCGTCGACGCTATCTGCTCGCTGATTGCCTTCATCACCTGATCCATAGCCTGCTGCAGATACGGAGCCAGCTGCTTTTGCACATAGTCGGTCATCGCCTGCTGCAGGCGCTCGGCCAGGGCATCGCCGCCGAGCGCTTTGAGCTGGGCCAGGATTTGCTGGGCTGCCGTATCACTCTCAAGATACGCCGAGAACGCGGCGGCAAGCTTTGACGCGTCCTTAAGATCATCGGGTGTCAGCGCCTTAAACTGATCAGACTGAAAAAAGCCCTCAAACAGCTGGTTGGCCAGCGTTCCCACCTGCTGCATTTGCTCGGGCGTGAGTTCCAGACCGTCAAAGATGCCCGAGAAATCTGGAGCCGGCGCTTTGGCCATGATGTCACCAAAGTCGATGTCCTTGCCAACGCCCGAAAGGTCAATGTCCAGCCCGGATAAGTCGATACCAGAAAGGTCCATACCGCCGGCCGCACCCGAGAGTGCAGACGTATCGAACGAGAACGCGCTCTTGAGCGCCGCCTCGTCCACACTGAACATGCTGCCCAGATCCACGCCTTGCTTGGCCTCGCCCTGCAGTTCATCGAAAGACTTGCCCGTAAAGACATCCGTCTCGGGGTGGGCGAGTTGCTCCTGCACAATCTGCGAATCGGCGGCGCGCTCCATAAGCTGGCGAGTCAGAGCATGCGTATAGGCAATGCCCGGAGACAACGCGTTCGCGTTGGCGGTCTCGTTAGGTCGCACCACGCCCACAATGTGCACGTCAATACCGTCGGCAACCTTGGCCGTCATAAAGTCGGCGTCGCCAGACATGTCAGTCCACATGCCGGTCTCTTCGTTTTTGCGATAGGCATCGGCCGGCGACAACACCTTAAACGTCGTGGACAGCGCATCGTCGTAGGTAAAGTCGGTGCCGGTCTCGGGCGTTTCGACCCCACCGTCGGCCGCCATGGCGCTGTTAACCAGGTCATTGAGCTCATCGATATCCAGCGCACCGATGCTGTAGAGCGTGTAATCGCCCACCGTGCCACGGCTCGAAAGCACCATCACGGCTTCGTTGGCAGACGTGGGCCAATGACCGGCGACGACATCGTACTGGCTGTCGAGCAGGCTCTGGTCGTCAATCATCTCGTTAAAGACCGAGGTTCCCATGGATTCCATGCTCACCGTTGCCGCCGAACTTGCGCCTCCGCTCATGGCCTCGGTCATAGCGTTGGGCACCAGCCGGACGGGCTTCTCGTCGCCCTTACCCGAACGATAGACAACTGGCGTCACGCCGTAGCCGTACTGGATGGCGTTGACCTCTTTGTCGATACCATCGCCGCCGTCGTCAAGCCATGCCTTAAAGCTCGTCATGTCGTTGGACTTAACGCTCGCAAACATATCCTTTACGGCCGTGACCACGGGAATCTTATCGGTTCCCTGAGCCTTGCCGTCGGTACCGTCGTCGGACGAGTCCTCGCCGTTGGACGCCTCGTCATCCGCAGCACCCTGCCCGCCCATCATGGATGACAGGTCGTAATCCTGCTTGGAAATGGTGAGTGGGTAGCTCGAGAGCGTATCCTCCTCGACCTTTTTGATGTAGCCGTTTACGCCATTGGACAGCGCCAGAATCGCCGCGATACCGATAATGCCAATCGAGCCCGCAAAGGCCGTCATGGCCGTACGGCCCTTCTTGGTCATGAGGTTTCGAGCAGAAAGCCCCAGCGCCGTCACAAAGCTCATCGAGGTTTTGCGCGTAGGCTTGGCTTCGCGGCGCGCGGCCTTGGCAGCATCGAAGGGATCGGAATCGTCGGTGATCTTGCCGTCCGCCAGATTGACGATGCGCGTGGCATATTGGTACGCCAGCTCGGGATTGTGCGTGACCATGATGACCAGGCGGTCGCGCGCCACGTCCTTGAGCAGGTCCATGACCTGTACGGATGTCGTTGAATCCAAAGCGCCGGTCGGCTCGTCGGCAAGAACGATCTCAGGATCATTTATCAGGGCGCGGGCGATGGCCACGCGCTGCATCTGCCCGCCCGAAAGCTGGCTCGGGCGCTTGTTAACGTGCTCGCCCAAGCCGACTTTCTCCAACGCCTCGCGCGCACGCTGGCGGCGCTCGGCATGTCCCACGCCCGTGAGCGTGAGCGCCAGCTCCACGTTTTCCAAAATGGTCTGATGCGGAATGAGGTTATAGCTTTGGAACACAAAGCCGATGCGGTTGTTGCGGTAGGCATCCCAATCGCGGTCGCGGAAGTCCTTGGTCGAGATGCCGTCAATCAGCAGGTCGCCAGAATCAAAGTGGTCGAGTCCGCCGATAACGTTGAGCATCGTGGTTTTGCCCGAACCCGAGGGACCCAGAATGGCCACGAACTCGTTATCGCGAAAAGACAGGCTCACGCTGTCGAGCGCCACCTGCGTAAACGACTGCGTAACGTACCTTTTGCAAATACCTTTGAGCTCCAGCATGGACGGCAACCTCTCCTGCGCAGGCACCCTGCCCGCTCTCCTCCGCCGTTCGTATTCGACGCGTTTGTCCTACTCTATCCCCATTTTTTGCCGACGCCAGTGAGGAATGTAACAAACCGCGCCAAAAAACGAACGGGACGGCGCCCAAAAGAAGAGGTCCCGAGCGGGACCTCTATATGGTGGAGCTTATCTTGAAAGGTAGCGGACTACTTCGCACAGCGGTGCACGATCATCGCCATGCTTTACGCGTTTTCTACTGCTCGCTATTCGCAATCGCCTGGTCGATAAGCTTGTCGAGCGCTGCGCGCTGCTCAGCGGAGCTGATGGCGCCCACGATGGGCTCCCCTACGATGTTGCCATTCTGATCGATGACATACGTTGTCGGGAACGAGAACAAATTTGACGTAAACTTACCGGCCTCGCTATCCGACTTGAACCAGATGTTCTTATATGTCACGCCCTTCTTGCTCAGTACGTCCTTGGCATCTGCAATCTCGCCCTTGTTGCCATCGAGCGTAAAGGAATTGACGCCCACGACCTGGCCGCCCTTCTTGGCAAGCTCCTTATTCAGGTCCTCAAGGTCGCCCAACTCACCCACGCACGGCTTGCAAGTGGTGAACCAGAAGTTCATGACGGTGACCTTGTTCTTAGAGAACAGCTCGTCGCTGTTCACGTCGTTGCCATCCAGGTCCTTGCCCGTAAAGCTGGGGAACTTCGTCGCCTCGCTCGAAGCATTGGCACCAGCCGTCATGCCAGCGGTCGAAGCGTCGACGCTCTCGCCTGCACTCGGCGTGCTTCCACAGCCGGGGAACTCCTTCTCCAGGCTCTCGAGCTTGTCCTCGATCTCCTTGATCTGCTGTGCACCGGCCTTGAGTGTCTTAAGCTCATCCGCCGTGAACTCATCCTTGGCGCCGTCGATGGTCTTGAGCAGAAAATCGCCGTAATTGCTGCCGTCCTCAATCATTGCCGAGTCTTTATTTGCCGCATTGAATACCTTTTCCCACAGCGCGTTATCACTCGAAAAGATCTCGTTCTCCTTTTGCATGAGCTTCGCATACAGCTCGGCAGCCTCGTCGGCGTTGGTCGGCTTCTGCGCAGTGAGTTCTGCGATCTTAGGATCGGAGCCCGCAGATTCGCTCGCATTGCCACCAGGCGCCGAACACGCCACAAGACACAAGGCCAATACCGGCACCATAAACAGGGCCGCAATCTTAGAAAGCTTCATAGTCATTCCTCCGTTTTGTCGAAGCTTGTTTACTTTTTATCGGCGGTCAAGGGGAGCTTTTCCGCCGACACATCCAGGCCATAGCGATAGCTGATGGCATCGACAGGACAGGCCCCGATGCACTTTCCGCACCGGATGCATTCGGCATGATTGGGTGTGCGGACCACATCAACGTCCATCTGACAAACCCTTGAACACTTGCCGCACGAGATGCATTTGCACGCGTCGACCTGAATCCCCAACAAGGACACCTTATTCATGAGCGCATAGAATGCGCCGAGCGGGCAAATCCATTTGCAGAAGGGGCGATAGAACAAAACGCTCAGCACTACCACGGCAATGAGAACGACAAGTTTCCAGGTAAAGAGCTGCCCCAGCGCAGATCGAATGCCGGCATTGGCAATGGCCAGCGGAATGGCGCCCTCGAGCACACCCTGCGGACAGATGTACTTACAAAAGAACGGGTCGCCCATGCCCACGTCGTTAACCACCAAGACGGGTAGCAGCACCACGGCAAACAGCAACACGACGTACTTGATGTACGTGAGCGGCTTGAGCTTTTTCGTGGAGAACTTTTTGCTGGGAATCTTGTGCAGCAGCTCTTGTAGCCAGCCAAACGGGCACAGAAAGCCACATACAAAGCGTCCCAGCAGCACGCCGAGCAAAATGAGCGTACCGGTAACATAGTAAGAAAAGTTGAACTTGGATGAACCTACCACCGACTGGAACGACCCGATGGGGCACGCACCCGATGCCGCGGGGCACGAATAGCAATTAAGTCCAGGTACGCAGACTGTTTTTCCCGCGCCCTGATAGATGCCGCCTTTGGCAAAGTTTTGCAGGTGAATGTTGGTGACCAGCGTCGCCGCCGCCTGAATGAATCCGCGAAATCGGGCCAAAACATGCGACGCAGTGTTTTCTCTTTTATCCAATTCCGATACACTCCAAGCACAGCCTAATCGCTTTGGCCAGCACGGCATCCGCCTCGCCACGCATAACACCAAAGCACACCATGGCAATTCCGACGATCAACAAAGCGACCTGTACCACGGGTTTTACCGCTTTGAACAACCTGACCACTCCTTTCGTTACGCGACCATTGGACCATATCGACTATAAAATCCGTGTTAAGCGCGATTTGGAATGTGCAAGGAGACTGTTATGCGTATTTTGATCGTCGAAGACGAGCGAGCACTGTGCGATGCAATCGCGCGCAGCTTGCGAAACTTGGCGTACAGCGTCGACTGCTGTCACGACGGACAGGAGGCGCTCGATCTGCTGGGCGTCGAAGTCTTTGACCTCGTGGTACTCGACCTCAACCTTCCCCGTATCGATGGCATGACCGTGCTTAGGGAACTTAGGAAAACCGACTGCGAGACCAAGGTACTGATTCTGTCCGCGCGTGGCGAAGTATCCGATAAAGTCGCCGGACTCGATGCCGGCGCCAACGATTACCTCACCAAGCCGTTTCATCTGGACGAGCTTGCGGCAAGGATCCGCAGCCTTACCCTCAGACGCTTTACACAAAGCGACATAGTTTTAACCTGCGGAAAGCTCCGCTTTGACGCCAAGGCGCGCATCGCCTCCGTGGACAGCGAGGCTTTATCTCTTACGCGCAAGGAAACGGGAATCTTGGAATACCTGATGCTTAATCAGGGGCGTCCGGTAAGCCAAGAGGAGCTTATCGAGCACGTTTGGGATAGCAGCGTGAACAGCTTTAGCAACGCAATCCGCGTTCACATCTCGTCACTCCGCAAAAAGCTACGCAGCGCTTTGGGATACGACCCGATTCGCAATCGGATTGGAGAGGGCTACGTTATGGAGGATGGCGAATGAAAGGGCTTTCGCTGCAATGGCGCATAACGATCATGACGGCACTGCTGACGTGTGCAGCATGCGTGCTGACAAACTGCCTGGTCGGCTATACGGGCATGCGCTACATGGATGCCATCGGCAGTAACATCTCGGCCTTTAACGCAACCAGCGAAGATTCGCCCCAGGCGTTCGACCCAACGAAAGCGACCCCCGATGACAAGGTCACGATCGTCGTAAACGACGCACAGGAGTCTTTTGGCACGACAACCTGGTACATCACGGCTGGAGTCACACTCCTTGGCGGCGTGCTGACATACTTTGTGAGCGGCCGTGCGCTCAAACCGCTACGGGATTTTGCAGCCCAGGTTGAGCGTGTGCAGCCTGACAACCTAAGCGAAATCAGACTCAGTGAAGATGTGCCCACCGAGCTACAACAATGCAGCGCCTCTTTCAACGACATGATCGCCCGTCTTGGCGAAGGGTTCTCTGCACAGCGTCAGTTTACCGGCAACGCCGCACACGAGCTGCGCACCCCGCTCGCCCTTATGCAAGCACAGATTGAACTATTCATCTCCGAGCACCCCGGTTTGCAGCCCGAAACGGCCGAGCTGCTCGGCCTGCTACAAGAACAAGCCGAGCGCATGTCTCGAATGGCCAAGGTATTGCTCGAGATGAGTGAGCTCCGCGGCGTTCCTTGCGAGGACGATGTGGAACTTGGCCCCTTGTCCGAAGAGGTCCTCACCGACCTTGCGCCACTTGCCGAAAATAAGGGCATAACCCTCAATTGTGCTGGAGACGCTTTAGTAATCGGGAGCGACACGCTCCTCTATCGGCTGGTGTTTAACCTGGTCGAAAATGCCATCCATTACAGCCGCCCCGGCTCGACTGTCAACGTCTCCATCGGCGACAACGACAGCCACGTGTTCCTGCGAGTCGAGGACCAGGGCCCGGGAATACCCAAGCAGTACCGTGAGAGCATCTTCCAACCGTTCTTTCGCCTGGACAAATCCCGCAGCAGGGCATACGGCGGCGCAGGACTCGGACTAGCGCTCGTTTGGGAGATTGCAGCGCTTCACGGTGGCACGGTAGAGGTCGAAGCAAGTTCCGAAAACGGGACCACCATGCTCGTAAGCCTTCCAAAACGATCCGCAGCGTTAACCGAACAGTAAAACGAAAGGGGTCCCGAGCAACAGGAGTACAATTGCTGCTATTGTTGCCAGCTGTTGGGAGATGGAAGATGGACTGCGATGGCTACCCATGCGTTCCCATGCCGTTGATGTGCACCGCCTTTGTGCCGGGGCAGATTGACGCTGCGGTTGCAGGCATTTCCAACCCCGATTCGCGCGCCATTGCCACGGCAGAAGCGCTGTACTTTCGCGGACAGGCCGCCCTCGCTGCCAAGACGGCGCGCCCCTATCTTGACGCCACCGATCCCGCACTACGCTATTCCGCATGCTTTATCTGCGGATATGCCAGCCTGTCGCTCAACCGTATCGCCGATGCCCGCCGTTGCCTTGCGGGCATCCTCGATACACCGGCCGACGAGGAATCGCCCGCCGTCCACGCCACGCGTATCCTGTTCGCCTCCGCCGCGAGCGTCCTGCTGCACTTGCCTTCCCCGTATTCTGCCGAAGAGTTTTATCCACTTGCGGCGCATCTGCCCGAAGGCCTGCGCCTGTTCGCCAGTTACGTGATGGCGCATGCCCTGTACCTGCGCGGCGAATATGGCCGCAGTCTGGGCATGGCGGAAAACGCCCTGATCATGAAACAAGGGAGCTATCCGATCTCGGAACTGTTCCTGCACCTGGCAGCCTCCATGGCATGCATGAGCCTCAAGGACATCGACGCCGCAAAAACGCACTTCGGAGTTGCTTGGAACATTGCGCGTCCTGACGGCCTTATCGAGCTCATTGGCGAGCACCACGGCCTTTTGCAGGGGCTTATCGAGGCATGCTTAAAATCGCAATACCCTGACGACTTCGCGCGCATCATCGAGATCACGCACCGCTTCAGCTACGGCTGGCGGCGCATCCACAACCCCGATTCGGGCGAGGACGTTGCCGACGATCTAACGACCACGGAATTCACCATGGCCATGCTCGCCTGTCGTGGGTGGACCAACGCCGAAATCGCACGCCATATGGGAGTATCGCCGGGCACCGTCAAAAACCGCCTATCAGGAGTGTATGCCAAGCTTGGTATCGGAACTCGCGCCGAGCTGGTCGCGCATATGTTGCGTTAACGACCGGGCTGCCAAGCGCATCGAACGCGTTCCGGAACCCGGCGCTTCGCTCAATTAATTTGGACATTTTGACCCTTGAACGGCACTACCGCCACGGGGCGCCTTCTCGCAAAATTGGATTATTTCCACCGATACCTGCGGGATGGGAGCCAAAGATGCTTGATCGCCGTTCGTTACTTGTTGCCGGAGCGTCCTCGCTGGCGAGCATTATGTTGCCGCGCGTGCCGGGAAGCGCAAACGCCTTTCTGCTGCCGTTCGCGCCCACCGCGGCCTATGCCGACGAAGAAGACCCCTTCAGGGTGCTCGTTCTCTCGCGCACCATGTTCGGTGTGGTCGTGGTCGACGTCGCCAACAAGAATACGCCCATCACGGGTGCCCAGGTCACGCTCACGTCGCGCTACGCCGCAGGCAAGCAGCTCACCGCCACCACCGATGAGGAAGGCACGGCCATCTTTGAGGTCGCGCCGCTTTCGGAAGGCTACGTGGACGAGGCGACGCTTCTCGACGCGTACGACTTTAACGGCGGCATCTCCATTAGCATGGCGGGCTACCGCGATGTCGAGATTCCCCTCTCGCGTGTCCAAGGCGGCACCGCCATTACCGCACCCACACGTCCGCTCTCCGATGGCGAGCCGTACTTTCGACAGCTCACGTTCGACGAATGGGACATCCAGTACGCCAACGCCACGTTTATGGCAATGCCAGCGGACGAAGCAGCAAACGACCAGCCCGACACGCACGCCTTTACCGTGCAGGCCCATCTGCCACAGGGTGGACAGGCAACGCTGCATATCAATAAAGTGATGCCCGCTGCGGGCAGCTCATCCGAAACCGTCACGCAGATTGGCCAAGTCAAGGCCAGCGCATCGGGCGCGGATAATCTGGCGACGTTCACGCTCGAAGACAAGTTCCTCGACGCGGCATCGAGCCTTCTGGAAGAAGGATGCAAGCTGCGCTTTGTCCTCGACTACCAGGGCAAAACCTACACACTCTCCTCCCCCATGGCCGTTGTCACTGCGCCGGCGGCAAAGGCGGAATCCGGATCGACCACTATCGTCCCCACCACCATGGACCAAGAGATCACTCCGTTTGATTTCCCCGCGGCGTTTCCCGGCATCGGCGGCAATAAGTTCACGTGTTGGATGCCCACATTTCCGATCCTCTTCGATTTCTCGTTTGCTGGATACGTGCTGTTTGGCGGAGGATACAAACCAGCCAGCTATATGAACGATTCGGGCAACCCTGATCCGGAATACTGGAAGAAATCGCCACGCGAGTCGGGCGCCAAGCAGGCAAACCGTTACCTCGACGAAATGGAGGGGAAGTGGAATCAGTACAAGAGTATGAGTGCCGGATCGGGCACCGATCCAAGAAACACCAAGCTCCTTCGCCACCATTGCACGCCGCTGTTCACGATGGATATCGCCACACAGCTGTACGGCTCGCTCGCCTACGATTGGGTGGGCAAAACCTGGGGTAACAACAGCGACCCCGCATACGGCAATATTAAGGCCCTCTTCCAGGTAAGAACCGACCTCAATTGGACCGAGCAGTTTACCCTAGGACCGGTGCCATTTTTCCTAAACGTCAACCCCTGGGTGCTGGCAAAACTGGCGCTCGCCGTGGGTGCCCACACGCACGGCAGCGGCGCGGCGTTTTTTAAAAACATTTCGCTCGACTATTCAAACACGTCGGGCTCGTTCACCATCCAGATCGGGCTTGCCGTCACCTTTGGCGCCGGCGTTGCAGGCGTCGCTTCGTCTGCCGTGCGCGGCGCCGCATCCCTCACGCTGTTCATTGGGTACGAGAAGGCAGATGGACACCAGCTTCCGCGACTGCGCGTAGGTGCAGACGTCGATGTCGATGTGATACTCCAGTTCGTAATGTTCAAGTGGACCACCAAGGCTTGGTCGGGGTCGTGGCCCACACTCATCGATTCGTGGAATATGTCGATGGACAACGGCGACCAGTATGTACTCCAGCGCTCTGAGCTGGCCTTGGGTGGAGATACGCCTTATACGCTGGATGCCCGCTTCGGCACGCCCGGCGACATCGAGGCGGGCGGCGTGCCGCAATTTATCGCATCGGCCACCATCGTCACCAACGCCGAACTGCTCGCACGCGCCGAGGTTAAGGCCACTGCCGTAAACGCCGCGCCTGTCGTGCGCGATTGGGATCAAGCGGTCACGCGCATTGAGCTCGAGGCGGATGCAGAAAGCGACGACACGGGACAGATCGAGCATTTCGTCCATGCACTGATAGAGAACGACGAAAACGCCGCGCCGATGTATGAGTACACCTACATCGGTCAGGCAACGAACACCGTTGCCGACCCGAACGCCGATTCTGCCGGCGTGTCGGAGGACGAGCGTGGCGGCATCAAGCCCTCGAGCGACAACGTGCTGTTTGCTGGCGTGCTCAGCGAAGCCCACATGAAGCTGGCAATGATTGCCGGCGTAGAATGCCTGTTCCGTATCGCCTCGGTGCGCTACGGCGACAATGGTCGCTCGCGCCTGGTGGTACACACAAAGGCAAACGGAACGTGGTCCGCTCCCACGCCTGTGGACTTTCCCCTTGGGTTTGGCGAGGGCGACGTGGAGCGCGACGGCATATACGATTACGACTTCGACGTAGTGGAATATACGGACGGAAGAGGAAACCAGGACGCCTACGTGCTGCTGGTCTCGGGTGAGCGCCCCGCCGGTGACAACACCCTTTTCGATACGGCGAGCACATCCGGCATACTGTCCGTTGTGCGCCTGCGCATAAGCAACAACGGAGTTCGCATGATATCGCACACGTCGTGGCGCAGCATCTCGCGCGGCCGCCTTCAGGAGGATGGCTACCATTGCTTGCAGTGCCCACGCATCACGGTGGGCAAGACACTTGTCGACGGGCGCCTGTCGGGCGCCTACCTCCACCGCCGCGGGACCACCGCAGAAAAGGCGCTCGGCAGCGAGGCCGAGGTTGCGCTGGAGTGCTTTACCCTGTGGTCGGACGTTTCGGGCGACAGTCTCACGTTCCGTCAGGTCCTCCGCTTTCCACAGGCACCGTCGAGCATCGAGCTCGGCGCGCCCGAGAATATCAACGGCAAAATGGTGGTGCCCGTTGCGTACGAGACCGCAGACGGTTGCGGCTGCACATCGTACGCCGTGATCGGCCAGTCCATTGCGGGCTGGGGCGTTATGTCACCAGACGCCACGGTACCCCACGCGGTGCCGTGGCCGCAGCACACGGGCTTTTTGGCTACCGTCAACGAGCAACTGCAGCATATTACTTGGACGCGAGGCGCATCGGTATTTGCAACGCAGCCCGTGGGTGCCGCAGGCTGCGGCCCGGCATCGTTCAGCGTAAGCAACAACGGCAGGTGCGTGCTCTATGTAGAGAACACCGATGGCAAGGTGGGACAAACCTACGACGAAGAAGGCAACCCGGTAGCAGTGATGGGCAAGCACTTCCGCATCTTCGCCAGCACCTTGGCAGGCGATCTGTTCACGGAGCCGTTCGTGATGTGCGAGCTGGACCATCCCGTCGATCAGATAACGACATTTTTGACGTCGGGGAGCATGCTCTCCGCGCTCGCCACGCACATTGTGAGCGCGGAGAAGAGCGAGGCAGAACTACACGGCATCGAAGTGCCCTTGGTGGCGTGTGCCACTCCGACGGGCGCAGTCGCTACCTCGGGCGCGGTGGTGCCCGGAGCAGCAGGCGAATCCTTCATGGTCACGGTGCGAAACGACGGCAACACCTTGCTGACCGCCGGCACGATCGATCTGTACCGAGAGGGCTCCAGTCAGCCGTTCTCCAGCGCATCCATCGGGTTCGGAGTGAACGCACGCATGGCATCGATCTACGATCCAGAGCTTGCCGAGGACGCTTCGGCCAACGACATGACACACGTGAAGTACACGCTCGAGACGCTGGGCGCACATTTTGCAACGCACCCGCTGGTAGCCGACAGTGGCAACGCCGTGCTGGCACCGGGTTGCACGGCACAGTTCCGCATGAGCTTCGCCATCCCCGAGAGTTGGAGCGATGAAGTGGGCAAACGTGTAACGCTATATGCGAAGGCGCGTAATCTGGTGGCGCTCGATCCCGTAACGCTCGAGGAAATTCGACCGGGCGCAAACTCGGCGCTGGGTGCCGTACTGCACGAGCTTCATGTGCCCGACGCGGCATGCGAACGCTCGGAAGTTCAGGTCGGCGTATGCGACAACGCGGATACGACGGGGCTTCACGATGCACCGATGACGGCGGACGGCGGTGGCGGCTCGAGTGGAGGTGGCTCCGGCGGAAGCAGCTCCGGTAGCGGCAGTGGCTCTGGCAGCGGCAAGGATCACGGCAATAACAAGCGCCCCGGAAAAGCGGGCGCGCTTGCGGGCACGGGCGATGTCAACGCTCCCCTTACGGCAGCCGCTGCAGCACTCGCCGCGGCAGGCGCCGGCCTCATCGCCTACAGCGCCCGCCGCACGGCGCTCGAGATCGACACCGCCAATGAGGCCAATTCGGATAGGCCTCGCTAGCTCCTAGTTACTTTTGTGAGAGACGCCGACTCGGCTCATCGAACATCAAATGGGCTGGTTCTGAATACCCAGAGCCAGCCCATTACGCATTAGATGTCGTCAGAGGAGTCGAGTTCTGCCTCGAGCTTGGCACGGCGTCTTTTCGCCGTGAAAAACGTTGCGCACAGGGCAGCAAACGTGGCCGCGAAAATCGTCGCACCGCAGAACACGCCCGTGGCCAGGTTCGCCAACCAAAAGACGCTTTCGAGCGGTACGATCTGCACCTCAGCGATACAGCGCATTGCGGCAATAACAAGCGCGAACGCGGCGCCGCTAAAACCGCTGACAAGCAGGAAATATCCAACAGGAAGATGCTCGGTTTGCCCAAAACGATTGGTATCGACATAGCCCTTCCGCGTTTGCAGTCCTGCGCAAATCAACATCACGAGAACGAGCCACAAATACATGGCTGCCTCGAACGGCGTTGCAAAGCCATGCGGCATTTCACTGGCGTCGCTGTGAACCCACGCAACCTGTCGAGCTATAAACTGGTAGAAAAAGATCATCAACATGCCAAACGAAAGCAGCACGAAACCAATCTTGTAGATCTTCGCGCTCTCGGCCTCCAGGCGCTCATCCTTTGGGCCGGCATATTCACGCCACTTTTGCACGAGTTTTAAATCTTCAAATTTCATAGCGAACTCCTAAAGAGCGTCAGGGTCGACGTCGCTCTCGTCTTCCCAAAACAAGTCGTTCAACGTAACGCGTAGCGCTTTACAGATTGCCACGCACAAATTGAGCGTGGGGTTGTAGCCGCCCGCCTCGATCAGGCCGATGGTCTGGCGCGTAACGCCCACGGCCTCGGCCAGGTCAGCTTGCGAAAGGCCAACCGCCGCGCGCGCCGCCTTCATGCGTAGGTTCCTTTTGCCCGGCATGGAGTTCCTTTCGTAGTAATGGACAGATATCCGTTGCAACATGACAGAAATATATTGCATCCATCAAAGGATGTCAACTATATCTGTCATTATGAAAACCATGTCTGTCATCGCCATGCAGACATACCAATTTCAATTCGCCATTCAAACTTACTCGGACAAAACCGACTCGGGTTTCTCCGAGTAAACGTGATTGATAGTCGATCGATGTGCCCGCTCGTGCGATCAGCATCGTTCGATTTTGTTTAGTAAAACTAGATCCCTATTAAATAAAATTCATCTGTATCCAAATTTATTTAACAATGCCGCGCTACCACTAAACACTATCCCTGTTAATCCGAACGATTGTTCGATGGATTTCGTGTTGGTTGGAATCGCCTGTGGGCTGGGCTATGCTACCTTGACTATCTACATGACTTAAACGCAGCAAAGGAGCACCGAGAGAGCGAGTATGGCAAAAAACACCGCAAACTATGGTAACGACAGTATCCGCCAGCTCAAGGACGAGGAACGCGTACGCCTGCGCCCTGCCGTCATCTTTGGCTCGGACGGGCTCGACGGCTGCGCGCATGCCGCCTTCGAGATCCTGTCCAACGCCGTTGACGAGGCGCGCCAGGGCTACGGCAAGCTCATCACCCTTACCGCCTTTCGCGATGGCTCTATCCAGGTAGAGGACAATGGCCGTGGCTGCCCGCTCGACTGGAACCCTTCCGAGAAGCGCTTTAACTGGGAGCTCGTCTTCTGCGAGCTCTACGCCGGTGGCAAGTATAACAACAACCAGGGCGGCGACTACGACTTCTCGCTCGGTACCAACGGCCTAGGCTCGTGCGCGACCCAGTACGCCTCCGAATACATGGACGTCACGGTTTGGCGCGACGGCAACAAGTACTCCCTGCACTTTAAGAAGGGCAAGGTCGTCGGCGCCAAAAAGAAGGCACTCGAGATTGAGCCCAGCGACGAGGACCGCACCGGCACCACCATCAAGTGGCGTCCCGATCTTGAGGTCTTTACCTCGATCAGCATTCCCCATGATTGGTATCGCGAGACCATGCGCCGTCAGGCCGTGGTCAACGCCAACGTGACCTTCCGTCTGCGCATCGAAGGCGACGATAGCGAGTTTTCCGAAGAGGATTTTTGCTACCCCAAGGGCATCGAAGACTACGTGCTCGAGAAGGTCGGTACCGACTACCTTACCGAGCCCTTCTTTATCGAGGCCGACCGTCGCGGTCGCGATCGCGAGGACCTGCCCGACTACAACGTCAAGATTACCGCGTGCATGTGCTTCTCGCGCACCTTCATGATGCAGGAGTACTACCACAACTCATCGTGGCTCGAGAATGGCGGCTCGCCCGAGAAGGCCGCCCGCAGCGCTCTGACCAGCGCCATCGATGCTTACATTAAGCAACAGGGCAAGTACAACAAAAACGAGAGCGGCATCAAATGGCAGGACGTCCAGGACTGCCTGGTGCTGGTGACCAACTGCTTCTCCACCCAGACGTCCTACGAAAACCAGACTAAGAAGGCCATCAACAACCGCTTTATCCAGCAGGCTATGACGGCCTTCTTTAAGGAGCGCCTCTCGACCTACCTAATCGAGAACAAAGACGCTGCCAACAAGATCATAGAGCAGGTGCTCATCAACAAGCGTTCGCGCGAGAACGCCGAGAAGACGCGTCAGAGCATCAAGACCAACCTACAGCAGAAGACCGACATGGCCAACCGCGTGCAGAAGTTCATCGACTGCCGCTCCAAGGACAAGAGCCGCCGCGAGATCTACATCGTAGAGGGCGACTCGGCAGCAGGCGCCATTCGCACCTCGCGCGATGCCGAGTTCCAGGGCGTTATGCCCGTCCGCGGCAAGATCCTCAACTGCCTGAAAGAGGACTACCCGCGCATCTTTAAGTCCGACATCATCATGGACCTCATGCGCGTGCTGGGCTGCGGTGTGGAGATCAAGGACAAGCGCATCAAGAACCTTGGCGCCTTCGACCTGGACAACCTCAACTGGAACAAGGTCATCATCTGTACGGACGCCGACGTCGACGGTTACCACATTCGCACGCTCGTGCTCACCATGCTCTACCGCCTGGTGCCCACGCTCATCGACGAGGGCTACGTGTATATCGCCGAGTCTCCGCTCTACGAGATCAACTGCAAAGAGAAGACCTACTTTGCCTACACCGAGCTCGAAAAGAACGGCATCCTCAAGGAGATCGGCGACCAGAAGTGTTCCATCAACCGCTCCAAGGGTCTTGGCGAGAACGACCCGGACATGATGTGGCTCACCACCATGAACCCCGAGACGCGTCGCCTGATTAAGGTGGAGCCCGAGGACGTCACCAAGATGGAGACCATGTTTAACCTGTTGCTGGGCAACGACGAAGCGGGCCGCAAGCGCCATATCTCCGAGCACGGCAAGGAATATCTGGACCAGCTGGACCTGCAATAGCAGCAAATCGATAACGACGGCCCATAAGAAGTTCAAGAGGAAATCGTGGCAAAGAAGAAGACGAAGAACCAGCCAAAGAAAAAGCAGGTCAACGCCGAGAACGTCATCGGCCTGCACTCCGAGGTCACTGATCAGCCGATTACGCAGACGCTCGAGGTCAACTACATGCCCTACGCCATGAGCGTCAACGTCTCGCGTGCGTTCCCCGAGATCGACGGCTTTAAGCCCTCGCACCGCAAGCTGCTCTACACCATGTACAAGATGGGTCTGCTCAAGGGCGAGCGCCAGAAGAGCGCCAACATTGTGGGTCAGACCATGAAGCTCAACCCGCACGGCGATGCCGCAATCTACGAGACGATGGTGCGTCTGGCGACGGGCAACGAAGCGCTGCTTGCGCCCTTCGTGGAGTCGAAGGGCAACTTTGGCAAGTACTATTCGGGCGACCTGAGCTACGCCGCCTCGCGTTATACCGAGGCCAAGCTCTCCCCCATCAGCGCCGAGATCTTCAAGGACATCGACAAGGACCCGGTCGACTTCGTCGACAGCTACGACGGCGCCATGAAGGAGCCGCGCCTGCTGCCCACCACGTTCCCGAACATCCTCGTCTCAGCCAATAAGGGCATCGGCGTCGCCATGGCGTCCGACATCTGCGGTTTCAACCTCAACGAGGTCTGCACCGCCACCATGCACTACCTGCAGGATCCCGACTGCGACCTGCTCGAGTACATGCCCATGCCCGACTTCTCGACCGGCGGCGAGATCATCTACCGCCGCGAGGAAATGGAAAAGATTATCGAGACCGGACTGGGTAGCTTCCAGATTCGCTCCCGCTGGCGCTGGATTCCCGAAGAACGCATCATCGAGGTCTACGAGATTCCCTACACCACTAAGACCGATGTCATCATCGAGCGCATCGTCAAGCTCTCCAAGGAGGGCAAGGTCAAGGAGATCGCAGACATCCGCGACGAAACCGACCTCTCGGGTTTGCGCATCGCCATCGACCTTAAGCGCGGCGTCGACCCCGACAAGCTTATGGCCAAGCTCTATCGCTCGACCACGCTGCAGGATTCGTTCTCGTGCAACTTCAACGTGCTCGTCGACGGCTATCCCCGTGTCATGGGCGTGCGCCAGATCCTGCACGAGTGGGTCAAGTGGCGTATTGAGTCCACGCGTCGCCGCATTAACTTTGACCTGGGCAAAAAGTCCGAGCGCCTGCACCTGCTGCACGGCCTCGAGGCGATCCTGCTCGATATCGACAAGGCCATCGCCATCATCCGCGGTACCAAGCTCGAAGCCGAGGTCGTGCCCAACCTTATGCGCGGCTTCGACATCGACGAGACCCAAGCCGAGTTTGTTGCCGAGCTTAAACTCCGCAACATCAACGAGGAGTACATCCTCAACCGCACCAAGGACATCGCCAAGCTCGAGGGCGAGATTGCCGAGCTTGAGGAGATCCTTTCCAGCGAGGAGAACATCAAGAAGGTCATCAGCGACGAGCTGGCCGCAGTCAACAAGAAGTACGTGATGCCGCGCCGCACGGGCAGGATCGAGCCCCATGAGGTTATCGAGGTAAGCTTGGAGCCCGAGGTTGAGGAGTACCCGGTCACCATCATGCTCTCGCGCGATGGCTACCTTAAGAAGATGACGGACCGCGTGCTCAAGAAGGCGACCACGCTCAAGTACAAGGACGGCGACAAACCCTTTATCGAGTTTCCGTCCTCCAACACCCACGAGCTGCTGGTCTTTACCAACAAGAGCCAAGTGTACAAGTGCAAGGTCGCGGCGTTCGAGGATACCAAGTCGGCCCAGCTGGGCTCGTACCTGCCGACCGACCTCGAGATGGAACCCGACGAGAGCGTCATCTGGGTCATCGACCCCGAGGACTACAAGGCCGACGTGCTGTTTATCTTTGAAAACGGCCGTGTGGTGCGCGTCGCACTTGCCGGATACGTCACCAAAACCAACCGCAAGCGCCTCAAGAACGCAATCTACGGCGGCAGCAAGCTGCTGTATGCTCAGGTGCTCAAGGAAGATCGCGACATCGCGCTGGTCTCGAGCGACTATCGTTTGATGAACTTCAACACGTCGCTGCTCAAGACCAAGACGACCACCAACACGCAGGGCGTCCAGGCCTTCACGGCCAAGAAGGGCCGCTCGGTCACCACCGTCGGCACAACCGAAGAGATCCTTGGCGCCGGCGTCTCGGCCGAGAAGTTCACCGCGCAGAGTCTGCCCTCCGCCGGTGCCCTCATGAAAGAAAACGACATGCCGAGCCTGTTTGACTAGGACGACGGCAATCGAACTGGCCCAAGCCACAAACCAACGGGGCCCGGAACGCAGTAAATGCCGCGCTCCGGGCCCCATGCATTACAGCAGCATCATCCCTATAGACAAAATGCCGCATAAAGTGGAACAGACATAAGCCCATCATTCATTCCAAAGGGCTTAGTCGATAGCCTGATAAGGCGCACGCCCGGATGGGTCTTTTTAAGTGAGGACAGGCTTCGAGATCTTGTGTTCTCCCCCGCCTTGACTTCAATCGCAGACAAGCATCCCTGTTTCTCTACTACAAAGTCGATTTCCGCACGATTGTCTCGCGCCCAATAATGCAGCGGATAGCCCATGGCTAAAAGCTGTTGGGCAACGTAGTTTTCGGTAAGTGCGCCCATGAATGTGCCGCCGATGCCGGCAAGAATATCGGCGCGTTGAGCACCGGCCTTGGAGACGAGCAGCCCTGTATCCGCCTGATAGATTTTAAAAGCAGACGGGTTAACAAAGGCCTCTAAAGGGCTTTCGATCTGCCCGACTAGGCTGCAGCGCGCCACCGTACCCGACAATACAAGCCAGTCGAGAGCATCTCCAAAGAGAGACGCATTGCCCCCCGCTCGCACTACCTTGTATTGAAATTTACGATTCTCTTTGGCAAGCTGCTGTGGAATGGAATCGAAGCACGCACGCGTCTTTGCGCTCAAGCGTTCATCAGCATATTTATTGGTGTCGGCGGAATATCCGTCGAGAATAATCCGATGCTTTTCGGCCACATCAATGATTGACTGATCATCGATGTACGTTTGGACCGCCTCGGGCATTCCGCCAACAACAAGATACTGTCGATAGAGCCCAAGCGCCTTTTCATGAAGGCTTGGCGCAAGAGGTCCCATTGACTCGAATGATGAGCGTATCTCGTCGACCAGCTGATCATGCCCCATCGCCCAGAGAAACTCCTCGAAATCGAGTGGAGTCATCTCAATCAAGTCGGTCTTTCCAACGGGGAACGAATACGACTGATGGTTAATGGCAACCCCAAGAAGCGACCCAGCAGCCGCAACGTAATACTCGGGAGCATCTTCGCAAAAGTATTTAAGGGAAGTGAGCGCTTCCTCGCATGCCTGGATCTCGTCAATGAACAGTAAGGTTTTGCCAGGCACGATACGCTGCCCCGTACGAGCCTCGATCGCGCGTACGATCGAATGAGGGTCAAGACCGCCCGAAAAATCCGCTCGCGCCGACCGGTCATTCTCAAGATTAACGTAGACAACCGATTCGAAAAGATCCTGGGCGTACGTTCTGAGCAGATAGGTCTTGCCACACTGGCGCACGCCTTTGACCAGCAAAGGTTTTCTATCAGCCCTGTCTCGCCATTCCCTAAGGAGTTCGTCTGCCTTGCGACGCATACGCAACCTTCCCTCATGAATTTCTGTTTGACAATATTTTAACGCGGATTAATTTGTTTTCAGTTATTTTTCTGCGTTAAAAAATTGTTCTATACGTCACTTGAGGGAATTCGCCCCTATCTCTCGGTAAGGACAGCAAGCATTTCCACCAACGCTGATTGCCATGCGTTCTTCTTGCCTTAAGAGAGCTTGCGAGCGAGCTCTCGCACCTCTTCCAACTTGGACGAGGAGGCCATGCTGTCGCGCTCGATCATACCGCTGATGGTGACAATGCCCTGGTCCTCCCACTTGCAGTACGCGCAGGTTGACTTGTACATAGCGATCGCCGCATCATAGACGCCCTCGCTGTGGCTATCGAGCAAAAGGGCCGTCTTGGTGAACGGGAAGCCCGTAGCACCGAAGGCGTACAGGCGGTCGATGGCGGCCTTCTCCTGCGCAGTGATATCAAACCAGTAGATAGGCGAAGCGAAGACAACCATATCGGCGCCTTTCAGTGTCTCGACCACACCGGCCATGTCGTCCTTCTGCACGCAGGCCCCCTCATGGGCAAAGCAGTACTGACACCCCAGGCAACCAGCAATCTTCTTGCCGGCAACGCGGATGACCTCGACCGTATGGCCGGCCTCGCGCGCGGTCTCGGCAAACGCCTCGACCATGGTGTCGGTATTAGCGCCCTTGCGCGGGCTACCACTCAATACAACGATATTCATAAGAATCTCCCTTCTTCATGCCGCAGGCGCGCGGCACACATTTCGTTGTAACCAAAACAGATGGAGCTATTCAGTCGTCTGTAGATCGCATCTCTCGTTCGCGCTCTCTAGACACAATCTCATTGCCTGATAACTCCTCGACCGTCTTGATTCTCTCTCCGAGAATTGAACAGCAAATCGTTGCTCACAAAGTATCGACTGTGGGAAAATTAGCTTGAGCTTTCTCCCTGCTCGCGTAAGCGTTCGCGTGAAAGAGCCTAGCCGCATCGGCCAGGCGCAATATAGATCCGCGGAAACCGGCCTACGAACAAGGAGCGCCTTATGTATGGACAGCATGCACTACAAACCCAGAATGATCGAACCAGCTCGTTTATCCGCAGCGTCACGCGTCATGCGGGCGTTAGAGTAGTCGCCTTCGGAGCGATTATTCTTGTGTCAGGGCAACTCTTACTACCCGGTTCGGCACTGGCGACCGAAATGCTCGAAACCGATGTCGCAGCACCCATTACCTGCGACGAAGCCAACGCGGAAGGCAGCCTCACAGCTACCACCGTTGTCGACCATAACTATGACCTGGAGCTCCCTCCTGCCTTCATGTTGGTCCAGAATGAGGCGTTTGTATACGATTTCCCCGACAAACCCGAAGACTTCATCTACGGGCTTAACGACACCGTCCTTCTCTTCAAGATCGACACCGATACCGAAAGCCTTATAAAAACCGAGAACCCCAAAGAGGCCAGCGTCTCTATTGCCCTGACCATGATCGACAATCACGTTAGAGCAACCGCAGTCTTTACAGGCGGCTACGCCGACGACCAAATCCCTTACAGACTGAACCTCACCAGCTCAGCCCGCCTTGGCACACACGTTGACCGCGACTTCGACAGCGGGCAGGGGATTGTGCACGAGACGCGGCACGATTACTACATCCGTTACATCTTCGACAGTGACGTGTACTTGATTGCAACCGATACGAGCGGTTCCAAACCCGATCCAAGTGTTAAACCGAGCCCAGAGGTCAAACCCGAACCGGAAACCAAGCCCGAGCCCACACCGCAGCCCAAGGCAGAAAAGCCCGCGGCAAATCGCGTTTCCGCTAAGGCAGTAGCGGCGGTTAAACCAGCCGGGACCACCCTACCCGCGACGGGCGACAACGGTGCGATGGCTGTCGCCCTGAGTGTTGCCGGTGGCGCAGTTGCAGCAGTTGGTATTTCCGCAACAAGGCGTCGCAACCGCTAGCTAAAACAAATACGCCATTCACACAGGCAAACAACCAAGGTCCAACGAAAACAGTCCAGTCATCCGACTGTGCCGCACTCCAGTAGTTCGCAGAGGATATCAAGGAGGTGGCCCAGGCTTCCCTTATCGCCCTCGAGCTGTGCGACAGGCAGATCAGGTTTGGGAAGTAGAACGGCCCTTGCGCGAGGCGTGAATCGGGCAAGTTTGACTTTTATTCCCAGGGCCAAGCAGGGCCGGAGGTTTTATTGGCGGCTCTTGCGGGCGGCGCGAGTTTTGGCGAGGACGTAGGCATCGGGGTCGTCTTTGAACCAGGGGCAACGGCGCACGCCGGAGACCATATGGCGGTGGGGGCAGCCGCCCATGCACATGGGCAGAATGTGGTGCACAGATGATTGGACATCCGCAGGCTGAGTGAAGCCATAACAGCACTTCGCGCATCGAGCAGTTTGAGCCGGCGTGCGCATGTCGGCGCCATACTGGGAAGGGAGGGCCTTCTTGTGGGGCGAACGACCCCATTGCAGTCTCCTTCCGCTCTATAACTACGGAATCGACGGCAGCCGCAGGAGAATCGCTATCGTACTCGTAGCGGTTCTCCGCCCCCTAAGCAGCGTGTCCGCTACGGAACAATTGTCTTGTAATAAGCGCCGAAGTCTGCGAGCGAGTCCATGATGGGCATCATCTGGCGGCCGAGCTCGGTAAGGCCATACTCAACGCGGGGAGGATTCTCGCCATAGTCATGGCGAAAGACCAGCCCATCATCCTCCATCTGCCGCAGGCTGTCGGTAAGCACCTTCTGAGAGATCCCCTCAAGGTTGCGGCGCAACTCGTTGAAACGCCAAGGGCGTACGCGCAAGTTACGGATAATGAGCAGCTTCCACTTTCCGCCAATGAGCGCTACCGCCGTTGCGACCGGACACTCCGGAAGCTCCTCTTTCGCCATCATGGGAGACCCAACCTCCTTGACCATACCGGTTTCACAAAAAAGTACGCAGTTACAAATATGTGCGTACTCGTATTTGCATGCGCCTTCGCGTTGAATATAACTCGCGCAGGAGATGCCTGCAAGGTAAATCAACCCAAAGAGGGGAACCATTATGGCTAATTATGCAAAGACCCACATCGGAAATGAGAGCCGTGTCGAGCTGCACGAGGTGCTCGGGCTTACCGGGGCAGAGGTGAGTGTCAACAATCTTCCCGCCGGCGCTGGCGTTCCGTTCGTCCATGCACACAAGGAAAACGAGGAGATCTATGGCGTGCTCGAGGGCGCCGGTTCAGTCACGATCGACGGTGAGGATATCGAGCTTGCAGCCGGCGACTGGCTGCGCATTTCCCCCGTCGCACACCGCCAGTTCCGCGCCGCATCCGACTCGGGCATCACGTACGTCTGCATCCAGGTCAAGCAGGGGTCCCTTAATGCCTTCACAGCCGACGACGCTATCATGTACTAATTCGCAATCGGTATGCAAGGGGCCAATGAAACCCCGTCCGTTGGCCCCTTGCACTAATCTGCTGACGCAAAACTACCTCACATCCCGGCCGGCTTCACGCAAAAGAGGCGGAGGCACGCTTTGTCGGTTCCGGGAATAAAAGCCAAGACAGTTACAATATAATCACTTCGAACTCAGGACGTTGAGCTTTCGTTTTGTCCCAAATCCTTGCCAGCTCTGTGGCGGATGCCGAAAGCTGCAGATCGATTATCTGCGGATTGTATTAATCCATGCCTGAATATCTTTCTCAGAAGTACGGAGCATGGATTCATCGAACTGCACATCGAGGCCCGGCTTCACGATTGCTCCCTTGCAGGCTTCCTCAAAGTCCTTCAGCGTGTGTCCCAGCCAGCCGCCATTGGTGGCAAACGGATACACGATCTTCCCGGTCAGGTCAGCCCGCTCCAGGAAGCTACGCATGGCGGGCGCAAAGGTGTACCACCAGACAGGAGAACCCAGGATGATGGTGTCGTAATCTCTCCAGCCAATGTGCAGCGGCTTCAGTTCCGGGCAATAACCCTCGGCAATCTCACGCTGCCCCTGATTGACGACTTCATCATAATCGCCATCGTAGGGAACAACCGTATCCATACGAGCAATATCCCCGCCGATTTCCCTCTGGATCATCTCGGCGATGCGCTTCGTGTTGCCTCCGTAGGAGTAGTACAGAATCAAGGCTTTCATTTCACGCTTTCTCCTCATGCAAGAGGCTTTCCGCTGAACACGGGAAATGCGCTGAATTCACCATAGTTGGCGATGCGCTCCATGTTCTTGAGAGTTTCCATGTCTTCCTCGGAGATCGCGAAATCCACGTCCGCGTTGCTTTCCATGTGGGCGGGATCTGCCGTCTTGGGAAGCGCGACGGCTCCAAGCTGAAGGACATAGCGGATGCAGAGTTGGGCGGCAGATACGCCGTACTTCACTGCCATCTTAACGATCGCCGGATTCTTCAGCGCCTCGCCGTGGGCGATGGGAGAGTATGCCTCCACCTGAATGCCCTGCGCCTTGCAGAAGTCCACCAATGCCGAATCGGTGTTGGTGATGTGCAGGAGGATCTGATTGACCATGGGCATCACGCGGCAAGAGCTCAGGAGGTTCTCAAGGTCATCTTGCAGGAAGTTGGACACGCCGATTACCTTGACCTTGCCCGCCGCCCGCGCACCCTCCAACGCACGCCAGACCTCCTTGTTCTCCTCGAAATAGCGCTTCTCCACACGGAACTCGCTCCACGGCTGGGGAGAGTGGATGATCATCTGGTCGAGGTAGCCGAGCCCCATCCTCTCCAGCGTCTCATCGATGGACTTCGCCGCATCCTCGTAGGTCTTCAGCTCTGCCGCGATCTTGCTGGCGACGAAAAGCTCTTCCCGGCGAACGCCGCAGGTGCGCACGCCCTCGCCGACGCCGCGTTCGTTTCCGTAGGCCTGCGCGGTGTCGATCAGGCGATAGCCCCGCTTTACCGCCTCGCGAACGGCTTCCGCCGCCTCGGCATCGTCGATGAACCAGGTGCCCAGTCCCAGCTTGGGAACCTGGACTCCGCTTGCCAACGGGTAGGTTTCATTCAAGATCATCGTTCTACTCCTCGCCCCAGACATCCTTTGCCATGCGGAAAACCGCCCACGCCTTGGGCCAGCCGCAGTAGAAGGCTGCATGGGTCACGACCTCCGCGATTTCTTCTTTTGTAATACCGTTCTTCTTTGCCTCCGCCAGGTGATAGCGGAAGCTCTCATCGGTAAGTCCCTGAGCCATCAGCGCGACGACGGTCACGAGGGAGCGGTCACGGAGGCTGAGCTGCCCCTCTCGGCTCCAGACCTCTCCGAAGAGCACGTCATCGTTCAGTTCCGCGAATTTCGGGGCGAACTCGCCCAGGGCATCTCTGCCTGCCGTCTGCTTGACTGCCATGTTTCATTCCTCCCTACAGCCTTGCGTACTCTTCATGGGATACCGGCTCGCACCACTCGTTCTCGCAATTCTCGCCGGGAACCTCCACGGCGATATGGCTGAACCAGCTGTCCTTCTTCGCTCCGTGCCAGTGCTTGACGTTGGCGGGGATCATCACGACGGAACCCTCGTGCAGGCTGACGGCGGCCTTGCCTTCCTCCTGGTACCAGCCCTCGCCAGCCGTGCAGAGCAGGAGCTGACCGCCTCCTTTATCCGCGTGGTGGATATGCCAGTTGTTGCGGCATCCCGGCTCGAAGGTCACGTTGGCGACGAACGGGCCGCCTTCCGGATCGGTCAGCGGATTCAGGAACGAATCGCCGGTGAAGTACTGGGCATAGGTGGTGTTCGCCGTTCCCGTGCCGAATGCGTTGACCTTCTCGAACTGTTCTTTTCGTTCATACCTCATAATTGAAACCTCCTGCTTAGGATTATCGATTCACGCCATAGCGCAGCCAAACCGCCCCGCCGTCCATGGCCTTCGCCTCTTTCAGCGTAAAGCCAAGGGCCTTGCTCTCCGAAATGCCTTCTGCGGCTCGGAAAACCGGTGGCGTATCCGGGCTCCCGTCTGCCGCCGCCGCCAACACGATGCTGATCTCATCGCACATTCCCGCTTGCAGGAACGACCAGTTCAGCACGCCGCCACCGCCCAGCATCAGGGTCTCGATATTGAATTCTTCTTTCAGCTTGGAAAGGGCCAGGCCGTGATCCAGCTCTGTTTCTCCCGCGATGATGTACGAGATTCCCAGCTTTCTCAAAAATGCCCTGTAGGCGTTGCCGACCTGCTCTGTCAGCACCTCGACGACATGGGCGGTGGTGTCCACATAGCGCAGGGTGCTGCTTTCCCACCCCAGCTTGCCGTGGGGGTCCACGGAGACATAGAACATTCCGAAGTCCGGCTGCGCGATGAAATCACCTGCCGGAACGGTCGCGCATCTTCGTCCAGGTCCGGCTTCCTGTAGAAGGTGAAGTTGTCGTCCGTTGTCACCCTGCCGGACAGCCAGCCCTGGTGATGGTAAAAGGGCTCTTTCCCAAAGGCGATGTCGTAGAACGCATCGCCCGCCGCTCTGCCCTGCGGCGTTCCCATGTAACCGCCCATGATCTTTCCGTCCAAAGCGCACATCATGTGGCAGAAAACATACGGCCTGTTCACGTTCGATTCCCCTCCTTATGATTGACAATCATTCCGTTTGGAAGCATGCTTCCTTTGAACTTCATTTGCATCCTAGAACTTGAAGTTAACTTTAAGTCAAGGGGATTCTGGAATAATTCGGAGGGGTTTTCAGATGGTCTATACGGTGGGAGAGATGGCGAAGCTGCTGGGGGTTGCGGCGTCCACCTTGCGCTACTACGACAAGGAGGGGCTGCTGCCCTTCGTGGAGCGCTCCTCCGGCGGCATTCGCATGTTCCGGGAATCGGATATCGAATGGCTGCAGGTGATCGGCTGCATGAAGAAAGCCGGGATGTCCATCAAGGACATCCGACAGTACATCGAGATGGCGCTGCAAGGAGACGACACCATCGATTTGCGCCTTGCCATGTTCCAGCGCCAACAAGAAGTTCTGAAACAGCAGATGGCGGAATTGCGGCACACCATGGAGATGGTGGATTACAAGTGCTGGTATTACGAAACGGCGAAGGAAGCGGGTACGGTCGATGCCCCGCAGAAGATGGAGCTTGCCAAAGTCCCGGAACGCTTTCGGAAGATTCGGCAGGAGCTGCGCACTGCGCCGGGGACTGCGGCAACGATATGACAAGACTGCTTAGGCAACGGCAGCCAAGCGCTTGATTATCACGGTAACTTTATCGTTCAAAAAGTACTACTAACAAACGACCGCCCCGGCTATCCGCTGTTCGCGGAAGAGCAGGAGAGCTCTTGTCGCCGGGATGGAACCTTTTCAACTCGCAGGATAGCAGAATCGCCTCGCAAGCCAGAATCAGCACGGGACGGCAGCGGGCAGAACCGCCACCCCTAGATTACCCTCACGCTGCCACTGGCAACCCTGATTTAGGAGTAAATCTCCCTAAAACAGCAGGTCAGAAGCATAAAAAATACCCCCGATTCCAAGTGGAAATCGGGGGTATCTCATCGGGTGGCTTTCAAGCAGTTTGCAAAACTGCAGGTCGCAGACCTTCATTGCTAGTAGGAGAAATGAGTAGTCTCGGGTGGCTTGCCCATGAGTTGACGAATAAGTTGGAACTTCGCCATTGGCTCAATCGCTTCGCGCGCTCGATAAACTTGTTTAGTAAAAGGCGGATCGGTCACCGATGGACGCGCGACGAGAAACACGTACCTCCAGTGGTTCAAGCACGACGCGCGTGAGGGTCTCTGCAAGCAACCACCCGGTGCGCTACTGTTGCCAGCGTGGCTTAGCGGACTGGCGAATCCCGCCCCGTGCGCGTCATCATCCAATCAAATGCCCTGGCAAGCAGCAGCACCGCCAATCACACTGCGTTCTTACGGCGCCCTCTGCGATACAATTAGCGAATTGTGTTTTCACCTCGCAGCTACGGAGACATTAGATGATTACGCTGGACAATCTTCGCCACGCACTTAGGGCTCTGTACTACGAGCCGTCGGGCGACGGCACCGTTTATCAGAAATCCTGGGAAGAGACCAGCGCGCAAATCACGGTCGATTTTTCCAAGAAACGCATCGGCTACCCGAAAGACCTGGGGTTCAAGGTCAACAAAGACACAACTTGTAACTTCTCCGATAACGAGAACTTCGTCGTACTCGCCTGCGTAACCATGCTCCTCGACAAAGGATATCGCCCCGAATCACTCGAGCTGGAGCGCGAATGGGCCCTTGGGCACGAACAAAAGAGCGGCCGCGCTGATATCTGCATTAATGACGAGAGGGGCGACACGCTCGCAATCGTCGAATGCAAGACCCCTGGAACCGAGTTCAAAAAAGAATTCAAGAACATGCAGTCAGACGGAGGGCAACTCCTCTCCTATTGGCAACAAGAGCGCGCGACTCGCTGGTTGGTGCTCTTTGCATGCGATTTCATCAACAACGAAATCGTGCCAGACCAGGTTTCAATTAACTGCAGCGATGACGAGAACTTCATCGCGCTCGCCAAACGCGATGACACCATTGCGCTCTACCGCGACGCCCATACAGTGGAACAGCTCCATCAAGTTTGGACGGAAACGTACAACCAACAAGTCGAGGGAAACATCCTCTTTGGCGATAGGTCAACGGCATACCACCCGATGGTTCCTCCCCTTCTCAAGAAGGACCTTGTCGACTTCAGGGCCGAAGACAGCATCGTCAACCGCTTCGAGGAAATCCTCCGCCACAACAACGTCTCCGATAAAGAGAACGCCTTCAATCGCCTTATCGCGCTCTTTATCGCGAAGCTCCAAGACGAGCTCTCGAAAATGCCAACCCAGGAGATTGAGTTCCAATACCGCCAAGGACGCGACACCTACGAAACGCTCCAGGACAGGCTCCAGAGGCTCCACTCAGACGGCATGAGAAAGCTCATGCGGGAAGAGGTCCTGTACGTTCCCAACGACTACGCCGCAAACCTCATAAGCACTATACGGGCCAGCACCGCAAGCAGCTCATCGAGGAGCTGAACGGCACGCTGCGCAAGCTCAAGTTCTATACCAACAATGACTTTGCGTTCAAAGACGTCCACAACGAGGAGCTCTTTCTTCAGAACGGCAAGGTGCTCGTAGAGACGGTGCAACTTCTACAGCCGTATCGCATCGTAGGAACTCAAGACATTCAATTCTTGGGCGACCTCTTCGAACAGCTCCTTAATCAGGGCTTTAAGCAAAACGAGGGCCAATTCTTCACACCTGTGCCCATCACCCGTTTTATTTGGAAGTCGCTCCCACTCGACAGCATCGTGCAGGACGAGGCTGGTGCCATGCACTATCCACGCGTTATCGATTACGCCTGTGGCGCGGGGCACTTTCTCACAGAAGGGTTCGAAGAAATCTCCGACGCCGCATGCCAATATGATCCGACCATAGAGGATGACCTCGGAGACGCCGACTGGGTCAGAGACAATCTCGTCGGCATCGAGAAGGACTATCGACTCGCTCGCGTTTCCAAGGTCTCGTTCTACATGCATGGCGCAGGGCAGGGCAACGTGGTCTTCGGCGACGGACTTGAAAATTATCCCGACAAGGGAATCGACAGCCGGACCGACAGGGGACGCTTCGACATTCTTGTCGCCAATCCCCCGTACTCTGTCGCGGCCTTCAAACCGCATCTCAAGCTTCACAACAACGAACTCAAAGTGCTGGAAACCATCAGCGATAGCGGCTCGGAAATCGAGACCCTCTTTGTCGAGCGTGCGGCACAGCTTGTTCGGCCCGGAGGCTACGCCGCCATCGTCCTCCCCACCTCGATCCTCGACAAGAGCACGAGCTCGAGTTTCGTGGCCGCACGCGATGTGCTTTTGAGCTCCTTCGAGATCGTCTCCATCGCCAGGTTTGGATCAGGCACATTCGCGGCCACAGGAACAAACGTCGCAATTATGTTCCTACGTCGCTTTGACGAGATCCCGCCCCGCAATGCGAACGCACTTGATTTCGTTGACGCTGTTTTTGAGCGCAGGAAGCTCACTGGTTGGAAAGACGAAAGCGCTTTCAACGCTTATCTCGGCACAATTAATGTAGACGGAGATACTTACCGGGCTTTTCTCGCAGGAGAGGCTGCCTGGAACGAATGGGCAAACACTCGCCACTTCAACGTTTATTGCCATCTTTTCGAATCATCGAAGGAGCTCAAGACCCTTCGAAAGAGCAAGACTTGGAAGGCGGCCGACAAGGACTCACAGCTCAAAGCAGAGAACGAGCTGTTCTATCGCTATGCGCACAAGGAAGAGCGCAAACGCCTGCGCGTTTGGGGTCTCGTCTGCGGCGAACAGACGCTCATCATCAACTCACCTAACACGACCAAGGAAATCGCCTCTTTCCTTGGCTACAAATGGAGCAATCGCAAAGGCAACGAGGGGATACAGCCCATCGATGGTGAGGGCGTGCTCTATTCGGACGACGAATCGGACGACACGAACTCGCTAAGCGGCATCATCAGAGCATGGTTCTCCGGCGAGCAGGTTGAGCCCGGCGACCTTGCCCAGTACTACTACTATGCCAAGACCGCCGATTTCATCGACTTTGATGCCGAGAAGTTCGACGAGGCTCTTACGATTCCCCGCTCTTTCTACAAGCCCCGCTCGTTCGCCCAGGGCACCGTAGTCAAGACGCTTAGAGACATCACATCCTACGTTACCGACAGCGTGGCCCAGAGTTCCATCACCACCGACACTTACGTAACAACGGAGAACATGGTCAAGGACCGTGGCGGCATAACCGCCTATAGCGGAGAGCTTCCGGCAAGTGCTGGCACCGCATACAAGAAGGGAGACACGCTCGTCTCCAATATTCGCCCCTATCTGCAGAAGATTTGGCTCGCAGACCGCGATGGGACGTGCTCCAAGGACGTTTTGGTATTCCGAAGCATAAATACCGACAGCCTATTGCCCGAGTTCCTCCATCTGCTCCTGTGGCAGAAGGACTTCTTCGACTACGATATGTCCACCTTCACGGGAACCGGCAGGCCTCGCGGAGACAAGGATGAGCTGCTCAAATACCCCATCCCAGTCCCGACGCTCTCCGAGCAGAGAGCCCTCATCGACGGTTTCAATCGCTTAACAGATGAAATCAATAGCAAAAGACAGCAAATCGCCGCTCTCAAGGAGAGCGTCAAATCACGGTTTGTAGAGGTATTTGGCGATCCGGTCAATGGTAAAAAATGGCCTTTCGTTAGGCTTGAAGACCTCTGTACCAAGTTGGGTTCCGGAGCAACGCCACGAGGTGGCAAAACGGCATACAAGGCCGAAGGTGTTCCGCTGGTCAGAAGTATGAATGTTCACAACGGTCGTTTCGTGTGGAAGGACCTTGCTTGTATTGATGATGAACAAGCCGCAAAACTAGAAGGCGTCACGCTGATGAAGGGTGACGTGCTTCTGAATATTACTGGCGCTTCGGTTGCTCGTTCATGTCTTTTGCCGGATGAATTGGCTGGTGGACGTGTTAATCAGCATGTCTCAATTGTCAGAGTCGACCAAAAACGGATGCTGCCGGTGCTATTGAACACGGTGCTGATCAGCGATTCGTATCAGAAACTCCTGCTAAACGGCTCAAGAGCGGCTGGAGCAACAAGGGAGGCAATTACCAAAGAAGATCTAAAGAGAATGACGGTTCCCTTGCCTCCCCTTGAGCTTCAGCAAGAGTTCGCCGACTTCGTCGCCCAGGTCGACAAATCGCAATTTGCACTTGAGCAAGAGGTCGACGCCCTTTCTGCAGAGCGCGACGCCCTTCTAGACCGATTCCTCGCGTGATACGTTCCTCCCATCCACATCGGGATGGGAGGAACTGATGCACACGACGGTCGAAATAGCAAACGCGGTTCTCACAAAAATGCAGGCACTCATTAGCGGCGAAGTGCTTTCGTATCTCGAGAGCGTCCTTATGAGCGAACTCAGGGGCATCGAACTTGAAGTGAACGCGCTCAGCAATGTCGAAGACGAGACCTCAAAGTACATGGAGCGATTCCTCGCAGCCAAAACTATCGAGGGATGCTCGCCTAAGACCATCAGGTACTACAAGGCCACACTTACAAGGGCGCTCGAAGCAATCAAAAAACCAATTATCCGGATTAGTTCAGATGACTTACGAACATACCTGAGTGAATATCCCATAGGTAATAACGCGGGGAGCATCACCGTCGACAATGTCAGGCGCATCCTGTCGTCATTCTTCTCTTGGCTTGAAGACGAGAACCATATACTCAAAAGCCCTGCACGACGCATTAAAAAGATTCGCTCAAAGAGAACGGTCAAGTCCGTATATTCTGATGAAGAACTTATAGCCCTCACAGACGCCTGTTCTTGCAAGAGGGATCTGGCAATCATCAACCTTCTTAGTTCAACAGGGATGAGAATAGGCGAACTCGTCTCACTCAATCGAGAAGACGTTGATCTAAATCGGCGAGAGTGCATTGTACTCGGAAAGGGCAACAAAGAGAGAGTCGTCTATTTTGATGCGACTACAAAGCTGCACCTAAACAACTACCTGCAAGAACGCAGCGATAACGTCGCCGCGCTATTCTGTAGTCTCACAAAGCCGAGTTCTAGGCTGCAAGTAAGCGGAGTCGAGCTCCGCCTTCGCTCCTTGGGAACAAAAGCAGGCGTCAAACACGTCCACCCACATAAGTTCAGGAGAACGCTGGCCACCAAAGCAATTGGAAAAGGAATGCCCATCGAGCAGGTGCAGAAGCTGCTTGGCCATCAAAAGATTGATACAACGTTGATGTACGCAATGGTCGATCAGGACAACGTAAGGGACTCTCATAGAAGGTATATCTGTTAAGTCAAATCACGGTTTGTCGAGATGTTTAGAACCAAGGCGCACGCATCATGGCCAATCGAAACAATCGGCAACTACAGCATAGAAATGCACTACGGCACTTCAGCAAAAGCCGGCGCCGACGGCGATTATGTCTACATCCGAATGAACAATATCACCGACGACGGCATCCTTGACCTAACCGATACAAAGCGAATCACCCTAAAGGGCCAAGCTCTCGAAAATGCCACCGTCCGCCATGGCGACATGCTTTTTAATCGAACCAACAGCATTGATAAGGTTGGGAAAACTTGCGTTTTTCATCAGTCAGAGACCATGGTTATTGCTGGGTACATCGTGTGCGTAAGGTTCGCTGACCACGGCTCTGCCGAATATGTATCTGGTTACCTGAATTCAAAGGAAGGAAAGCGAGTCCTTCGTAATATAGCGAAGGGAAGTGTCCATCAGGCAAATATCAGCGCAGCAGACTTGGCCGCTATTCCCATTGCAATTCCCCCGCTGTCCCTCCAACAGGAGTTCGCCGACTTCGCTGCCGAGGCGGACAAATCGCAATTTTCCGCCGCGCCGCCCATATGACCCTCGAAGAGTTCGCAACCGTAACAAACGTTGGGAGGCCCTTAGCGGCAGCCCTGGTTCCATCGGACCATTCAGTTCCGATCGCTTTGTGCGGGAAGTCGAGCAGGCGGTCGCGGTAGTACCCGTACTGCGCCCGGCGTGCCTCGATTTCGGCGGGGATACCGTCGGTGAGCGATTTCGTTAGAGTGTCGAAGCGGTCGAGGATGACGACCTTCTGCTGGGTGCCGATGGATGGGGCGGGAATCTCGACCCTCGATAAGTCCACAGATGCGGCTTCGATTACCTTTGTCCCTTTCGCTACCTTTCGTTTGGATATCTGAAAGTCCTGAGCAGTAGCTAAATATGCTAGGTATCTCGGGATAATGCTTTCGGTCGCATACGCGCAAGAGTGTCCGCTGATTGCAGCCGGCTGTTTCCCTTCCTACGCCAATGGTGTGCAGACATCTTCGATATTCTTGCTCGTTATGGCGAAAATCACGTCTCCAGGGTTTGCCTTTTTCGATTTAGCGGCACCTCCGTCCTTGTTATCGCGATAAACATACCATGAGTGGCGTACAGGTCGAGAAGGGCTGGCGCCAAAAGAGCCCAACGGCCGTTACGGCTTCGTTAGAAACGCGCCCCACCATGGATGGTGAACCCGAAAGGCAAGGCGCACGGGCACGGCGACTCGGCCCGTGCGCCCGGAAGAGAAAGGACGAACCCATGGGTTACATGCTCGAGACGCGCGGGCTCACCAAGCGCTTCGGCCGCGGCGACCAGGCGCAGGAGGCCGTGGCCGACGTGAGCCTTCATATCCGCGAGGGCGAGGTGTACGGGCTGCTCGGCCCCAACGGCGCCGGCAAGTCGACAACGCTCAAGATGATCTGCGGGATGCTGCGGCCGACGGCCGGGGAGATCCTCTTTGCCGGGCACGCCTGGCGCCGCGAGGACCTCTACGCAATCGGCAGCCTCATCGAGGAGGCGCCGCTCTACCCCAACCTCACCGCACGCGAGAACCTGCGCGTGCGCACCACGCTGCTGGGCCTTCCCGAGAGCCGCATAGATGAGGTGCTCGCCGCCGTGGACCTCGCGGACACCGGGAAGAAGCGCGCCGGGCGCTTCTCGATGGGCATGCGGCAGCGCCTGGGGCTCGCGCTGGCGCTGATCGCCCGGCCACGCCTGCTCGTGCTCGACGAGCCCACCAACGGCCTCGACCCCATCGGCATCGAGGAGCTGCGCGACCAGATCCGCGGCTTCGCGGCGGCGGGCACGACGGTAATCGTCTCGAGCCACATCCTCTCCGAGGTGCAGCAGATGGCGGACACCATCGGCATCATCTACGGGGGGCGCCTCGCCTACGAGGATGCGCTTCGGTCCGGGCAGGACCTCGAGGAACTCTTCATGAGCGTCTGCCGGGAGGGGCAACGAGCGCGCGGGGAGGTGGCGGCATGACGGGCGAGAAAGGCGGCCTGCTCGCGGGCCTGCGCGCCGAGGCCCTGAAGTCGCGCCACGCGGCACCGGTTCGCCTGGCCGTGCTCATGGCGCTGCCGATGCCGTTGCTCGGCGCGATGCCCTACCGGGGCGTGCAGATCTTCAGCGCGTGGAACTACTGGTACGCGCTCTTCCTGCCCGTGTCTCTCTCGCTCGTGGTGGCGTGCGTCGCGCGGGCGGACGCGCGCACGCGGATGCGGGGGGTTCTGGGCCTGGGCTTCCCGCTCGGGCGCGCCTGGTGGGCCAAGGCGCTCTGGTGCCTCGCGCTCTGCACGCTCTCGAACCTCGTGGTCTTCGGCATCTACCTCGCGGGATCGGCGTTCTCCTCGCAGGGCCTCACGGCCGCGGGCACGCTCACGATGTTCCTCTGCGCGCTCGTCAACACGGTGACCGCGGCATGGATGATCCCCGCAGGGCTCTTCCTCACGGCGCGGCGCGGCATGCTCGCGGGCATCTTCTGCCCGCTCGCCGCGCAGCTCATGGGTGGTTTCGCCTGGTCGCTGATGCCGCTGCCGCAGCTCTTTCCGCCGTCGGCGAGCATGGTCATCCCCACGAGCTTCATCCCCGTGCTGCCGAGCGGCGAGCCACTCGCGGCGGACACGGCGCTCGGCGGGGCGCTCGCGGCGGACGGCATGCTCACACTGGCGGGCCTTGCGGTCTGCGCGCTCGCGTTCGCCGCGCTCACGGCGGCGGGCGCGGCCTGGTTCGCGCGCTCCGAGGAGAGGTGATGGCCATGACACGACTCTCCGACCCGACGCCACGCATGACTCTCTCGCGGGCCCTGCTCTCCGAGGCCCTGCGCCTGGCGCGCTCCCCGCTCGCAGTGGTGCACCTCGTCTGCGGCCTGGCAGCCGGTCTTGCCTGCGGCGAGTACTTCTCCATAACCCGATGGGACCCGGCGCTGGGCGCGGACGCCTACGCCCAGTTCCTCGGCGCCCTCATGCCGCTCATGTCCGCCATCGTCTGCGGGCTCGCCGTGGACGAGGAGCGCGCTGCCGGGCGCCTCGCCAACCTCACGGCAGTCCCCTCGCGCGGGCGTGCCGTCGCGGCGAAGCTACTCGCCCTTGCGGCGCTCGGCGCGGGCGCGCTGGCCGTGGCGCTCGGCGTGTTCGGGGCCGCGCTCGCCGTCGCCGGGCGCCTGCCGCTCGGGCCCGCTCCGCTTGCGGCCGCCTGGGCGGGCATCGTGCTGGGCAGCCTGCCCCTCTACGCGCTGGGGCTCGGCGTGGCCCTGCGCCTCGGCCGCAACGCCGCCATCGGCGCCGGCGCGGCGGGGATGCTCCTCGCGTTCTTCTCAGTGGGCGGACTTGCGCACGGCCTCATGACCGGCGGGCTCACCGGTGCCCTGGCGACGCCCCTGAGCTGGGTGCCGCTCGCCTGGCCCGCGCGCCTAGGGTCGCTCGGGGTGGAGGCCTTCATCGACGCCGCACGCGCGGCGGGCCCTCTCCTCACGACTGCGCTCGCTGGCCTCGTGCTCACCCTGGCAGCCGCCGCCGTCCTTATCGCCTGGTTCTGCCACTTCGAGGACGGGAGGGCAGATGCGTAGGAAGCCGCTCGCCGCCGTGCTCGCCCTCCTCTCCGCAGCGCTCGTCCTGGGCGGGAATGCCCTGCTCGACGCCGGCTGGGGGTCGGCGCTGCGCTCGATCGCCGACCGCGTGCTGCCCAACCCTGAGATCGCCATGTGGGCGCCCGCGCCCGAGCCCGGCAGCCACGCGAGCTCCTACGCCGACGCCACCGGGGCGGGGGCGAACTACGTCTACCTGGTGGACGCGGCGGACGACAGGGGCAATGTCCGAGAGCTCCAGCTCATCTTCTTCGGACGGGAGTCGAACGGCGAGGGCTGGCTCGAGATCGAGGCGCGCGGCGGCTCGGGCGTGCGCTACCGCGCGTGCGATGCGGCCGAGGCGCCCGCGGCTGCGCGCGGCGCTCTAGACCGCTGAGCGCGGCGCAAGTACAATGCAACGGGAGTTTCAGGAGGTCGAATATGGCGAGGATACTGGCAGTGGATGATGAGCGGGCGATCCTCGACGCGCTCGCGCGCGTTCTCGGCCGCGACGGCCATGAAGTCGTCAAGGCAACGGACCCGACGGCGGTCCCGGGGATGGACCTCTCGCGCTTCGACCTCGTGCTCTGCGACGTCATGATGCCGGGGCTCGACGGCTTCGAGCTCGTGCGGCAGATCCGCCCGGACTTCGACGGGCCCATCATCTTCCTGACCGCGCGCGTGGCCGAGGAGGACGCCGTGGCCGGCTACGGCCTGGGCGCCGACGACTACGTCCGCAAGCCCTTCGGGGCCGCGGAGCTGCGCGCCAAGGTCGCGGCCCATCTACGCCGTGAGCGCCGGCCGCGCTCGCACGCCCTCTCCTTCGGGGAGGTGCGGATCGACCTCGGGGCGCGCGGCCTCGCCGTGGGCGGCGAGGCCGTGCCGCTCACGCCCACCGAGTACGCCATCTGCGAGTACCTCGCCCGCCACCCCGGGCAGGTCATGAGCCGCGCACAGATACGCGAGTCGGTGCTCGGCTGGGAGAGCGACGCCGGCGACGCGGCCATATCCATGCAGGTCAGCCGCGCCCGGAGGAAACTCTCCGAGGCCGGCGCCGACCCGATCGCGACCGTCTGGGGGATGGGGTACAAGTGGCAGCTCTAAGGACCGGGGCGCGAGGTCGCGGGGGCATGCCGCTCTCCTTCGTCATCGCGCGCTACTTCGCCTACGCGTTCGCGGCGGTCGCCACGGCGTGGCTCGCCTCGTTCATGGCGCTCTCCGCGGCGATCAACGCGGGCTTCGTCTACGAGGCAAGCTGGGGGCCGGCCAATACGCGCGAGGTCGCGGAGGGCCTGGCACGTGACGGCGTCTGCGGGCAGCAGGACGTGCCGACGGCGTACCGCTACCTCATCCTGAACGAGGACGGATACGTGCTGATGACAGACCTCGAGGGCACGCGGCTCGAGGACGCGACGGAAATGGCCCGTGCGGCACTCGCCGCGGATCCGGGCACAGTGGAGATCGAGGGCGGGGGCTCGGGCCTCACCTACGCCGCGTTCCCGCTCAAGGGCGGCGGGGCCTGCGCACTCGTCAGCGAGTACCTGCCGCAGTGGGTCTCGCGCGACCTCGCCGGCCTGCTTCCCAACCCGCAGAGCCTCATGCTCGTCGGCGCCGCTGCGGGCAGCGCGCTCGCGCTCGCGCTCGTGGCGCGCCGCGCGAGCCGCGTGATCTCGCGCAAGATGGCGCCGCTCGCGGAGGCGGCGGGGCGCGTCGGCGCGGGGGATCTCGACTTCGCGGTCGGCAGCACCAACGTGCGCGAGGTGAACGACGTCCTCGCCGCGATGGACGCCATGCGGACCTCCCTCGCCGAGTCGCTCGAGGCCCGCTGGGCCGCGGAGCGGGGGCAGCGCGAGCAGGTGGCGTCGCTCGCCCACGACCTCAAGACGCCGCTCACCGTGCTGCGCGCCAACGCCGACTTCGTGGCGGAGGAGCTGGAAGACGAGAAAGACGCCGACCTCGCGGCCGCCGCGCGCGACATAGCCGGCAGTGTCGAAAGGCTCGACGGCTACGTGCGCCTGCTCATCGAGGCCTCGCGCGGGTCCGGCGGGGCTGAGAGGGCCCCCATGCGGCCGGCCGAGCTCTGCGAGCAGGTCCTCGCCGAGGCCGCCCAGATCACCCGGGCGCGAGGCGTGACGCTCGACGCGGCCACGGGCCCTGCTGTCGCGGGCGCGCCCGAGGCCCCGCTCGACCGAACCGCCCTAGCGCAAGCCGCCGCGAACCTCGTGGCCAACGCCGCCGAGCACGCGCGCTCGCGCGTGGCGGTCTCCTGCGACGTCGAGGGCGGCCACCTCGTCATCGAGGTGTCCGACGACGGACCGGGCTTCTCTCCCGCCGCCCTCGAACGCGGCTGCGAGCGCCTCTTCACAGACGACTCCTCCCGCTCCTCGCGCGACGGAGGCCGCCACTACGGGCTCGGCCTCCACGCCGCCTCCGAGGCCGCGAGCGCCCACGGGGGCTCCGTCTCGCTCGCCAACAGCCCCTCGGGCGGCGCGGTGGCCACCATCGCGGTCCCCCTGTGTGAGGGCCTGACGACTCAAGCCCTCACACCGGCGTGCCTCGCAACCAAACGCTTCCATCTTGAAACACGGGGAGTTAATCGCGAAATCGCAGGTGAAAGGGAGTAAAACGGCAAAGAAAAAGCCTCCGTCCCAACATGGGAACGGAGGCTCGGTTACCGTATTCACTCACCAATGTCGCTGGCGGCTTTGCCGTAACTCTCGTACGAAACAAAACTCAGCGTCACAGTGCGGCACTCAAAAATGCAGGTCAGAACCCTGTCGGTCTATTCCCACTCGATGGTCGCGGGCGGCTTGGACGTAATGTCGTAGCAGACGCGGTTGGCGCCGGGAACCTCGGCCACGATGCGGCCGGAGATGCGGGCCAGCACGTCGTAGGGCAGCTTGGCCCAGTCGGCGGTCATGGCATCGCTGGACTCAACGGCGCGCAGGATGATCGGGCGCTGGTAGGTGCGCTCGTCGCCCATAACACCGACGGACTTAATGTCGGGCAGGACCGCAAAGTACTGCCAGCAGCTGTGCTCGGAGTTGCGCTCGCCGGTCTGCTCAAACAGACGCTGGTTGTAGGCGTCGAGCTCCTCGCGCACGATGGCGTCGGCGTTCTTGAGGATTTCGAGCTTCTCCTTGTCGACCGCACCAATGATGCGGATGGCAAGACCCGGGCCCGGGAAAGGCTGGCGGAACACGATGTGGCCCGGCAGGCCCAGCGCCAGACCAAGTGCGCGGACCTCGTCCTTAAAGAAGTGGTCGAGCGGCTCAATAAGGTCGAAGTGCACGCCCTCGGGGAACGGGATCAGGTTGTGATGGCTCTTGATGGTGGCCGTCTTGCCGCCCGTCTTGCGAGCGCCGGACTCGATGATGTCGGGGTAGATGGTGCCCTGAGCCAGATACTTGACCGGCTTGCCATCGGTCTCGAGCTGCTGCGCCACGGCGAAGAACTCTTTCCAGAACTGCGTACCGATGATGCGGCGCTTCTCCTCGGGCTCGGTCACGCCGGCCAGAAGCTCGGCATAACGGTCCTCGGCGTGGACGTGAATAAAGTCGACGTCAAACTGCTTGGTGAAGACCTCCTCCACCTGCTCGGGCTCGCCCTTGCGAAGCAGACCGTGGTTGATGAACACGCAGGTCATCTGCTTGCCCACGGCGCGGGCGCCCAGCGCAGCCACGACGGAGGAGTCGACGCCGCCGGACAGGGCCAGAATCACGCGGTCGTCACCGACCTTCTCGCGGAACTCGGCCGTCATGGTCTCGACCAGGTTGTCCATGCTCCAGTTGGGCTCCAGGCCGCAAATCTCAAACAGGAAGTTGCTCAGCAGCTGCTGACCGTACTCGGAGTGCTTGACCTCGGGGTGGAACTGCGTGGTGAAGATCTTGCGCTCGACGCACTCCATGGCAGCAACCGGGCACACGTCGGTGCTGGCGGTAACGGTAAAGCCCTCGGGCACCTCGGAAACGGCGTCGCGATGGCTCATCCACACGGTCTGCTCTATGGGCGTGGAGTTAAAGAGCTTGGCGCCTGCCGTGCGCGTGATGGTGGCGCGGCCGTACTCGCCCACCTCGGAGTGGCCGACCTTGCCGCCGAGCGTCACGGCCGTGATCTGATGGCCGTAGCAAAAGCCCAGGACGGGAAGGCCCAGGTCAAAGATGGCAGGATCGATGGACGGAGCGTCCTCGGCGTACACGGAGGCCGGGCCGCCGGAAAGGATGAGCGCAGAGGCGTTCATCTCGCGAATCTCGTCGGCCGAGATGTCGCAGGGGACGATCTCGGAATACACGTTGAGGTCGCGGACGCGACGGGCAATGAGCTGACCGTACTGCGCACCAAAGTCGAGTACGAGGACCTTTGCGGAAGCCTTTTGATCCATGGTTCCCCCTCTTGTTGGCGGGGAGCCGGTGCCCACCCGCGTGAATGAACGAAAATAACCTCCATAGTGTACACGTTATATGGGGTTTCTTGCCCCTCGCAGCCATCAGCGCACGGCAAACGCACGACCTGGGCCCCTATTTGACGGCAATTGAAGTGTTACCAAACGTTACGGATGATGTAATACGTTTGAACATTGGACGCCCTGTGCCACAATACTGCCGAACGACTCCGCCTCTGGGGCGGCAAACACGATAGGAATACCAGCATGAAGCGCATCCTTCTCATCGCCACGGGCGGCACCATCGCATCGACCGAGGACGGCAACGGCCTCTCTCCCGCCCTGACCGGTGAGGAGCTCGCCCAGAGCGTCCCCGAGATCTCGGGCCTCTGCAAGCTTGACGTGGTGCAGCCGATGAACATCGACAGCACCAATATGCGCCCCAGTGACTGGATGCGTATCCGCGACGTCATCGTCGAGGGTTATGCCGACCACGACGGCTTCGTGATTCTGCACGGCACCGACACCATGAGCTACACCGCGGCGGCGCTTTCTTACCTGATTCAGGACAGTCCCAAGCCCATCGTGCTCACCGGCTCGCAAAAGCCCATGGGCAATCCCTTTACCGACGCCAAGCTCAACCTGTACCAGAGTCTGCTCTATGCGCTCGACGAGCATTCGCACGATGTGTCGATTGTGTTTGGCGGCGTCGCCATTGCCGGCACGCGTGCCCGCAAGCAGCGTACCATGAGCTTTAACGCGTTCATCAGCGTCAACTATCCGCCCATCGCTTATATCCGCAACGACCGCATCGTGCGCAACGGGCTTCACGGCACGCATCAGGGCGAAAACCCGGTGCGTTTCTACGACAGCATCGACCCGCGCGTGTTTGTCCTTAAGCTCACGCCCGGCGTAAATCCGGGCATCCTCGACGCCCTTGCCGATAGCTACGACGCCGTGATTTTGGAGACCTTTGGCATTGGCGGTATCCCCGAGTTTGGTGAGTCGGGCGAGTCGTTCCAGGAGGCGATTTTCCGCTGGGTCGATTCGGGTCGCACCGTCGTCATGACCACACAGGTCCCCGAAGAGGGCCTCGATCTGGGCGTTTATGAGGTCGGCCGCGCTTACGCCGATCATCCGGGCATCCTGCGCGGCGATGACATGACCACCGAGACGCTCGTGGCCAAGACCATGTGGGCACTCGGCCAGTCACGTGATGCGTCAGAAATTCAGCGCCTGTTCTACAGCCAAGTCAACCACGACCGTATCCCGATGGTGTAACCACCGGTCAATATGCATCTTCTATTCAATGCCCTCGAGAAGTTCTGACACCGTCATGCCGAGTGCGGGCGCGATCTTAAATAGAACCCTGAGCGTGAAATTTGCCGTCCCATCTTCGATTCGGTCGAGGTAGGGTCGGCTGATTCCTGTTGCCACACAAAAATCAACCTTGGAGATACCAAGGTCTCTGCGTGTCTCTTCGACCCGCCTGCCAAGAATCTGTTTCGCACGTTCGTCCATGCAGCCGAGTTTGAAATGGAGCCGAACATAAACGTAAACTATAGTTTACGTTTTGCCGAATACACAGGAGTTTTCTATGTCGGGTTCTTCGGTCCGCATGTACCGAGCCACGCTTCGCACAAACAGCGCACCGCTCAAGCTCGTCGTCGTTGAAGCAGAATGCCTTTCGCCCGATGAGCGCACAGCATTTGCATTGCTATCAAGTCGCGTCGCCGCCGTTCTGGTCCCTTGCCCAGCGCAAGGTGAACTTGCCATCCGATGCCAAACGCACGGCTGCTCGCTCAATCAGGCTGCCGTAATCGCAACCAGCCAACGCGGCCTGCCGCTCCTTTTAGAAGCCGGCATAGCACTCGCCCTTCGCGGCGCCGGATACGAAAACGAGGCCGCCGCCGATGCAGTCTTTCAACCACGATCGAGCGGCGGCCTCGCAGCAGCCATCGAATATGCTTGCAGGCTCGTTGCCTAAAAGGACAAGCTAGAAACCAAAGCCAAAGCCCGTTCCGGTAATCGCCGAGTACATAAAGTAAACGTTGATCACGTTGAGGAACACACCCGTAATGCAACCGTTGCGCAGGTAGCGCTCGCACACGATGCGCGCCATGGCGGCGGAGTCGTCATTGTTCTTGGCTTGGCGTCCCGCCGTAAAGTACGTCGCCACGCTCAGCAGCAGATTGAGTACCGGCAGTGCCAGCAGCTCGTAGCTCTTACCCCAGCGCGTCACCTCGCCGGCGGCGTTAAACTTCGTTGCCACCTCGGGGCCAATGTTGGGGATAACACACGCTGCGACCACCAGCGGAATCACCGCAAGTACGAGCAGCGCAATACCCATGTAGCCAGCTTTTTTGCCATATTTGAACATATGCGTCGTCCTTACACGTTAAAGCGGAAGTGCACGACGTCGCCATCGGCCATGACATAGTCCTTGCCCTCAATACGCAACTTGCCGGCGGCCTTGGCGCCCTGCTCGCCGCCGAGCTCGATGTAGTCGTCGTAGCCAATGACCTCGGCCTTAATAAAGCCGCGCTCAAAATCGGTGTGAATGACGCCGGCGGCCTGCGGGGCGGTCGCGCCCTGACGAACCGTCCAGGCCTTGACCTCCATCTCGCCGGCCGTAAAGAACGACTGCAGGCCGAGCAGCTTGTAGGCAGCCTGAGCGAGCACGTCCAGGCCGGGCTGCTCCAGGCCTAGGCTTTCCAGGTAGTCGGCGGCGTCCTCGGGATCGAGCTCGGAGAGCTCGGCCTCAATCTTGGCGCAGATGGACAGCGGCTTGACGCCATCGATGGGCGCCAGATCGTCGTTGAGCATATCCTCGTCCACGTTGGCAACATACAGGATGGGCTTCATGGTGAGCAGGAACAGGCCCTTGGCGGCGGCACGCTCCTCGTCGGTCATCTCCATGGATGCGGCGCGCTTGCCCTCGTTGAGCCAGGCGAGCAGACGCTTGGCGACCTCGAACTTGGGCATGAGCTCCTTGTCGCGCTTGGCCTCCTTCTCGAGCTTGGGCAGCTGCTTCTCGAGCGTGCCCATGTCGGCCAGGATGAGCTCGGTCATGATGGTGTCGGCATCGCCGGCAGGATCGACGAACTCGCCCGTGCGGCCCACCTCGCGCATAACGTTGGGGTCCTTAAAGTAACGCACGACCTCGCAGATGGCATCGGTCTCGCGGATGTTTGCCAAGAACTGGTTGCCCAGGCCCTCGCCCTCGTTGGCACCCTTCACCAGGCCCGCGATGTCGACAAACTCGACCGTAGCCGGCACAATGCGGCCGGGGTTGACGATGTCGGCGAGCTTTTGCAGGCGGCTATCGGGCACATCGACGATGCCCACGTTGGGGTCGATCGTGGCAAACGGGTAGTTGGCGGCAAGGCCGGTCTTTTTGGTAAGCGCGGTGAACAGCGTCGACTTGCCCACGTTGGGCAGGCCCACGATACCGATGGAAAGGGACACGACAGCTCCTTTTGGTACAGGTACTTCATACTGCATAAGTATAGCGCCGCCGCAGCATCCGGGCGAATCCGGACACCGCGGCGGCGCAAATGAAGCAAAGATTGGGGTCGCTGGCTAGTCCGCGAGCTTCTCCACCTGATCGAGCATCTTGTCGAGCTTGGCCTTTGCTTCGGCCTTGACCTTCTCAGCTTCTTCGTGAGCCTTCGCCTTCTGGGCGGCCTTTTCCTCGGCCTCGGGGTCGACGACGACCAGATTGGACGCGTCATGCTCAACCAACTTGAGCGCATGCTCGGGGCACACCTTGACGCAGGCACCGCAGCCCAAGCAATACGTCGACTCCAACGCAAAGCGGCCGCTTCCCACCAGATCGCAGGCAAACGTGGGGCACACGTTGACGCACTCGCCGCACGACGTACACTTGTCAAAATCGCACTCCGGTGTGCTCACCTGCATGTTCTGGGCAAGCTCGGGGTGGTTTTGCAACGTCGAGAGCACCAGTTGACGCCCGTGCGTGAGCGAACGGCGACGCTTGGTCGTCGTGGTGCCGCACATGGTGTTGAGCGTGCGCTCCAGCTGGGTAATCTGATGGCGATGGGCCTTGAGCTTCTGCGTCACCGAGGCCAGCGCCGCCGTCGCCGGATTGAGCTTGGTCACCGTCAGGCCCGTGGTGCGGGCGATCTTTTCCATGTACTCCTTGCGCTCGTACTCGCGGCGCTTATGGCATTTGAGGCTTTTGGGATCGACCTCCAGGCCCATACCCGTGCCAGACCACTCTTCGGCCTTCGCAATCGCCTCGCCCAGAATGTCCTCACCGCCGGTGTTGCGGCATTTATCGCACACGCCCAACGGCAGGTACACACTCACGTTGGGATAGTCTGCCAGTACCGAGAACCAGCTCTCGGCCGTAATATCGCCCACGCAGGCAACGACGACTTCGTTCTCGCGCGGCATGCGCTTAAGGGCACGCGTGCAGGTGACGTAGGCGGTCTCGTGGCTCGTAGCCGCCGAGACAATGTCGTCGTAGACGTTTTTGGGCGCCAGGCGCGGCGAGATGATTGCCTCGGTCGGACAGGCAGCGGCGCACAGGCCGCACTTGCGACAGGAGTCGAGGATCTCGATGGAGTCTTCCTCGACCTCGATAGCGTTGACCGGGCACACGTCCATGCACGCGGTGCAGCCGCTCTTTTCGTTTTTGCAGGTCAAGCACGGAATGGTGTTGCCGCGCGGGCGCTCCTTGTAGTCAGCAGGATTCCATTGAGGCGCCGACGGATCGAGTGCATCGGTCACACCGCCAAGCGGGTTTTTAAGAAAGTCGAAACCCTTGCTGATCTCGATAATGTCATCAAACAGATCGTGTTCCTGCGCCATGCGCGGCCCCTCCCTGAGCAGTGCAAACAAGCAAGAGATAATGATACGCCATCGGCCCACGCCTCGGGCAAATTACACGCGGAGCATCTTTGCGGCAAATAGACCTACAATCTATTGCCAGCCTAATCGCCTAGGTTTATTGAGGAGTCACAAGATGAAGATTGCCCTGATCGAACCGTTGGGAGTACCCGAGCAGACCATCGACAGGCTCTCCGCACCCCTTAAGGACGCCGGACACGAGTTTGTCTATTTCGATACCAAAACAACCGATCCGGCCGAGCTCGCTCGACGCAGCGAGGGCGCCGAGGTCGTCATGATCGCCAACAACCCCTACCCTGCCGAGGTCGTCGCCGGCGCCGATGCGCTCAAGATGATCGCCGTTGCCTTTACGGGCATCGACCACGTGGGGCTTTCCGCCTGCCGTGAGCGCGGTGTTGAGGTTCGCAACTGCGCCGGCTACTCCGACGTTTCGGTCGCCGAGCTCACCTTTGGCCTGACCATCGACGTGCTGCGCAAGGTGGGCGCCGCCGATGCCGCCGTCCGCAGCGGCAAGACGAGCGCCGGCCTAATGGGCACCGAGATCCGCGACAAGACCGTGGGTATCGTGGGCTGCGGTAAGATCGGCTGCGCCACGGGTCGTCTCTTTAAGGCCTTTGGCGCCCGCGTGCTGGGATATGCCCGCCACGAGCATCCCGAGGCAGCCGAGGCCGGCATTGAGCAGGTTTCGCTCGAGCAGTTGCTCGCCGAGTCCGATATCGTAAGCCTGCACCTGCCTAACAATGACACCACGCGCAAGAGCTTTGGCACCGAGCAGTTCGCCCAGATGAAGGACGGTGCCGTCTTTATCAACTGCGCCCGCGGTGCCATCGTGGATAACGATGCCCTTGCCCAGGCACTCAACGACGATAAGCTCGCCGGTGCCGGCATCGACGTCTTTGATATGGAGCCGCCCATCCCCGCCGACTACGCGCTCGTCAACGCCAAGAACTGCACCTTCACGCCACATGTAGGCTTCCTTACGCACGAGGCCATGCAGCGCCGCGCCAAGATTGAGTTCGACAACGTCGTCGCCTACGTCGAGGGTCGCGCGCAAAACGTTTGCGAGCTGTAGTCAAACGAGGGCGGGGCAAAACCTCATCGCAGGCCTACCCCGCCTTCTTTGGTTCAACTAACCTGACCCCTTTGCACCATAGCAAAAAGGGGCAAAGCCATCTGCTGGCTTTGCCCCTTCCTTAGCTTGATTTACTCATCCATGAGATAGTAGTGGCCCAGTGCGTCGGCACCCAGGATGGCGTTTGCGACCATCTCGGGCGTCACCTCAAACGGCATGTTGCACATGGTGTCCTCGGGCGCGCACGCAGCCTCGGCAACAATCATGGCCTTCTCGCGCGTAAGCTCGGCAACGCCAAGTTCCTTCATCGTGACCGGCAGACCCAGCTCAATGCAGAAGCCCAAGACTTCCTCGAGCTTCTCGGTCGGGGCATCCTCGAGTACCAGCTGGACGATGGTGCCGAAGGCGACCTTCTCGCCGTGATACATGCTGTGGCACTCGGGCAGCATCGTCAGACCATTGTGGATGGCATGAGCAGCAGCAAGGCCCGAGCTCTCAAAGCCAATGCCGGAGAGCAGCGTATTGGCCTCGATGATGTGCTCCACGGCAGGCGTCAGCGCGCCCTTCTCCAGCGCGACCTTGGCCTTGACGCCATCGGCCATAAGCGTCTCGTAGCAGAGCTTGGCGAGCGCCAGGCCGGCCATTCCGCCCTTGCCGCCGGCGCAGGTGCCGCCGTCGGCATCGTGCGTCGCCTGAGCCTCGAAATAGGTTGCGAGCGCATCGCCCATACCGGAAACCGTCAGGCGCACCGGGCTCGCCGCGATAACCGTCGTATCCATAAGGACGATATTGGGGTTCGCCTTAAGGAAGAGGTACTTGTCGAACTGGCCGTCATCGGTATAGAGCACCGAAAGTGCCGAGCACGGTGCATCGGTCGAAGCAATGGTGGGGCAAATGATAACCGGGGACTCCAGGTAGTAGGCGACGGCCTTCGCGGTGTCGAGGATCTTGCCGCCACCGACGCCGACGACGATATCGCAACCGTTGTCGCGAGCGAGCGCAACCAGGCGATCGACCTCGCCCTTGGAGCACTCGCCGTTAAAATCCTCAAACAGCAGCTCGGCCTTAGCCTCGGCAAAGCCGCCCTCGATCTTGGCACCGACGCGCTTCTTGCCCGAAGGCGTCACGATGACGAGGGCCTTAGCGCCGAGCGGCTCGACATAGGAGCCGAGCTTGGCCAGCTCGTCCGGACCCTGGATGTACTTGCTGGGGCTATTGAAAATTGCAGCCATAACTATCCCATTCTCTAAAAGAAAAAAGAAAGGGGCTCCGTACAGATACGTGCGGAACCCCTCGTTACGATAACAAGAGTCGATTAGAAATCGATGTCGGTGTCGTAGTAGCAGGCCTTGAGGATCTTCTCGAAGTCGGCAGCCTTGGTCTCACGCGGGTTCTCGGGCGTGCAGGCGTCCTGCTCGGCGTTCGCGGCAATCTCGGGCAGCTTGGCGAGGAACTCCTCCTCGGAAACCATCTGCGGGTTCTCGGCGTCGACCTTCACGCCACCATTCGCGTAATCCTTGATGGACTGCGGAATGTTGAGCTGGTCGTTGAGGTCGCGGATCTTCTGGACGAGCGCAGCGATGAGCTCCTCGTTGGTCTCGCCGGGAAGGTGCAGGATCTCCTTGGCCACGTAAGCGTAACGCTCGGCAGCACGGGGATCCTTGGAGTTCCACTGGATGACCTTGCCCAGGTACATGGCGTTAGCGGCACCGTGGATGATGTGGCCGTTCTCGAAGGCAGCACCGGTCTTGTGAGCCATGGAGTGAACGATGCCGAGCAGGCCCGAGGAGAAGGCGATACCGGCGATGCACTGAGCCTCGTGCATGTGCTGACGGGCCTCATGGTCGCCAGCATAGGACTTGGGCAGCCACTCGACGATCTCGCGGATGCCGTGCAGAGCGTTGGCGTCGGTGAACATAGAGGCGCAGGTGGAAACGTAGGCCTCCATGCAGTGGGTCAGAGCATCCATGCCGGTGTGAGCGCACAGCTTGGCGGGCATGGTGTAGGTGAGCTCGGGGTCGACGATGGCGACATCAGGGGTGATGTTGAAGTCGGCCAGCGGGTACTTGATGCCCTTTTCGTAATCCGTGATGACGGAGAATGCGGTGACCTCGGTAGCAGTGCCGGAGGTAGAGGAAATGGCGCAGAAGTGAGCCTTCTGACGCAGCTCGGGGAAGCTGAACGGCTGGATAATGTTGTCGAAGGACTCCTCGGGATACTCGTAGAAGACCCACATGGCCTTAGCAGCATCGATGGGCGAACCGCCGCCGATAGCAACAATCCAGTCGGGCTCGAAGTCGCGCATAGCGGCTGCGCCCTTCATGACGGTCTCGATGGAGGGATCGGACTCGACGCCCTCGAACAGCTTGACCTCCATGCCGGCCTCTTTGAGGTCGGCCTCAACGTCCTGCAGGAACCCGCCGCGGCGCATAGAGCTGCCGCCAGAAACGATGATGGCCTTCTTACCCTTGAGGTTCTTCACCTCGTGGCGAGCGCCCTCACCAAAGTACAGATCGCGAGGATTGGTAAAACGTCCCATACTGTGCCTCCTAAACAAGCCCCTCTTAGACTTGCGTATATAACGGAGCACCCAATTGGCCCCGTTAGGACCGTTTTGCGCGTTGCCGGCGATGACAATGCGCGATGTCTGAACGTCTCGACGCTCAGACAAACACTATTTTACCGTTCTGGTTGGTCAGTTATTCACCTAAAGCCAATAATGATGAAACGTTTTTTCTATCCCTGAAGACCCTTGTGGGGCACTCATACTCCCAAGCTGGGCAAACGTTTTATCAGGGTTGACCACATATCCCGGGCAGGACGGTACCCCTCCAAAATGTGCCCCGTTCGCCGCCAAAAATCGACCGTTTACGGCACCGTGATACCACTCGGTCGTCCAAGGTGCCGACATTTGTGCGACATCCATCTTCGTGGTGCAAAGGTGCAAGTCCAAGTGCGGCACCCCCGGTGTGCCACATGCGGGTAAACTAGAACTTTATATAGAGACATTTGAACCCTAACCGCAGCAAAGGAGGCCCCATGGCATTCGATCCCATTCAAGAGGATTGCCATCGCCTCGTTCTTGAGGCCTTGCGCCGCGACAATATCCCGCTCACCGACGGCCCCGCCGTAGAGCGTCTGATGGAACAATTCACCCGTAACCCCGCGCCGCTCATCGTGCACGACCGCGACCGAGCTGGGCATCTGATTGCCAAGGTCGTCGAGGCTGTCGACTACCGCATCCCCTTTATCCCCGACGACGCCCAGGCAGAGCAAGAAGAAGCCGCAGCCGAGAACATGCTCCGCGAGGCAGCCGCGCTCGACCCGGCCAACTGGGATGCCCAGCGCATGTTGACGGCGCTCACCGCCGAATCCAACGAGGAATACGTACAGTATCTGGTGTCCAAGTGCGACGAGGTGGAGCACGATCTGGCGCTCAAGATTGCCTCGGCGCAGGACCCCTACGAGCGTGAGGCCGCAGGCGACCTGACCCGCCGTCCCTACCTGCGCTGGCTTGCCGCCTTGGCATCGCGCGCGCTCATTAGCGGCCGCTACCGCATGTCGCTGGATGCCGCGAATCGCAGCCTGGACTTTGCGCCCAACGACCCCGCCGGCGTCCGCCATACCGCGATGCTTGCCATGGCAAAGCTCGAATACCCTGCCGAGGAGCTCAAGCGTTTTCGTTCCGCCCACTCCGTGCCCTATCTTGCAAACACGCCGCTGCGCCGCCGTCCCAAGGACGCAGAGCGCGACTTGGACCCGTGGACGCTCATCGCGCTGATGAGCGCAGCCTGGCGCGAGCTGGACTACGAAGGCGCCGAGCACTACTTGCGCATCCTCGCACGCTCGTGCCCGCACGCAGCCGAGACGCTCTACTTCCAAACCGAGTTTCCCGATGGCGTCTATGCCCGCGTCAACGTGGGCGTGGGCTCCACCGATGAGCTCGTCCTTGCCCTGTCCGAGGCGACGCCGGTGCTGCAGGAGGGCCTAGGCGCGCCCGACAACGCCAGCTTTGCCGCCTGGGTCGCCACCAACGACATCGTGCGCTCCCAAATCGACGAGCGCATCCTACGCGCAGCCGAGCAGGGGCTTCCATTTAAGGGAGGGGACCTCTAATGGATCCGAGCGTCTACATCCCCGCCTATCTGGAGCGCACCTATCTGGCATCGCACCCCGAACTCACCGATGCAGCACGCGAGCTTGTCCATAACGACATCAGCGCAAACCCTCACAAGTATGCGCAGACCGAGCATGCCCAAGCGCTGCTGTCCTATGCCGGCGTTCATCGTCATTTGCTTGACGAGCTTCGCCGCATCGAGGACATGGGCAGCGACGAGGAGTTTGAGCAGACGCGCAACCGCCTGTTCGACGATATGCGCGATGAGCTGCTCAAGATTGTTCGCGTCGATGCGCATGTCCTCGATGCTCAGTTGCTCGCCATCATCCTGGCGGACACGCCCGTCGACGCCTGCCTGGGCGACTTGATGAAGCTCGAGACGAGTACGGCCGACTACCTGCAACAGAGCGTGCCCGGGTTTGATATGGAGGCCCCGCACTACTGGGCCAATAATGTTTTGGCCGACGGTGTCACCGCAGCAGACCTTACCTTGAGCGAGCCGGCCCTTATTGGCTGGCTTCACACGCTCGAGGCCATCTCGCAGCTGTGCATGGCAAGCGCTCGTTACCGCGCCGCCGCCAACTACTCTCGCCGTGTTCTTAAGGCGGAGGGCTATCCCACCCAGGCCGCCGGCACCGTGTTGCTTGCCCTCGCCCGCTTGGAAGACCAGGACGGTTTTTTTGCCCTGGCACATCAGCTCGAGGAACAGATGGGGGCAGACGCACTCGAGAACTCCCCCTGGTACCTGCTCGCCCGCACGATTCTGCTGTTCAAAACAAACAAGATGCGCCCGGCGACGCGCGCGCTGCGCGAGTTCGCTAACCGTTGCGAGGGCGGCGCGTTCTTCTTGCTGAACCCCATGTACCAGACGCCGTATCTTCCCTGCCGACCCGAGCCGCGCGACCCCTGGGACCTCTCGCACCAGGCGGTTTGGGAAGCCGACGGCATTATCTCGGACACCCCCGACTTTGCCCCCTGGGCCAACGCCTGCGAAGATGTATCGCAGCTCGCCCAGGAATTTGCGCGCCGCTACGGCTTTTAGCGACGCGATCGCCCCGACCATGTCATCTATGTTAGGAACGGCTTCATGAACCTCCGCTCATCTCTCGCCTGCACCTCGAGCGATATCGCCCGCTGGGGACTGCGCTCTGTCCTCAAACGCCAGGGTGGCGTGCTTCCTGGCCGTATCGCCATGAAGATCGACCCCGAGCTGCTAAGCGACCTCGCAAGCCTAGTCGACCGCAGCGTGGTGATCACCGGCACCAACGGCAAGACCACCACATCCAACCTCATCGCCGACGCAGTTGCTGCCAGCGGCGCTAACGTGGTGTGCAACCGTGCCGGCAACAATATGGAGCCTGGTGTGGTGGGTGCTCTGCTCGAGGCCCGCGGCGGCCTTAAGCACACCAGCAGCGGCAAGCGCGTGGGCGTTTTTGAGTGCGACGAGCTCTACACCGTACGCGTTCTGCCCAAGCTCAAGCCGACGTACTTTGTGCTGCTCAACCTGTTCCGCGACCAGCTGGACCGTTACGGCGAGATCGACCACACCCAGGACGTCATCGCCCACGCGCTGGAGCTTTCACCGGCAACGACGCTCATCTACAACGCAGACGACCCGCTGTGTGCCGCAATCGCCGCGCGCGTTCCCAATGCAAGCATCTCCTTTGGCATCGACGGCGCCACCAACACCGAATCCGACCGCATTAGCGACTCGCGTTTTTGCTCACAGTGCAACGCGCCGTTGGAGTACGACTATGTGCAGTACGGACAGCTTGGCGCATACCATTGTCCCTCGTGCGGCTGGGCCCGCCCCGGGCTTGTCCGTCGCGTGACGGGCGTGGAGCTCGGCTGTGACGGCTACAGCTTTGACTTGAACTTTGGACCCGATGCCGACGCACCTGCCACGCACATCGCCACGCGCTATAACGGCCTGTACATGGTCTACAACGTTGCCGCGGCCTTCTTTGCGGCGCGCGAGCTGGGCGTGGACGCAGCTCACCTGCAGCCCACGCTCGATGCCTACGTGCCAGCAGGCGGACGCATGGGCCGTTGGAATATCGCCGGCCGAACCGTCGAGGCAAACCTGGCCAAGAATCCCGTGGGTTTCGATCGCCAGATTCAGTCCATTAAAACGGCAGGCGGCAGGCTCTGCGCCTTCTTCCTCAACGACAACGATGCCGACGGCCACGATGTGTCGTGGATCTACGACGTCGACTTTGAGCGCATCGCCGACACAACGGGGCTTGTCGCCTTTGCCGGCGGCACGCGCGCGCACGACATGCAGGTGCGCCTCAAGTACGCCGGCATCGATGCCGCCATCATCTCGAATATCGAGCAGGCGATCGGCGCCGTTGTGGATGAAGCCGCCGGCGACACTTTCTATGCCGTCGCCAACTACACGGCCTTTCCGCCGCTGGTCAAGGAGCTCGATGGACTCAAAGACACCGATGCGGCTACGGTTGCCGCCCACGCCGCAACGTGCGCCGATGGCAGCGCCGTCCCCGTCGGCGTCGAGCCGGTCGAGCTCTCACGCCCGCTGCGCATCGTCTACCTGTATCCCGATGCCCTCAACCTCTATGGCGACGGCGGCAATGTCATCGCCCTCGAACGCCGCTGCGCCTGGCGCGGCATCCCCGTTCGCGTGGACGAAGTCCGCATGGGCGAGGTGCTCGATCTCGCCGACGCCGACATCGTCATGATGGGCGGCGGCTCCGATCGCGACCAGCTGGCCGTGGCGCACGAGCTGCTCGCTCAAAAAGACAAGGTTGCGGCCTATGTTGAGGACGGCGGCACACTGCTTGCCATCTGTGGCAGCTATCAGCTGCTCGGCCGTTCGTACTACATGGGCGACGATCGCATCGAGGGCTTGGGCGTCATTGCCGCCGAAACTGTACGCGGCTCCGACCGACTGATCGGCAACGTCGCCGTCAAGACCGACCTGGCACCCGAGCCCTTTGTGGGATTCGAGAACCACGGTGGCCGCACGCTTTTGGACGCCAATGCCATGCCACTCGGAACGTCCGTCGTCACGGGTACCGGCAACAACGGCGACGACGGCTTCGAGGGTCTGATCTACAAGGGCGTCATCGGCACGTACCTACACGGACCGGCGCTGCCCAAGAACCCCGAGCTTGCCGACTGGCTCATCGCCCACGCCCTCGAGCGCCGCGGCGATGCGCAGGCCACAGCCCTGCTGCCGCTCAAGCCCCTCGACGACACCTACGAGCACACCGCCCACGACGCAGCCATGAAGCTGCTCCCCTAGCACCTCACCACCACAAAGGGACAGGCACCTTTGTGGTGGTTTTCCAGTTTGCCAACGATATACGCGCCGGCAAAAAAGTCTGCTATACTCTTTCCCGCTGTCCCCATCGTCTAGCGGCCAAGGACGCCACCCTTTCAAGGTGGATATCGCGGGTTCGAATCCCGCTGGGGGCACCATTTAAACTGAGAAGCCCGTTGCCCTCGCGGTGACGGGCTTTTTGCTATCCATGTGCCGGGATTCGAACCCGACAGGGTGCGGAGCTGTGGAAACGCGAAGCGTTTTCCAGCGCAGCACGCAAGGAGCGAAGTGACGCAGCGAAGGCGGGCGGCGCCAGCCGCACGCGGACATCCCGCTGGGGGCACAATTTAAACTGAGAAGCTCGTTGCCCTTGCGGTGACGGGCTTTTTGCTATCCATGTGCCGGGGATTCGAACCCCGAGGGCATTAAATCACACTGTCATCCAAGGGCCCGTGGGCAAAAAATAGCAAATATGAGTACTGTTACCAATTTAGTAACAGCGATTGCATATCACCAGAAGGCGATTTAGACGCCAGGAATCCTACGGCGGAAGAATTGCAGGCTTTTATCAGCTAAGTACTTGGACATATGTTGCGTAACACAGCATATTTTACAAAAAAATAATGCTACAGCACTTGTGACAGTACTCATATTTGACGTTTTTTGCCCACGACCCCTTATTGCGTGGGTGAATCAGTTGCAAAACGGGCTTCAAAGCGTCCTTCTCAAACAAAAAGCCGGGGCTCGCGCGATGCGGACCCCGGCTCAATACCGTGACGATATGTCAGTTACGTTCTACACGTAGAACAGGATGTCGTCGTAGGTCGGGACCGGCCAGTAGTCGGCGGCAACGATCTCCTCCATGGCGTCCACGGCGGCGCGCAGCGTATCCATAGCGGGAACGACCTCGTGTGCATACACATTGGCCTGCTCCTGGCCATCGAGAGCCTCGGCCTTCTGATGCACGGCGTCGAGCGCCTTGATGGAGTCGTTGATGGCGGTGATGCCGTTGCAGAGCTTGTTGAGCGTGTTCTGCTCGCACTGCATGGCGGCCTCAGCACCGGCGGCACGAATAGTCTCGAGGCCCTTAGCGACCTTGGTGGCGTAGGCGGTAATGACCGGGCGATAGGTACGACGCGCCTCGCGAACCATCGTGGTAGCCTCGATGTTCATGAGCTTGTTGTACTTCTCGAGCTTGCAGTCGTAACGGCACTGGGCCTCGGCCTTGGTCAGGACACCCGTCTCCTCAAAGAGCGCAATGGCCTTATCGGAAACAAAGGCGGGCAGGGCGTCGGCCGTGGTCTTGTTGTTGGCAAGGCCGCGCTTCTCGGCCTCGATGGGCCACTCGTCGGAGTAACCGTCGCCGGAGAACAGGATGCGCTGGTGATCGGTCAGCACCTTCTTGCAGTACTCGAGCGCGGCGTCCTGGAACTTATCCTCGGGCGTACCCTCGAGTGCGTCGGCGAAGGACTTGAGCGACTTGGCCACGGCGGCATCGAGCACCAGGTTGGAGTCGGAGACGTTCTGCTCGGAGCCGCAGGCACGGAACTCGAACTTATTGCCGGTGAAGGCGAACGGGGAGGTGCGGTTGCGGTCGGTGTTGTCCTGCATCAGCTTGGGCAGGGTATCGGCGCCCAGGTCGAGCACGCCGCGCGTGGCATGGACGGAAGCCTTGCCATCGATGATCTTCTCGACGACCTCGGTAAGCTGGTCGCCCAGGAAGATGGACATAATCGCCGGAGGAGCCTCGTTGGCGCCCAGACGATGATCGTTGCCGGCCGAGGCAACGGAGGCACGCAGGAGCTCCTGATAGTTATCGACGGCCTCGATCACCGCGGTGAGGAAGACGATGAACTGCAGGTTGTCGAGCGGGGTGTCGCCCGGGTCGAGCAGGTTCTCGGACTCGGTGCCAAGCGACCAGTTGTTGTGCTTGCCCGAACCGTTGATGCCCTCGAAGGGCTTCTCGTGCAGCAGGCAGACCAAGTCGTGGCGGGAGGCGATGAGCTTCATTTTCTCCATCATGACCAGATTCTGGTCAATGGCCTCGTTGACCTCGCCATAGACAGGGGCGAGCTCATGCTGGCAAGGAGCGACCTCGTTGTGCTTGGTCTTGGCGGGAATACCAAGCGCCCACAGCTCATCGTCCAGGTCCTTCATATAAGCCGAGACGGTGGGGCGGATAGCGCCAAAGTAGTGCTCCTCGAGCTCCTGGCCCTTGCAGGGAGCAGCACCAAAGAGGGTGCGGCCGGTGATGACCAGGTCCTTGCGCTTGCGGTAAGCGTCCTTCTTGATCAGGAAGTACTCCTGCTCGTCGCCCACGGAAGGAACGACCTTCTTGGGGGTCTTGCCAAACAGCGCCAAAACGCGCTTGGACTCACGCGAGAGCGCGGTCATAGAGCGCAGCAGCGGGGTCTTCTTGTCCAGGGCCTCGCCCGTGTAGGAGCAGAAGGCCGTGGGGATGCACAGGACATCGTCCTTAATGAAGGCGGGGCTGGTAGGATCCCAAGCGGTGTAGCCACGGGCCTCGAAGGTGGCACGCAGGCCGCCGTTGGGGAAGCTGGAGGCATCGGGCTCGCCCTGGATGAGGTTCTTGCCCGTAAACTTGGTAATAGCGGTGCCGTCGTGGTTGGGCTCCAGGAAGCTGTCGTGCTTCTCGGAAGTAATGCCCGAAAGCGGCTGGAACCAGTGTGCGTAGTGCGTCGCGCCCTTGGAGATGGCCCAGACCTTCATGGCGTGGGCAACGGCGTTGGCCACATCCAGGTCGAGCGGCTCACCGCCCTCGAGGGTTGCAGCAAGGCGCTTCCAAATGTCCTTGGGGAGGTAGTCCTTCATGACTTCCTCAGAGAACACCATGGTCCCGAAGCGGTCAGTAAGTTCGGCCATACGGAACTCCCTTCGTATCGGCACCGCGTGAGAAGCGGTGTTGATTACTAACGAACGAGTCATAGATTAGGCTCGTCGTGTTTCCGCGACATTACCGTTATGTTGCTGTCACGAAACCAATCAATGAGGTTACCCTATCGAGGCGGTGTTGCCACCCTCAACAGCCAATCAACTGCATAAATTGCAGACCTCTCCCCATGGTTTAAGGGTGGTCAATTTGGGACGGGGCTTTATTAACTGGTATTTCGTATCAGATACCATTCAATATAGCCCCATCCTACATTGACCGCCCTGTTATAGAAAATGCCGATAGCGAAGCATCTTTGATTGGTATCCCCAAATAGCGAGTGAAACTCCATCGTGGCACAGTGGTGCTGTAGAATCCTTACAACACATCACACTATTAAGTATCTAAAGGAGCACGATATGCGCGTCGACGAGGTTTTTAAGCAGGCAGCATCCCAGGGCACCGCGCCCGTTTCGTTTGAGATGTTCCCGCCCAAGGGCGAGCTTACCCTCGACACGGCTCGCGAGGTGGCAGGCAATCTGTGCAAGCTTTCGCCGAGCTTTGTCTCGGTCACCTGCTCGGCCGGCGGCTCGGGTAACGGTGCCACCACCGCCCCCATCGCGCATATGATTACGAGCGAATTCGATACACCCTCGGTGGCACACCTTACCTGTATGGGCCGCTCGCGCGCCGATATCGCCGCCAAGATCGACGAGTATCGCTCGGCCGGCGTGGAAAACGTGCTGGCCCTGCGCGGCGACCTGCCCGCTGGCGCGACCGAGGACGACAAGCCCGCCTCGGACTACGCCTACGCCCGCGACCTCATCCCCGAGCTCGTCGACGCCGGCTTTTGCGTGGGCGCCGCAGCCTACCCCGAAGGCCACATTGCCTGCGAGGATCTCAACCTCTCGGTCGAGCACCTCAAGCAAAAGCAAGACGCCGGCGCGAGCTTCTTTGTGACACAGCTCTTTTTTGATAACGAGTGCTTCTATCGCTTCCGCGAGCTTGCCGACAAGGCCGGCATCACCGTGCCCATTACCGCGGGCATCATGCCGTTTATGGGCAAGTCGCAGATCAGCCGCATGGTCTTTATGTGCGGCGCGTCGCTGCCCTCCCCCGTCATCAAGATCCTCGCCAAGTACGAGAACGACCCCGAGAGCCTGCAGGCAGCCGGCGTGGATTATGCCGCCCACCAGCTTTGCGACCTCAAGGAGCATGGCGCCGACGGTCTGCACCTGTACACTATGAACCGTCCTGCAATCGCCGCGACCATTATGGAGCGCCTAGGGTAATGGAAAAACCGCACGTCGATACAACCGTTGTTGAAGTGCCGGCCGACCTTGCGTCGCCGGCGCTTTACCGTATCGACGCTGCTCACCACCCTCGTGTCGACCGTGCCGAGATGCTGCAGTATCTGGGCTACGGCGGCCAGCAGATTGAGCCCGAGCTGTCACGACGAATTGAGCTTGTGGTCGAGCGCCTAGAGCTGGATATCGAGCCCCGCGGCGTGCGACGCGTGTTTGCCGTCGATGCCACGGGCGTTGACGAGCAGGGCGAGCCCTGCATCCGCTTGGTTGGCACCAATGTTGAGCTGCGGGGTCGTGATATCTATCGACATCTCAAAGACGCCCGCCTGGCGGCGCTCATGGCATGTACCCTCGGGATGTCTGCCGAACGCCGCCTGCGAACCACCGGAACCCAGCAACCTCTGGAAGGCGCCGTGCTCGACGCCGCATGCTCTGCCTATGTAGAAGCCGCCGTCGAGCAGATGGACCAGCAAGTCAAGGCCGCGGCCGCCGCACATGGGCTCGCCGGCAACTGGCGCTTTAGTCCCGGCTATGGCGACTGCCCGCTCTCGGCCCAGCGCTCGATCGTCAATGCGCTCAACGCCACGCGGCTCATCGGCCTGACCGTCACCCCCACCAGCCTGCTCATGCCCACCAAGAGCGTGACCGCGGTGATCGGCCTGTTTGACGGCGAAGTCCACGACGCCCAGAGCCGCCCCACCTGCAATATCTGCCGCATGCGTGAGCACTGCCGCTTCCGCGCCGCCCACACCACCTGCTATTCCAGCCATTAGGAGCCATCGATGTTTACTCCGCTTATCACTCATGATCTGGACGGTGCCGCGCTGGCGGCACCCGTCAATGCTGCGCGCTGCAACGGTGCCGCGTACAAAACGCGCACGATCGATGACCTTCGCATTAAGGACGATCGCCTGCGTGCCGCCATCGAGGGCACCGGGCACCTGCTGTTTGACGGCGGCATGGGCACCATGTTGCAGGCCGCCGGCATGAAGGCAGGCGCCCTGCCCGAACTGCTCAACTTTGAGGAACCCCGGGTCATCACCGATATCCAGCGTCAGTACGTCGAAGCTGGCTGTGACGTGATCACCGCCAACACCTTTGGCGCCAACGCCCACAAGCTCGACGGCGCCGCCACCGTGGCAGACGTCTTTGCCGCGGCAGTCACCTGCGCCCGCGAGGCCGGCGCCCGCTACGTCGCCGGCGACATCGGCCCCATCGGCGCCCTGCTGCGCCCCCTGGGCACCCTCAGCTTTGACGAGGCCTACGACCTCTTTGCCGAGGAGGTGCGCGCCGGCGTCGCTGCGGGCGTCGACCTCTTTATTATCGAGACCATGACCGACCTGGCCGAGATCAAGGCGGCCGTCCTCGCCTGCCGCGAGAACTCCGACCTGCCCGTCTTTGCCACTATGACCTTTGAGGAAGACGGCCGCACCTTCTTGGGCACGAGCCCCGAGGTCGCCGCCATCACCCTCGACGCCATCGGCGCCGACGTCCTGGGCATCAACTGCAGCCAGGGCCCGGCCGAGCTCCGAGGGCTCGCCGCGCGCATGCTCACCGTCACCGACAAACCCGTTATGGTGCAGGCCAATGCGGGACTGCCCCGCGTGGACGATGACGGCAATACCGTCTTTGATATCCAGGCACCCGAGTACGCCGAGGCCGTCGCCGGCATGATCGAGGACGGCGTGAGCGTCGTGGGCGGTTGCTGCGGCACCACGCCGGCGCACATGGCGGCCTTGCGCACGCTTATCGACAACCACACGCCCAGCCCGCGCCACCGCAAGCCCAGCATGTCGGTCACGAGCGCCCAGACGGTCGTGGACCTCCCCTGCGACGGCCACAAGATCGCCGTCATCGGCGAGCGCATCAACCCCACCGGCAAAAAGCGCCTGCAGCAGGCCCTGCGCGATGGCGACCTGGACTACGTCGTGAGTCAGGGCATCAGCCAGCAGGAGCAGGGCGCCGACATCCTGGACGTCAACGTGGGCCTGCCCGAGATCGACGAGGTCAAGGTCATCCAGCAGGCCACCGAGCAGCTCCAGGGCTCCACGCTGCTGCCGCTGCAGATCGACTCCACCGACCCCGCAGCCGTCGAGGCCGCCGTGCGCCGCTACGCCGGCAAGCCCATCATCAACTCGGTCAATGGCAAACAACAGATCATGGATGAGATCTTTCCGCTGGTGGCCCACTACGGCACCAACGTCGTCGGCCTTACGCTCGACGAGGGCGGCATCCCCGATACCGCCGAGGCCCGCTTCGCCATCGCCGAGCGCATCGTGGCCGAGGCCGCCCATTACGGCATCGGCCCGGACCGCATCCTCATCGACTGCCTGGTCATGACCGCCTCGACCAACCAGCGCCAGGCTGAGCAGATTCTACGTGCCATGTCTCTGTGCAAGGAGCGCCTGGGCGTCAAGTGCGCACTCGGCGTATCGAACATCAGCTTTGGCCTGCCCGCGCGGCCGCTGCTGGGCTCGGTCTTTTTGGCCGCCGCCTTTGGTGCAGGTCTGGATGCCCCCATCATGAACCCGGGTTCCAAGCGCTTTATGGATACCGTCTACAGCTATCGCGTCCTGAGCGTTGAGGACGAGGGCTCGACCGGATACATCGAGCGCTACGCCGGCTGGACCGATCCGTACAAGATCGCCGCGAACCCGGCGGCGGCTCAGGCAGTGTCGACCGACACTGTGCCCGCTGCTGGCACCGACGGCAACGACGACCCCATCCGCCACATGGTCGTCTCGGGCCGCAAGGGCGAAATCGCGGCCGAGACCGAGCGTCTGCTGGCAGATCACGACGCCATGGACCTCATCAACAACCACTTTATCCCCGCCCTCGACGAGGTTGGCGTCCTCTTTGACCAGGGCAAGTTCTTCTTGCCGCAGCTCATGGCCTCGGCCGAAGCCGCACGCGTGGGCTTCGACACCATCAAGCGCCTGATGCCCGCCGGCGAGATTGCCGACAAGGGTAAGATCTGCGTGGCCACCGTTAAAGGTGACATCCACGATATCGGTAAGAACATCGTTAAGATGCTGCTCGATAACTACGGCTATACCGTCTTTGATCTGGGTCGCGACGTCGATCCGCAGGAGGTGCTCAAGACCGTCAAGGAGCGCGACATTAAGCTCGTCGGCCTTTCGGCGCTTATGACCACCACGGTCGTCGCCATGGAGGAGACCATCAAGCTACTTCATGCCGAGGTCCCAGGCGTCAAGATCATCGTGGGCGGCGCCGTGCTCACCCCCGAATACGCCAAGCAGATCGGCGCGGACTACTACGCCAAGGACGCCGCCGAGAGCGCGCGCATCGCCGAAGAGGTCTTTGGGCAGTAACACAACGGAAACAACCGAGCACCAAAACGTGCCGCACGCGCCACTTGGCACGTGCGGCACGTTAGAATAGATAAGACTATGCTCGTTTTGGCAGATAGGAGCGCAAGGATGGCGATCACGCCCGCAGAAATCGCGGAAACCCGCGGCATGGTTGAGGAGCAGAACCTCGACATCAGGACCATCACCATGGGTGTTTCGCTCATGGGTTGCGGCGACGAGAACCTCGACCGCATGTGCACGAAGATCTACGACCACGTGACGCACACGGCTGAGCACCTGGTCGAGACCGCCGAGAACCTCGAGCGCGAGTACGGTATCCCCATCGTCAACAAGCGCGTCTCCGTCACCCCGGTGGCGCAGATCGCCGCGTGCTGCAAGGATGAGGACCTCACCCCCATCGCGCATGCCCTCGACCGCGCGGCCGAGACGCTCGGCATCGATTACCTGGGTGGCTTCTCCGCACTCGTTCAGAAGGGCATCGGCGACGCCGACCGCCGCGTCATCCAGTCCATCCCGCAGGCGCTCGCCACCACGAGCCGCGTCTGCTCCAGCGTCAACGTCGCCAGTCTGCGTGCCGGCATCAACATGGACGCCGTACTCATGGCTGCGCTGACCATCATCGACGCCGCTAAGCTCACGGCCGACCAGGACTCCGTCGGCGCTTCCAAGTTTGTCTGCTTTGCCAATATGGTCGAGGACTCCCCGTTTATGGCGGGCGCCGTCCACGGCGGTGGCGAGGCCGACGCCGTCATCAACGTAGGCGTTTCGGGCCCCGGCGTTATGGCCGCAGCCCTGGAGACGCTGCCCGATTCCGCATCGATGATGGAAGTCGCCGAAAAGATTAAGCAGACCGCCTTTAAGATCACCCGCGCCGGGGAGCTCATGAGCCGCGAGGCCGCCCATCGCCTGGGTGTCGAGAAGGGCATTGTCGACCTGTCGCTGGCTCCCACGCCTGCCATCGGCGACTCCGTTGCCCGCATCCTCGAGATCATCGGTGTTGGCACCTGCGGTGGCCCGGGCACGACCTGCGCGCTCGCCATGCTCAACGATGCCGTCAAGAAGGGCGGCGTCATGGCCAGCTCCAGCGTGGGTGGTCTCTCCGGCGCCTTTATCCCCGTGTCCGAGGATGCCGGCATGATCGCCGCCGTCGAGGCCGGCGCGCTTTCGCTCGAGAAGCTCGAGGCCATGACCTGCGTGTGCTCCGTCGGCCTGGACATGATCGCCATCCCCGGCGACACCCCGGTCGAGACCATCGCCGGCATCATCGCCGACGAGATGGCTATCGGCGTCATCAACAACAAGACCACGGCCGTCCGCGTGATTCCCGCCATCGGCAAGGGCGTGGGCGACTGCGTTGAGTACGGCGGCCTGTTCGGCCGTGCGCCCATCATGCCGGTGAACCCCAACGCCGGCACCGTGCTTGCCCACCGCGGCGGACGCTTCCCGGCACCGCTGAACTCGCTCAAGAACTAGCTGAGGGGGACTGGCGAGGAGCCCCGGGGAGGGCAAATATATAAGGTCGCCTGCTCGGACAGTCCTGACTCGCTCGGAGAGCACATTAAGCGCTCTCCGGCTCGTGCGGAACTCGCGATCGACCTTATATATTTGCCCTCCCCGGGGCTCCCGCACAACGGGACCTCGGTTGGGTTCAATCCCTTTGGCAGTCGCTTCGCTTCTGCCCTACTTTGCTGGTGCGACGGTTTGGCGTTGGATCGGTTCTTTCTGATATATGCTGGTTGCGGCTCTTCTTTTGGGAGGAGTCGCTTTTTTGTTGCTAGGAGGTTGGCCCGTGGTTGATGGGGATGCTCGCTCTGAGCTGCTTTCTGCTGATTGGAATGGCGAATGGATGCGCTTGCAGGCTGGTCGGCGACGGGCTGATGATTCTTTTGAGTGGGATAAGCGGGCTCGGCATTTTCGGCCGCTTGAGACTGCTCCGTATGCTCGGGATTTTATGAAGCTGTTAGCGCTTGAGCCTGGTGAGTCGGTGCTTGATATGGGGTGTGGGGCTGGGTCGATTGCTATTCCGCTTGCGCAGGACGGACATCCTGTGATTGCTGCTGACTTTTCCCCTGCTATGTTGGGCACGCTTGATGCTGGCATTGAGTACTATGGGCTCGAGGATCGCATTACACCGCTTGAGCTTGCTTGGGATGATGACTGGGACTTGGTTGGACCGGTCGCGAAAGCGGTAGATGTTGCCTTTGCCAGTCGCTCTGTCACCACGACCAACCTAAAAGGCGTGCTTGCCAAGCTTGATCGAACGGCTCGTCGGCGTTGTGCTGTCACGATGGTCGCCAACTCCAGCCCGCGCTATGACCTGCACCTGATGAACGCCATCGGTGCCTCGGTTACCTGCAGTAATGGCTTTGTGTATGCCTTTAACATCCTCATTCAGATGGGTGCCCTGCCGCAGGTTACGTACTTTGAATCGCCTCGTCGCGATACCTTCGATAGCCTTGAGGCAGGCGTGGCGGACTTCTCCCGCATGCTCGAGCACGGTAACGAGGATAAGATTGACCGACTACGCGACTACATCGCTCAGCATATGATTGAGAATCCCCATGCCGGCGAGCCAGGGTCCAAGGGCGTGCCGCAGGGGCGTTACATGCTCGACCACGTCCGCAAGGTCCGTTGGGCGTTTATTGCATGGGAGCCGGTCTCTTCGGGCCGTCCATAGACCGCTTTCGGCCGCCGTACACGTCCGCCTGTAACCCGCGCTGTTCTCCCGCTCGGCATCCGCATTCTTTTTGAACTGGGCAAACATGCCCCACACCGCGCCGTTCCTGCGCTATCGTGGGACAGCTCACGTAGATTAAGGCCCCATCGCGGGGCGCCCCATAACATAGAAAGCGAGAACCCATGGCACTGACAGGAGCCCAGGTCAAGCAGCTTCGCAGCATGGCCCATCACCTCAACCCCGCCATCATCATCGGCAAGTCCGACATCAACGAGGGCACCGTCGAGCAGACGGTCGCCTACCTGGAGAAGCACGAGCTCGTTAAGTGCTCCGTACTCGATGGTTCCAGTCTTTCTGCCCGCGAGGCCGCCGAAGAGCTCGCCGAGCGCTGCCATGCAGACGTTGTTCAGGTTATCGGCCGCAAGTTCTCGCTGTATCGCGAGTCCTCGCGCAAGGACATCGAGAAGATTAAGCTCGTCTAAGAGCCAACGATCCGGCAGCCAACATACATCAAGCTTGCGAGCGTCCGAGCAATTCGGACGCTCATTTTTTATCGTTCGACGAGCACGCGGTTAAGCCTACCCTCCACCAAGCGCTCGTACAGACGCCGCGTCTCGGGCTCGGGCACGCCATTGACCTGCTCCCTCAGGTGATGCATATGCCCACTGTACAGCTCGACGATATCGCGTCGTCGCCCCGCCGCACCGTAGACGCGCATAGCGCAACGCACCATGTCCTCGCGCGCCGTCTCTTGCCGCAGCCCCGACTCCACCAGCCATACCGCCGACTGCAGGTCGTTTTCTTCTAGGGCGGCATTCGCGCCCCGAATCATGCAGTCGATATACTTCGATTCCATAATGCGCCGCATACGCAAAAAGTAGGTGGGATTACAGCCATTGGGAACATACAACGGGCCGGCATAGAGCTGCTCGATCTTAAGGCACAGCTCGATCAGATGGGGTCCGCGCGCACCCGTGCGATTTCCCAAAACTTCGCGGCTTATCTGATCAAACAACCGCACGTCGGTCTTGACGTAATCGCCGTTAAGCCCAATGCACTCGTTTTGAATCAGCGCACACGACTTGCCATCCGGTGTCGGCCCCAAGGCCGAACGCAGGCGCGATATCGTCGAGTACAGATTGTTACGGGCGCTATTGAACTCGGCATGGGGCCACAGCTCCATAGCCAGCGTCTCGCGGTCGACCAGTGCATCCATGCCCAGCGCAAGCCGCTCGGCAAGCGTCGCCGCTTTCTTGCGGCGCCACATCTTATCCGTGATGGGAAACCCGTCGCGCTCGGCGCGAAACGCCCCAAACATGCGGATCTCGATATGGCCAATCACATCGACACCCTCGGCATCGCCGGCCTGGAACAGACGCTCGCCTTCGCCCTCAAAGTCGTCACGCAGCGAATACCGCGACAGCTCGCGCACCGGGAGCTTCTTTCGAATTCTAGCAGCCGGCTCACCCAGACAATGCATCGCAAGACGCGCAAACAGCCGATACGACGGATCCAAAATCCCTAGGCGGTTCATGGACATCCAGGCTGCAAGGTCGCTATCGCGGCCCGCGGAGGCCAAATGCAGCGCCACCATCCATGCCTCGGCACCACCGACCTGCGTTCGGCTCAAATCGAGCAGCTCTGCCTCTTCGCGCACCGATACCATCGATGTATTGCGTAAGTACGCCGCGCGCTCTAGCAGCAGTGCGTTGTCGCGTATGTATCCAATCGATTCCTCGGCAAGTCTGAGCACCTGCACCGCACGGAATTTGGCATTGACCGGACGCCCCTCAGCCAGCGACTGCCAGCCTTCCAGTATCAAGCCAAACAACTGGACTTGATTGTCACGCACGCGCACGGCAAAACGGTCGAGCTCATTGAATGTCTGCTCGTCGGTCACCGGCATGCCGGCAAGCAGACGCCGCGCCGATAATACCATGCGCACCCAGATGGCGAGTGCTCGGATTCCACGCGCTTCGAGTGCCTCGAGCGTCAGGGCCATCTCGTCATCACGCTCGTCAGTCCCTGCATACGACCCATCAAACAGCTCCGTCAACATGCGGTCCGCCCGCACAAACGTCCCCGCGATATCGAGCTCGCAATCGTAGGCCTTATCCGTTTTGAGCCCCGCGAGGATCTCGCCGCCCTTCGCCCGCTCGGTCAGCCCATGCTTTATCTCGACATGTGCGGACAGCATGTCGAGTGCGGCACAAGACGCCTCACTCTCCAACGTTGCATGGCTTGCCGGAAGCCCCAGACCACCATCTCCATAACAGGCAGCCGTAAACGCGTGCGCCACCTTCCACGACACGGGATCGAGCTCGCAAATCGCTTGCTCGCCCGCATGCTCGATAATTGAGGCCATATACCGCGCGAGCTTTGTATTGGAGACGCTCACCGCCGCCAGATAGATGCCGAGCGCCTCGTCAGGCGTCGGCTCCGATGCCCGGCCATCTGACTCGGTCTTTCCCAGCGCCGCGCGGCAAACATCCCCTCCATGCCCCGTCAGGGCCAGATCGACCCCATACTGTCCGGCAAGCTCCAACACCGCACTGCGGTCCAAAAACGCGTCAGCAAGGTCCATCGCGGTATCGCAGCGCCCCGCTTTAATCAATATACGCGCCGCCCGCACAACGAGTTCGGGGCGAATTTCGGCGACCAGCTTGCGCAATCGCAGACGCGCGTTGTCCTCGGTACCCAAGCAGGTAAAGCTCCGGTCTGCCGGATCAACGCCAAAAATGGGATAATCGCGGACAAGATAGGACTGGTCAATCGCCGAAAGTCTAACGCCGCAAGCCTCGAGCTCCGAAATATTGCCCTCACCCATTAAGACCATCAAGCATGCCACACTAAACAGGGCGTTGTTCTCGAGCGACGCCAGATCAACAAGTGCCGCACCGTAGATATTGACGATCTCGTTTTCGAGCATCTGGGCAACGTCTCCCTGCCCGTAGAGTCCCGACTGCATAGCCGAGACGAGCTCGGGCACGCCCTGCGTAAGTTGATAGAAGTCGAGCGATGTGCTGATCGAAAACGCAGATGTCCACGCCGAATACTCATAGGCATGCACCTTGAGCATCTGCGCGTTGACTTTAATCGAATCGCCTAGTCCATGAATCAGCTGGCGATTCGAAGGACGGCAGCTCATAAAGACCCCAACCCCCATAGCACGCAGGCTTCGGATTCGGTCGATCAGCTCCTCAGTCTCGCCCTGGCTGAGGTTAGGCACGTTATCGATTGCAATCAGGGAGTGCGGCTTGTCCTTAAGCTCTTCGGTAACGACCTCGAGCTGCATAAACACCTCGCGCCCAATGGCGCGGTCTGCCTCGATGATCCGCACGGGACCTCGCGTCGGATCGTTTTTAACCTCTTGGGCATACTGCAGCAGCACCGAGGTTTTCCCAAAGCCATCAGGCGCGTAGAGGACTACGATGCCGGCCTTTCGGCCCTTGGCGATAAGTTCGTTCATCAAGCGATCGCGCCGCACCGTATAACTACTGCCCAGCGGCATAAGCTCGAGGTCGTCCATATTGCCCAAATCGTTAACCATGCCCGCTCCTCAACTCGACCACATGGACACCGTAACGCTAGACCATATGTATCGCTAGATGAATAGAGCGATACTACGGTTTAGGATGTTTGTTGGTACGCAAATGGCAAGTTTTTGTTCAGCGTGGTCCGATTGAAACTTATCCCCCAACCAATCAGTCTTTGCGCAGGTCAATGCGCTTGCCAGCTTGTCCCATCCTTTGGCAGTGTACCTCAAATGAGCGCTGTTCAATTGTGTTGCGCAACTCACCTAACGCCAGCTACCGTCTACGACCTTTTCATAGCATTTATGCATAGTATCTGTTATGGAATGAATCATGCTGCACCTAACGCACCCGTCAAGTTCGCGGCAAGATTTTCGTCAAGCACACGGCGCGCGCTCAGCAAAAAGGCCCCCGCAAAGCGGAGGCCTTCGGCAAAGCTATGTCGAGGTGATAGGCTTTCGCTACTCGCAGAGCGAAAGGGCGGCCTCGTCGGCAACGACAACGCAGTTGGTGTGCAGTTGCAGGATCGAGGCAGGGCACTGGGGGGTAACCGGACCATAGCACATGTCATGCACGGCCTGCGCCTTGGCCTCGCCGTTGGCGACGACCAGGATCATGCGGGCATACATGATGGTCTGAGTGCCCATGGTGTAGGCCTGACGGGGCACGTCGTCGATGCTGTCGAACAGGCGGCTGTTGGCCTGAATAGTGCTCTCGGTAAGGTCGACGCAGTGCGTACCCTTGGAGAAGTGGTCATCGGGCTCGTTGAAGCCAATGTGACCGTTGTTACCGATGCCGAGCAGCTGCAGATCAGGGTAACCGGCGGCAGCAACGATCTTGTCGTACTCAGAGCAGGCAGCGGCAGCGTCGGGATTAGAGCCATCGGGCACATGCGTGTTGTTCAGGTCGATGTTAATGTGATCGAAGAAGTTCTCACGCATAAAGTAGTGGTAGCTCTGGGGATCGTCGTGCGAAAGGCCACGATACTCGTCGAGGTTGTAGGTGCTGACCTCGGCAAAGTCGACGTCACCCTTCTCGTACCAAGCGGCGAGCTGCTTGTAGGCGCCAATCGGGGTGGAGCCGGTGGCAAGACCCAGCACGCAATCGGGCTTGAGGATAACCTGGGCCGAGATGATATTGGCGGCCTTGCGGCTCATATCCTCGTAGTCTTTAGCTTTAATGATCTTCATTACGCGTCCTTTCTCGTACAAGAGAGGCAAGGCTCCCCTTACAAGCACTTGCCCGCGGCCCGCGTCGGCCGCAACCAACGTGTGCGGCCACCAGGGCGAGGTCGCGTAATGTATATGTCTCGTGTCTACCCGCGTCGAGGCCCCTGCCCGTCCACGGTGACCCAAAGCTGTTTAGCTTCGGACAAATCCCATCTTGCCACGGAGGGCGTCCTCTTTCAAGGGCGCCCTCCGTAAACGTGTTTGAATTGTAGGCTAAAGGCCGAGCGCGCTCACTAGCGCTCGCGAGCAACGATGAGTTGGTCCATCTCCTCGACATGCTCGCCAACGGAACCCTTGATGCTCGAGAACTCAACGGAGTTGCACACCAAGATGGGAACCGTCACATCGTAGCCCTCAGCAGCAATTGCCTCGCGATCGAACTCGATGAGCACATCGCCCTTATGGACGATGTCACCCACTTGCGCATGTACGGTAAAGTGCTTGCCCTCGAGCTGAACAGTGTCCAAACCAACGTGGATGAGCACGTCTAGGCCATCGACCGTGTTGAGCGCAACGGCGTGTCCCGTGGGAAAAATGGCCTCGACCTTGGCGTCTGCCGGCGCAATCACGCGCGTGCCGGTAGGCTGAATCGCCACGCCCTGGCCCAAAAGGCCGGTGGCAAACGTCTGGTCATTGACCTCGGACAACGGAATGACATCACCCGAGATGGGAGCATCCAGCGTAAGGACTCGACCACGCATACCAAAAGACCTTAGGACTTTAGTGAACATGCTCCCCCTCGGACATACCAATCAATCAAAATAACCTTGTCAGTTTACCACTTGGCACCCGTTTTTGGCCATTAGGGAAGTTCGCGCTTGACAACCTCGACGATATCGTCAACAACACGCTGGGTCAGCTCGTGCGTCTCCGCCTCGGCCATAACGCGAACCAGCGGCTCGGTACCGCTCGGGCGCACCAAGATGCGGCCGCGACCGTTAAGCTCCTTCTCGGCGGCAGCGACGGCGTCCCAAATGGGCTGGCAATCGTCCAGGCCGGCCTTATTGTCCGAATGCACGTTGACGAGCACCTGCGGGTACTTCTTCATGATGCCGGCAAGGTCGGTAAGGGTGCGGCCGGTGCGCTTGAGCACGGCCAAAAGCTGCAGGGCCGTCACCAGACCGTCGCCGGTGGTGTTGTGCTCCAGGAAGATGATGTGGCCGGACTGCTCGCCACCGATAACAGCACCGTCCTCGAGCATGCGCTCAAGAACATAGCGGTCGCCCACGGCGGTCTGGACCATCTCAAAGCCCTGCTCCTTCATTGCGATGGAGAAGCCCAGGTTGCACATGACGGTCGAGACGATCTCGGAGTTGGCGAGCTTGCCGCGAGCTGCAAGGTCGGAGCCGCAGATAGCCAGGATGTAGTCGCCATCAATCTCGTTGCCCTCGCTGTCCACGAACAGCACGCGATCGGCGTCGCCGTCGTGGGCAAGGCCGATATCGGCGTGGGTGCGCAGCACGAGCTCGCGCAGGGGCTCAAGGTGCGTGGAGCCACACTCAACGTTAATGTCAGTGCCGCAGTAATCGGTGTTGATGGCATGGACCGTGGCGCCCAGGCGCTGCAGCGCGGCGGGCGTGGTCTGGCAGGAAGCACCGTGACCGCAGTCGACGGCAACAACCAGGCCGTCGAGCTTAAGGCCGTCGAGCGTGCTGATGGCATGATCGACATATGCCTTGCGGGCGTCCTTCATCTTGATGATGTGACCCACACCGGCGCCGGTCGGCAGCGTGTCGGCAGCCATGGCCCCCTCGGACATGACCCAGGCGCTGATCTCTTCCTCAACCGCGTCGGGAAGCTTCATGCCCTTGCGGCTAAAGAACTTGATGCCGTTGAACTCCGGCGGATTATGCGAAGCAGAAATGACGATGCCGCCATCGAGCTCGTTTTGGACGGTGAGCAGCGCCACGGCCGGCGTAGGGATAACGCCGCAGCAGTGCGGACGGCCGCCCTCGGCCATGATGCCGGCGGTCAGAGCACTCTCGAGCATGGTGCCCGAAAGACGCGTATCGCGACCGATGCAAATGTCCGGGCCAAGGAACTTGGTCGCCGCGCGGCCCAGACGAAATGCAAGGTCGCACGAGAGGTCGGCGTTGGCGACGCCACGGACGCCATCGGTACCGAAGATGTTCTGGGGCATAGGATCGCTCCTTCCCAAGTGGGCAAAACGCAGTCGCCCACCCTAGTCGAAAAAGAAAAGCGGGACCCGCCGAGCAATCGGCAGGCCCCGCTTGTACATTGTATCTCGTAAGGAGATAAAACCTTAGCGCTTGGAGAACTGGGGAGCGCGGCGGGCCTTCTTGAGGCCGTACTTCTTGCGCTCGACCACGCGAGCATCGCGCGTAAGGAAACCGGCCTTCTTGAGGTCAGCACGGTAATCGCCAGCGTTCAGAAGAGCACGAGCGATGCCCAGGCGCAGAGCGCCGGACTGACCGGAGATGCCGCCGCCATCGCACAGAGCGATAACGTCGAACTGACCGGCGGTGTCGGTCACCTTGAAGGGAGCAAGGGCGTTCTCAACGAGCTGATGACGGCCGAAATACTGCTCGGCGTCACGCTTGTTGATGGTCACCTTGCCGGTGCCGGGGACGAGACGGACGCGGGCGACGGCGTTCTTACGACGGCCGGTACCCTGGTAGACAACGGTGTTCTCAGCCATCTTTAAGCCTCCAGCTCAATCTTCGTGGGGTTCTGGGCAGCGTGCGGATGCTCGGCACCAGCGTAGACCTTAAGCTTGGTCATCTGGGCACGGCCGAGGGTGGTCTTGGGCAGCATGCCGCGAACGGCGCGCTCGATGACCTTCTCCGGGTGCTTCTCCATAGCCTGGCGGAAGCTCTCAGCCTTGAGGCCGCCGTTGTAGCCGCTGTGGCGATAATAGGTCTTCGTGTCGGCCTTGTTACCGGTAAGCTGGACCTTATCGGCGTTGATGACGACAACGAAGTCGCCGCAGTCGCTGTTGGGCGTGAACTGGGGCTTGTTCTTACCGCGCAGGATCATTGCGATCTGGGTGGCAAGACGGCCCAGGACAGCACCATCGGCGTCGACGAGAACCCAGTTGCGCTGGACCTCGCCCTGCTTGGCGTAGTGAGTCGATTTCGAAATCACTTAGACTCCTCCATGTACAGTACGTGTTGTTACAGAGATTCACGGGGCTCTGCAAGTAACCCGTCCATATTACCCCGCTCGCCGCCCGAGTCAACAGGTATTTTGGCTCCGACCAGAGTTTCTGCACATGTCGTCCATGGGTCATGACGTCGCGACGCTAGCGCTCGACAAACGCCTCGATATCTCCCAGCAAGCGCTTTGCCTCCTGGCGGCCCTGAATATACAAGTCGAGGAGCTTTGCCGGATCGTGCTCAACGTGGCCGACCTCGACCGGCTTTTGCGGAGCGACGACCAGCGCGCGGCCCTCGCGCTCATACTTCCACAGATGCATGCGCTGGATGTTGTAGCGATCGTGGCGCGTCTCGATAGCCTCGAGCAGGTAGGGGTAGTCGGCATAGCGAGCGCGTGCGGCTGGCATAAACTCGTAGGGCTTTTTCTCGTATGAACGGTCCTGCGTGACAATGACAACCGCACGGTCGAAGCCCGCCTCCTCGAGCACATGCTCGATAGGAACCGAATCGGCCACGCCGCCGTCGACGTATTTGTGCCCGTCTATCTCGACCGGCGGCGTCACCAGCGGCAGTGACGTCGAGGCGCGCACGGCGTCAAGGTCAAGTACGGCGCTTTTGACCGGCAGGTACGTGGCGGTTCCAAAGAGCATGTCCGTCGCGACGGCGTACATCTCGATGGGGCTCGCGTCGAACGTTTCGTTGTCGAAGGGGTCCAGGCGGTCCTGGACATCGTTGAAGATAAAGTCGTAACCCACGATGGAGCCCGTGGACGCAAACGATGCGGCGCCCATGAAGCGGTTGTCGTTGCAGAAAGCCAGGTTGATGCGGTTGGCACGGCCGATCTGGTGCGACTTGTAGTTTACGCCGTTGAGGGCGCCGGCCGATACGCCATATACCGCCGGAATCTCGACGCCGGCCTCCATGAGAACGTCGAGCACGCCGGCGGTAAATTGCCCGCGGAAGCTGCCGCCCTCCAGAACGAGCGCGACCTTGCCGGCGTTCTTTGCCTTATCTTCTGCAGTCATATTGACCTCCTGCGATTGCGTTTTGGCTTTCTTCTACCCAGTTTTGGAATGGAGGGCGCATAGGTTTTGGAGTTGAGAAGATGGAGCGGATAGCGCGTCCCAGTTTGAGGCGGGATTCCGGGATGAGCTTTCCGCCAACAGCCCATCCGGAAAATGCATCCCATTCCGAATGAGGATTCCGGGATGCGGTTTCCACTTGATGTGCCATCCGGAAACCACGTCCCAGTCTGAGTGCGGACTCCGGGACGCACTTTCCGCCTGGGCCGCCATTGGGAAAGCGCGTCCCACCCTGCGTTGCCGTAGCGTTTTCTTTACGCCCGCGCCCTGCACAGAGTTCGATTCTCCGCGGGTTTGGGGTTCCGTTGATGCGGCGCATGGCAGGCTGAGATTCGATAACATCGCATCCGTTTTGAGTCGGAAGTTTGCGCGGAGAATCCGCGTATTTGCTTCGCAAATCCGCACCGGCTTCGGCCGCCTGCCGGCGTCCTCGCCCGCGGGCTAAAAACGCTTACGCGTTTTCTTTACGCCCGCGCCCTGCATAGAGTTCGATTCTCCGCGGTACGAACAAGAAAAAAAATAGCAGGTAGATATGGGTATCTACCTGCCTGTTACTTATGGTGGAGGCGCGGAGAATCGAACTCCGGTCCACGAAAGCCCCCTGATTGGCATCTCCAAGCTCAGTCGCTGGTTTTGTCTCGGACGCTTTGCGCGCAGCGACACGCTCGCGGTGTCCTAACCGGTTCGGTCTTAGCCTGCGCCATACCGATTACGTTCGCAGGAGCATTCCCCTAAAATGACGTCGCGCCGGTGTCGGGGAAATCACCGGGTTGACGCGCCGCTATAAACTAAGCAGCGAGAGCCATAGGCTCAAAAGAAGAGTTGTTGTCAATTCAATTTGACGGTACCCCTGTTTAACGAGGCGAGGAGACCTCGGCTTGCTTCCTCTCTCAGAGCTATCGTGTCGAAACCAGTCGCCCCCGAATGCCGGGAAAGTCTGGATGGCATTGGGCACGAGCACCCAACACCCGTCGACTTTTCAAGGAACATACGGGGCGAGCCCCGCTTGTGGAGTGTTATCTTACCACGTTCTGAAAGCGGACAGCTGTTCTATGCACGAGCTGTGAAGACCCCAATGTGCGCTGCACTTCGCACTTTTGCCACCAATCGCGTCACGTATATTTTCGCCAAGCACAATTGACCCGTCGAAAGGACCGTTATGGATACCAAGCAGCAACTCGTCAATGCCCTCGCAGGCCTGGGCTCGACCATTACCGAAGCTATGGATGTCATCGAGGGCTTTGTCCCCTGCGGACATCCCGCCCTCACAGTATCGAACGCACTCGTCGCGCTGGACGCCGACGATGATGTTGCTCTCGCCCAGCAGCTCGAGACCGTCGAGAGCTTTATCGACCACGTGAGTGAGAACCGCGGCGTGTCCGCCTACCACGGCATCGAGGTCGAGCTCGCGGGTCCCAAAGCCGACTTGCTCGCAGCAATCCGCGAGGTAGGCGCCCTCATGCAGACCGCAGGCGTCAAGAACACCCAGGTCAACGAGTGGGTCTACCGCAGTCTGGCAGCACTCGACAGCTCCAACGAAAAGGCAGCCGAGCAGCTCGCAGAAAGTCCCGCCATTAAGGCAGCGCTTTTGTAATTAAAGGATGCGTGGCCTTCTGAGCGCCGACGTTCCGAAGGCCACGCAGACAGCCAGGCGCTATCGGGACACCCGCCCACCACGCTCGGCCAAAGCAAGAATCGGCATCATTTGACGAGGTGTCTTTGCTGCAAGATCGGCATGTTCGAGCAGCTTACGATCGTTGGTCACCAAGTAATCAACCTGGGCGCGTTTGCATGCGGCGAGTACCAAGTTGTCCTCGTAATCGCGATGGAGCGTCAGATATTTGTCTGCTAGCCACAGATCGGATGCATCAGCGCCCACGGCCATAGCGTTTTCGGTCATATTCCGAACAAACGCCAACGTCGCATCGCCAATTGCACGGGCAGACGCCTCGTCGAGCACTCCCCCGCTGGCAAGAACGCTACGCTTCAGCTCGTGTTGGACAACGTACAGCACGTCCTTGACGATATTCACCGGAAAGAACAGCAACGCCCTCGTCTCCGTCGCCTGCCCAATAAACGCACGCGCGGCAAGCGACTCGGCATGGTCGACGCAAAACGAATCGACCCATACGTTGGCGTCCACCATTATTTTGAGGGGAGCCCCACTCACTGGATCATCCCCTTTTGGCGATAATGCTCATCCATGGCTTCGGAATAGATTGTGTCCCAACCGCGATCGTCGGATACGGGCGACACAGCGATGCCCAAGTCCGCGTAAAGCTGATCAGCCGCCGCCCAGGATGCGGCAAACGGAGAATCCAGCGCGGCACCCCGCTGCCGGTCGTTAACGGCCTCAAGGATTTCCTCACACGAACCGCCGCCCTGCGCAACCTTGGCCACGACTTTTTTAATAAGGTCGGGCAGCGTTCCACCCGAAAGCCGCAGCGCCTCCTCGGCACGGTTCTTGACTTGGCGATCCACGCGAACGTTCACCTGCGCCATACTGCCAGCAACGCTCATATTGATCACGCTCCTTCCGCCTGCTATCACTGCTAGCACCACTATAAACAGCTGATAGCACACGGTCAAACACAAAAAAGCCTGCATCCGGACGACGGCAGTGCCGCCCGGGTGCAGGCCATAAACTCAAGCAAAAGTGTTAGCGTAGATAGGCCTTCGCGTTGCTCAGGCTGTAGGCGATCGTTGAGCCGTTGTGCAGCAGCGATGACGTCTGCGGGGTGATCATGCCGGTAATACCCAGCGCCAGGAGCGCCGAGTTGGTGAGCATCACCTTGGAATACGAACTCGTCAGACGGTCGATAAGCCCCTGGCTCATGCGGCGCAGGCGCACGATCGCGGCAAGATCCGTATCGGTCAGGATGATGTCGGCGACCTCCTTGGCGATGTCGCTCCCGCCGCCCATGGCCAGCCCCACGTCGGCCAAACCGAGCGCCGGCGAATCGTTAACGCCGTCGCCCACCATGGCAACGTGGCGCCCCTCGCGCTTAATCCGCTCCACATAGGCGTACTTGTCCTCGGGCAGCAGCTCGGCCTTAAACTCGTCGACACCCGCCTCGCGCGCAATGCGCTCGGCCGTGCGCTCCGAGTCGCCCGTGAGCATGACCACGTGCTTAACGCCCAACGCGTGCAAGTCGGCGATGGCCTCGCGGACCCCGGGCTTAAGCGGGTCCTCGATACCGAGCACACCGACGACCGTGCCGTCGACCGCCAGGTACAGCGGCGACAGGCCCTGCATCTGGGACTCGATTTGCTCCTTAATGTCGGACTCGAGCTGCGCGCCCTCATCCTCAAATACAAAGTGCGCGGAACCGATGATGGCGCGACGCCCTTCGATGGACGAAGCGATACCGTGTGCCACGATGTACTCGACGGCGGCGTGGCGCTCGCGATGCTCGAGCCCACGCTCGCGGGCGGCGTTGACCACGGCACGTGCCACCGGATGCGGAAAATGCTCCTCCAAGCAAGCGGAAAGGCGCAGGATCTCGTCCTCGCTCCAGCCATCGGTGGTGAGTACGCAGGCAAGACGCGGCTGCGCCTCGGTGAGCGTGCCGGTCTTATCAAACACGATGGTGTCGGCCTTGGCAAACGCCTCAAAGTACTTCGCGCCCTTGACCATAACGCCCATCTTGGCGGCATCGCTCATGGCGGTCATGACGGCGACCGAACCCGTGAGCTTGAGTGCGCACGAGTAGTCGACCATCAGCGCCGCTGAGGTCTTGATAAGGCTGCGGGTGGTAAGCGCAACCAGGCCCGCGAGCAGGAAGTTCCACGGGACAATCTTGTTGGCGAGGTCCTCCATATGCGACTGGCCCTCGGACTTGAGTGAATCGGCCGTCTGCACGAGCGAGACGATCGAGCGGAGCTTGGTCTGAGCCGTGTTGGCGCGCACGCGCACCAAGATGCTGCCGTCTTCCACGACGGTCCCGGCGAACACGTCGTCGCCCACGCTGCGCTCAACGGCAAGCGGCTCGCCGGTCAGGGTCGCCTGGTTGACCATGGCGCTCCCCTGCTCGACAACACCGTCGATGCAAATGGACATGCCAGTGCGCACGGCGACCAAATCGCCGGGTTCAAGCTCGGTGGCGGCAACGCTTACCTCGGTGTCGCCGACGACCTTTTGCGCCTTATCGGGCACATCGAGCAGCGAGTTGATGAGCTCGTTTTCGCTCATGGCGCGGGTGTAGTCCTCGAGCAGTTCGCCCACGTTGAGCAGGAACATTGTCTGGCCCGCGGTGTCGACATCACGCTTGACGAACGAGATACCGATGGCCGAAGCGTCGAGCACAGGAACGGTCAGGCGCGGCTGCGCCAGCTCATGAAGGGCAGCGCGCAAAAATGCCATGTAACCGGCCACGACAAACACCGCACGTAGAGGCATCGGCAAGAACCAACGACGCGCGTAATGGGCACCGACGAGTGTCGCCAGGTCCATGACGAGTTTGTGCTTGCGTGGCTCAAGCTGCATCACGTAGCCCGTCTTTGCGTCGGCAATAGCCTGGGCATCGAGCGCACCCAACGCTTCGAGCACGCCCGCACGACACTGCTCATCATATTCGAGCGCCATCTGGCCAATACGGCCGTAGACGCGCACCTTGTGCACGCCGTCGATATCGCCGCTGAGCTTAAGAAGCGCATCGAGATCGCTCTCTGGCACAGGACCCGCCAACTGGAGACGGGTCCTGCCGGGGATCTCGCTGATAATCGAGAATCTCATAGTTTGTGCCTGGGAGCGCTACTCGGCTGCCTCGTCAGCAGCGGCCTCGCTCTGGGTGATGTAGGCAGCCTCGGCAACCATGTCGTCGACATTAGCCTTGGCCTGCTCGACCATGTCCTGGTAGCAGTTCTTGACGCGCATACCGCACGCGATGCCCTGCACGCAGGCGTTCTTTACCGGAGCGCTGGTGAGCAGCTTGATGCCGGCCGTGCCAAGCAGAAAACCGCCACCGACAAGCAGGGTGTTAAACGTCGACTTCTTCATGTTGCTTCTCCCTTTTGCCGCACAAGCGCGGCATGGTGCCTTAGCACCCGAGTTCATTAGTTTGCTCGAGCACGCTTTTGAGACTAGTTTAGTCGAACTATTATGGTCAACCAAAGTTAACCTTTGGAAATCTTGGTCCCCTTTCCTACAGCTGCCAGGCAGCCGCTTCCTTTTGCAGTGCGACCATGCGGGCGAATTCTCCGCCCGCCGCCTTGAGCTGCGCCGGAGTGCCCTGCTCGGCAACCACACCATCCTTGAGCACAACGATTTTGTCGGAATTTTCCACCGTACGCATACGGTGGGCAATAACGATAACCGTCTTACCTGCAAGCAGACGGGAGAGTGCCTGCTGTACCACGGTCTCGTTCTCCACATCCAAGCTCGCCGTCGCCTCGTCCAACAGCACTATAGGCGCGTCTTTGAGCAGCGCACGGGCGATAGAGATGCGCTGGCGCTCGCCACCGGAGAGTTTGGAGCCGTTCTCGCCGATCATGGTGTCGTAGCCCTGCGGCATACGGCACACAAACTCGTCGCAGTTGGCGGCACGCGCGGCCGCAAGCACTGCCTCATCGGTGGCATCACGACGCCCGAGGCGGATGTTTCCCATCACCGTGTCGTCAAAGAGCAGCACGTCTTGGAACACGATAGCGTAGTCGCGCAGGAGTACCTCGGGATCGACGCCCGCAACATCCACACCGCCCACGGTAACCTTGCCCGCAGTGGCATCCCAAAAGCGCGCGGCCAGGCGGCTCACCGTAGACTTACCGGAACCCGAAGGACCGACCAGCGCCGTGACCTCGCCTTCCTTGGCGGTAAAGCTCACATCGGTAAGAACTTTATCGCCGGCGCGTCCGTCCTCGCCCGCACCATAGCCAAATGCCACGTGATCGAACACCACATCGTGGCCCACGGGCTCAAATTTCTCGCTGCCCCGCGCCACAGGCTCTTCCATGATGGAACGCATGCGCTTGGCAGACGACTCGGCGACAAACAGCTCGGACATTAACATTAACGCCTGGTCAAAGGGCGCATAGATACGGCTCACCATAAGCAGGAAGGCAAACATCACCAAAAAGTCGACCTGCCCGGAGGCGACCATCGCGGCACCCGTGACCAGCGTGGTGGCAATGCCCAGACGCAGGATGGCAAAGGCGGAGTTGACCAAAAGCCCGTTAGCGAGCTCGCCCTTGGTGGTCTCGCGCTCCTCGGCATCGATCACGGCGTTGAGCCCCTCAAGATAATGGGCCTCCTGGTTGGTGGCGCGGATCTCGCGAACGCAGTCGAGCGTCTCTTGAATTGCCTCGGTAACCTTGACCTTCTCGGCACGCACGCGATCGAACACCGGAGTCATGGGGCCGCGTGTTAGATACAGCACGGCAAAGGCCACGGGAACGCTCCAAAACGCCGCAATCGCCAGCTGCCAGCAAAAGAACAGCGACGCCACGAACACAATGGCGCTTGCGATGATGGCACCCCAAAGCTCTCCCAGCACGTGGCTGTAGGCGTGCTCCATAGCCTGGACGTCGCCCATGATGGTCTCGGTTAAATCGGCCAGATCACGACGACCAAAAAACGACAGCGGCAGTTTGCGCAAGCGCTCGGCGATCTCCATACGCTGCTTGCCGCACTCCTCGTAAAAGATGCAGTAGGTGTAGTAATACTGCTGCCAGTTAGAGGCAAAGAGCATCACGAAAAAGACCAGGAGGCCGCCCACGATCGGCAGGGCATCCGGCAGGTCAGCCCCGCTGGCGAGATGCTCGACAAAGCTGGCCATAACCAGGAATAGAAAGCCCATGCCGGCCATGGTAATGAGATTGGTGAGCGTGGTCCAGAAAATGCCGCGTTTTACGCCGGCGACGCCTTTATCGGATAGGAAATACTTCTTTTGGAATGAGGCGAACATTTAGGCCTCGCCTCCCTTCGCGACGGCGGTATCCGCGGTCGTAGCAGTAATCTTCCAACTCGCGGCCTGTTCGTATTCGGCCCACATCTTGGCATACAGACCCTCTTGGGACAGCAACTCGGCATGGGTACCCGACTCCTGCACGCTGCCCTGGTTGAGCACCACGATTTGGTCTGCGCCCACTACAGTCGAGAGTCGGTGCGCAATCATAATGACTGTGCGACCAGCCGCCAGCTTGCTAAAGGCGCGCTGGATGAGCGTCTCGTTCTCGGGATCGGCAAACGCCGTGGCCTCATCGAGCACCACGATAGGCGCGTCTTTAAGGATCGCGCGGGCGAGTGCCACGCGCTGGACCTCGCCGCCCGAAAGATATGCTCCGCCGGCACCGAGCATGGTATTGATGCCCTGTGGGAGCTTGGCCACAATGTCGTCGCACTGAGCTGCGGAGAGGGCCGCACGCACTTCGTCGTCAGTGGCCGTAGGCTTGGAGGCGCGCACGTTATCGGCAAGTGTTTGCCGGAACAGCTGGTTGGTCTGGAACACGAAGGCGACCTGGCCCATAAGCTCGTGCGGATCCATATCGCGAACGTCCACACCGCCTACGAGCACTCGACCCGAGGAGACATCCCAAAAACGCGGGATCAGGCTTGCGCAGGTTGACTTGCCGCCGCCCGAGGGACCCACCAGGGCGAGAGTGCTACCCGCGGAAACACTGAAACTCACATGGCTAACGGCAGGTGTTTCGGCACCCTCGTAGGTAAAACTCACGTCCTCAAATCGCACGTCGCCACCGGCAGGGTGCTTGGGTTGGGCGGGCACGGAGAGCTGCTTGGAATCCATGACGCTTCGAATACGAGCCAGCGAATCGGCACTCATCTGAGAGGCCTCGCCCACAAACATGAGCTTGGTCATGGCCGTCGGCACCACGGCCGAAAATATCGCGTAAAACGTGAAGTTGGCCATAAAATGCGCGAAGTCCGTCTCGCCCGGCGCCAACAGCAACGCCACGGGCAGCAGGAATGTCACAAGGCCATTGAGCGCGGTAAGGTTGAGCACCTGCGGACCTCGGCAGAACGTGCCCGCATAGTTTTGTGCCATGTCGGCGTATTCGGCGATCGCATCGTGGAAAGCCTTAAAGGAGTAGACCGTCTGCTGAAACACCTTGACCACGGGGATGCCTCGTACGTATTCGGTGCCGGTCTTGTTCATCTTGACCAGCGCCCCCATGTAGGCCTTCATAAACTCGCCGCCCTTGCCGCCCATCATGGTGGCCATGGCGCCAAACGAAACGACGACCGAGATAAGGCATGCCGCGCCCAAGCGCCAATCGAGGACGAAAAGCAATACGAGCAGGCCCACGACCATGGCGGCGGCGCCTGCGATATCGGGCAGCATGTGCGCGAGCAGGGTCTCGGTGGAGGCGGCGCATCCGTCTACAATACGGCGCAGCTCACCGGTGGCGTGCGTGTCAAAATAGCCAAGCGGCAGCTTAAGCAGGTGCTCGCTCGTAGTCTTGCGGATATTGGACGCGCAGCGAAACGCGGACAGATGCGTGCACATGAGCCCCACGAAATAAGCTACGATGCTTGCCAGGGCAAACCCCACGGCCCACCAACCGTACATCGCGATGTTAGTGGCTTCGCTCCAGTTAGGTGCCACGGCAATCAGATCGCGCGCGACAAGCCAAATGCACACGTACGGGCCAAAGCTCAGCAGCTGCGAGAGCGCCGAGATCGCCATGCCCAAATACGTTAGGAATTTACGGTCGCCGGCATATGCAAGCAGCTCGCCGATACCGTCGCCTTCCCTTTTTGATCCCTTTGCCATGAGATTCCTTTCTAACGGCTTGAGAGTTAACCGTATTCAACTTATCATTGATGTGTTAGCCATGGCTCACAATCAAGCCAGGCGTGGACGTTTCTGCAAAGGAGAGGGACGCTTTTGCAAATACGGCGGGCAGCGACCGACATAACCGAACTCTACGCACCGCAATTTGAGCAGTTTGGCCTGGAGCTTACCGGCAAGGGCGCCGTCTTTACCGGCGAGGTGGCAAACGAACGGGCGCACGGCCGTGCATGGATCATGCCTCTCTCCCCCGCCTGCATCGTTATGGAGCATTTCATCACCCCGACGCACGATATGTACCTGGCCGAATACACACCCGAGCCATACGCCTGCGTGAGCCAAATCAGCAGCGCCACGCTCACCTGCATGCCCGAGATAGGCATAACACCCGCAAACCTCAAGCCGTTGCGCGGGTCGTGGCCGAGCAATGCAATTTGTAGTTTTATCCAGGATACCTGCGGAAACGAGCTCAGCCCGTTATACGCCGGACAGCTCTATCACTCGCGCTCGGTGTTATTCCTACCGAGATACTTCGACGATTTCGAACGCCGCTACCCCGGCGAATTCGCTGGGCTTTTTGACGCCTTTGCCGAGTCGTGGGGCGAAGAAGCGCTATCGGCGATCGATCGGACACTCTGCCGTCTCGATGAGACGCGCGCTCGTGTCACGGGCGGGCATCTTTACATGAAGGGTACCGTAGAGACCATGGTTGCCGAGCTGGCGTACGCGCGAACAGCCCACAAGCAGGCACGTCAGGCCGAAGGGACACAGGCCGCTCTGGACATTGTCGAAGAAGCGATCCTGGCTGTCGAGCGCGCCCTTGACGAGGGGCGTCGCATCGGCGTGGACGAGGTCGCCGAGCGGCTCTACACAAGCCGCTCCAAACTCTGCGCCACCTTTAAAGTCCAGACGGGCGAATCACTGGGCTCCTATATGCGGAGGCATCGTATGGAACGCGCGCAGGACCTTTTGGCCGACAGCCCCCTTTCGATAGCTCAAGTAGCCGAGCGACTCGGCTATCCCCAACAGGCGGCCTTCGCCCAAGCGTTCAAACAATACACCGGCATGACACCCACGGCTTGGCGAAGCAAGCACCGCTAAGGTCCAAGCTCCTTGGCCGTTACGGAGCGATTTAATTAGCCGCCGCCCATCAGCTCGCCCAGGATCTAAACGTCAAGATGTGCACAATCAAGCGCCTTTTTGATAAGAGGGGCAGATCGATCAGCCAAATACAACGGAATGTTGAGCACCCCGTCGTCGAGCTTTAGGTTCTTAAGTGAGTAGCGGACCCTCAGTGGAGTCGTCTCCGCATGCTTGTCGGCATAGTACTTAAGGCTCTTGGAATGAACGACCTCTCCCGATTTGACCTCGACGGGAACGATTTCGTTTCCGACTTGAATCAAAAAATCGACTTCGTGCTTCGGCTTCTCGTTTGTCCAATAACGCGGAGCAGCATCTAACTGTGAAAGTAATGCCTGAAGCACATAATTCTCGGCGAACGAACCTTTGAACTCCGAAAATAGCGCATCCGAGATGGCAAAAGCGGACGCATCCAGCCTTGCCATGCGGCGCAGCAAACCGACATCAAGACAGTAGACTTTAAATGCCTTGAGGTCATCGTATGCAGAGAGCGGCACGCCACCAGCAGCATTAAGGCGAACCGCCATGATGAGCCCAGCATCGGCAAGCCATTCCAGAGCATCCTCGTATTCTCGAGCACGAGCCCCCTCGCGCACCGCACCCCAAACGAACTTTTTATTCTCGCGCGCCAACTGAGTTGGAATCGAGTTCCATATTTGCGAAAGCTTGGCGAACTGCGCACGGCCACCATGCTTGGCAAAATCGCGCTCGTAGGAATCCAAGAGATCGGACAACACCTTATCGACCTGAACGATATCGCCCGTCTCCACCCACCGACCAAGAGCCTCTGGCATGCCGCCACATGCAAAATAACGCCGAAGATGCTCGACGAGACGGACATGGAAGAAATCGGGCACTGTCTCGATCTGATCCAGGCCGCCAAGGTATTCGTCGTAGTTTGCAGCGCCCTCGGCTTTCAGAAACTCGGAAAAGCTCATAGGGTGCATCTCCATGAACTCGACCTTTCCCACCGGAAAAGCGCTGGTCTCACGGGACAAGCGAACGCCCAACAAAGACCCTGCGCATGCGACGTGATACTCGGGGGCCTCGTCACAGAAGTATTTAAGGGCGCCGACTGCAGAAGGACAATCCTGGATCTCATCAATAATAAGCAGCGTCTCGCCGGGATCGATAGGCTGTCCAAGTGCCAGGGAAAGGTTTGAGATGATCCGCCGAGGATCGCGCGTACCTTCGAAAAACTGAGCGTACTCGCTCTGTACCCCAGGTGACGGTTCCTCGAGCGTCAGATACACAAAATTGCGGTACGAGGTTCGACCGAACTCCTTAAGCGCCCACGTCTTTCCAACCTGGCGCGCCCCCTTAAGGATAAGCGGCTTACGATATTCCGACGCTTTCCAAGCGTTAAGCTTGGCAATGATATCTCGCTGCATGACCGAACCTCCCGCAAAGAAACTTCCTTAAACGTGATATTTCCCACATTTTACCCTAGGTAAAACGTGACATTTATCACATTTACGGAAGTTTTAAGCTCGTTCTCCACACCTTCATCACATTCAAAAGACGGAGGCGCTATTTGCGTCTCCGTCACCATCTTTCTATCAGCCCGCCTGACCTGAACGGCCGAGTCGTCACGGAACCGAGGGGCCGGGCGCAGGGCCTTGCCTCTCAATGAGTTCCGCACGAACAGGAGGCGCCAGTGGCGCCTCCGTCGTGAGTCAGGACTGTTCGAAATTGAGAGGCAAGGCCCTGCCCCGGCCCCTCGGTTCCCGTTTACGAGAGCGACGTTCTCAGCAACTCGTTGAAGAGCTTCGGGTTACCCTTGCCGCGGCTCGCCTTCATGCACTGGCCCACCAAAAAGCCGATGACCTTCTGGTTGCCGTCACGATACTGCTGCGCCTGGTCGGCACAGTTTGCCAACACCTCGTCCACAATCGGCTGCAGCGCGCCGGCATCGCTCACCTGACGCATACCGCGCTCGTCGACGATCTTGTTGGGGTCGTCGCCGGTCTGGGCCATAACCTCAAAGACCTCGTGCGCCTGGTTGGAGCTGATGGCATCGGTCGCCAGCAGCTTGGCAAGGGCTGCCACCTGAGCCGGCGCAATGCCGGACTCGGCGAGCGACACGCCTGCACCCTTAAGGTAGGCGATCATCTCGTTGACCAGCAGATTTGCGACCGTCTGGGCCTCCTTGCCAGCCATACCGGCAGCGGCGGCCTCAAAGAAGTCGGCAAACTCGGGGTCGCCGGCAATCTGCTCGGCGTCGGCCGCCTTAATGCCAAAGTCGGCCTCAAAACGGACGCGCTTGGCATCGGGCAGCTCGGGGATCTCGTCACGGCAGCGGTCGATGAACTCTTCGTCCAGATCGAACGGCGCCAGGTCGGGATCGGGGAACAGGCGATAGTCGTCGGCCGTCTCCTTCACACGCATGACCACGGTGCGCTTGCGGCTGGGCTCCCAATGGCGGGTCTCCTGGTAGATGATGCCACCCTCCTCGAGCACCTCGGCCTGACGGCAAATCTCGTAGGCAAGGCCGTCGTGCAGGCTCTTGAACGAGTTGAGGTTCTTGAGCTCGGTCTTGGTGCCCAGCTTGGTCTCGCCGCGGCGACGCAGCGACACGTTACCGTCGCAGCGCATGGAACCCTTCTCCATGGAGCAATCGGAAATGCCCAGCGTCACAAAAATGCGACGGAGCTTCTCCATAAACAGGCGAGCCTCCTCGGGCGTGCGCAGATCGGGCTCAGTCACGAGCTCAATCAAAGGCGTGCCGCAGCGGTTGTAGTCGACGAGCGACTCGGCCGCGGCGGTAATGCGGCCCTCGGCGCCGCCCACGTGCACCATCTTGGCGGCGTCCTCCTCCATGTGGATGCGCAGGATGCGAATAGGCACCGTGTAGGAACCGTCCTCGCGACGCTCGGGCATCTGAAGGTTGGACGCATCGTAGCTGGCCAGGTGGCCGGCGCGCTGGTTGCCCTCGCGCATGGTCGACGTCATGGATGTGGACAGGCCCTCGGCGTTGGCCGAGGCGCTCGCCAGGCTCTGGGCCTCGGCCTCGCCAAACGCGCAGTCGGGGCGCTCGGCGGCACCGCGACCGGTCACGTCCAGGTCCAGGTGACCGTACATGGCAAAGGCGACCGGACCCTGCGTGGTCTGGAAGTTCTTGGCCATATCGGGATAGAAGTAGTGCTTGCGGTAGAACATCGAGTGGCGCTGGATCTCGCAGTTGGTGGCGAGACCGGCCTTGACGATGCTCTCGATGGCGCGCTTGTTGGGCACCGGCAGGGCGCCGGGCAGGCCCAGGCACACCGGGCACACGTTGGCGTTGGGCTCGTCATCGTGGCTGAGCTTGCAGTTGCAGAACATCTTGGTGTCGAGTGCGGTGAGCTCGGTATGGATCTCCAGGCCGATCACGGCCTCCCAATCCTGCAGGACCTCGGAAAGCTCCTTCATTACAGCTCGCCTCCCTTCCCGGCAAAATCGGGCGCGACGGAAAGCGCGGGCGCACCCGTGGCGGCATCGGCAAAGCCGCGCTCCAGGGCGCGGGCAAACGTGAGCAGCTGACGGTCCTTAAAGGCCGGACCCACCAGCTGGGCAGAAACGGGCAGCCGAGAGTCCTCGCCCAGGCCCAGCGGCACCGAGATACCACCGTTGCCGCAAATGTTGAGCGAGATGGTGTACAGGTCCGAAAGGTACATCTGTGTGGGGTCGCTGATCTCGCCAAACTTAAAGGCCGTGCGCGGCGAGGCGGGCATGAGGATGGTGTCCACCTTGGCATACGCGGCGTCGTAGTCCTGCGTGATGAGTGTGCGGGCCTTTTGCGCGGCGTAGTAGTACTTGTCGTACACGCCCGAGCTCAGCAGGTAGGCGCCGAGCATCTGGCGGCGCTTGGCCTCGGCGCCAAAGCCGTGGGCGCGCGAAAGCGAGCTCTGGTCGGACAGGTTGGCGCAGCCCTCCTCCTGATAGCCGTAGCGAATGCCGTCGAAGCGAGCCAGGTTGGAGAACGCCTCGGCCGGGCCGATAACGTAGTAGGCGGCGATGGCGGCATCCAGGTGCGGCAGGTCGACCTCGACCAGCTCGGCGCCCTGGTTCTGCAGCTCCTGGGCGGCGCGCTGAACAGCGGCCTTGACCTCGGGCGTCAGGCCCTCGGCCTCCATAAACGCAGGGATAATGCCCACGCGCTTGCCCTCGATGCTGTCGTTGAGATGCTCGGTAAAGTCGACGACGCAATCCTGGCTGGTGCAGTCGTACGGATCGTGGCCCGCGCCGGTAAGCGCGTTCATGGCCAGCGCGACATCCTCGACCGTGCGGCCAAAGGGTCCCACCTGGTCGAGCGACGAGCCAAAGGCAACCACGCCGTAACGGCTCACGGCGCCATACGTGGGCTTAAAGCCCACCACGCCGCACAGCGATGCCGGCTGACGAATGGAGCCGCCGGTGTCCGAGCCCAGCGAGAGCGCGACCTCGCCCGCGGCGACAGCTGCAGCGGAGCCGCCCGAGGAGCCGCCGGGCACGCGCTCGGTATCCCAGGGATTGTTGGTGCGGTGGAACGCCGAGCTCTCGGTAGAGCTACCAAAGGCAAACTCGTCCATGTTGGCCTTGCCCATGGGCAGGCAGCCGGCATCGAGCATGCGCTGGACGCAGGTGGCTGTGTAGACGCTCTGGTAGTTCTCGAGCATGCGGGAAGCGCAGGTGGTGCGCGTGCCCACGAGGTTCATGTTGTCCTTGATGGCCAGCGGCACGCCCGCGAGCGGGGGCAGCGGCTTGCCTGCGGCACGGTCGGCATCCACGCGCGCGGCGGCCTCGAGCGCAAGCTCGGGCGCCACCTGCAGGAATGCCTGGACCCCGCCCTCGCGCGCCTCGATGGCGGCAAGAGAGGCCTGGGCCACCTCGGTAGCGGTAAAGTTGCCAGCGGCAACGCCCGCGGCAATCTGGGCGGCGGTAAGGGAATCGAAGCTTAGCGCCATTACTCGCTCTCCCCCTCTCCCAAAATGGACGGCACGCGGAAGTAGCGGTCGCGCACGCTGCCGGCGTTCTCGAGCGCGACGTCGAGCGGCAGATCGCGCTCGGGCTCGCGCAGGTCATCGCCCATCACGTTGGACAGGCTTCCGATAGGATGGAACGTGGGCTCCACGTCGGGCAAGTCATATTGCAAGACGGGCTCGAGCATCTGGACGGCGTCGTTCAGGTAGGACGTCATCTGGGTGAGCTCGTCATCGGTCAGTGCGATCTTTGCGTACTCGGCGATGCCGCGCACGTCTTTCTCGCTGAGTGCCATAGGCGCTCCCTTCCGCATAACAGTTAAACCGCTCTAGTATACAGGGCAACGCCGACTTGGAGCAGGCGCTTTACCCAAATGCAGCGAAAACGTAACGAGGGCGGCGGTTGACAGGCGGCGGGCTGGCGGTTCTGCAACGAAACCGCACCGTCCATAGCGAAAACCGCGCCGTCCACAACGAAGACCATCACAACATTCGACGCTTTTCGTCAAAATCGCGATTTTCATCGAATGTTGTGATGGTTTAGAAGTCCCGACCACCACAAAGGTGCCTGTCCCCATTGTGGTGGTTCCGAACGATGTCCTATGCCGAGGCCTTGGCCTTGCGGCGCTTGCGGACCGCATGGATCACGATGTCCAGCAGCAACAGCACAATGGCCACGACCACGATGAGCACGGCAAACTCGCGCTTGCCCCAGTGGCGACCAGCCAGCGACTTTTGCTTGTCGACGTCCTTCTTGCTGTACTTGGTGCGCACGCAGTGCACCAGCAGGCGATGGTCGTTCACGCCGTAGGGCGTGCAGGTGACGAGCGTAACCTTGTCGGCTCCGGGCTCGATGGTCAGCGACTCCATCTCCTCGGGCAGCACCACCTCGGAGTCCACCATCTTGTAGGCGAGCGTCTTGTTCATGGTGTGCAGCAGCACCAGGTCGCCGGGCTCCAGCGAATGGATGTCGTCGAACATGCTCAAGTTGCGCATGCCCGAGTGCGCGGTGAGCACGCAATGCGTCGAGGTGCCGCCCACCGGCAGGCTCGTGCCCTCCAGGTGGCCGACGCCCGCCATAAGGACTTCTTCGCTCGTGCCGTGGTAGATGGGCATACTCACGTCGATGGAAGGGATCTCGACCCAGCTCATCATGGGGTCGCGGTCAAAGATGAGCTGCTGGGCGTAGGGCTCGATCTGGTCGGCGGGAAGCTCGGTGGCCTCGCTGGCAAGTTGCTCGTTATAGGAGCGCGCCTGAAGCAGAATGCGCTCGCGCTCCTCTTCCGAGAGCGCGTCCACGGTGCTGGACACGGTGCTGATCTGGTTGAACACGCCCGAGGCCTCGAGCCGATCCAAGATCCACGGCCAGGTCATAAGGCCCACGCCAATAAGGATGATGACGATGGTGATGAGCCGGTCGGCCCAGCGCGGCAGTCGCTTGCGACGGCGCTTGGGCTTTGGTTGAGGTTTGGGCTGAGGGCTTGAGCCGCCGTTGTCCGCGGCGTTACTGCTCTTCATATGTTTGGCGCCCTGCACCATCGCCGGTCACTCCTCTACAACTCAAGTTGTCTGAACAAATAATAGCCGATTAGCGAGCTCATGCACTGCGCAACGCAGCCTGGCAGCATTGCGCAGTGCAAGTATGGGCCCGCATTTGAGTTTTCAAAATATCCCGAATCGGCTGGGCGATTCGGGATACAATGGCAATAGAAAACGACGCATCCCGCGTAAGTGTTCGAAAGCGCGGGCGGCCTAGTTTTCTGGTTTTGTTAAATGCCCGGGCCTCTAACCCCGGGCATTCTTATTTGCGCTTGTTGCAGCGCAAATGCCTTCTACCGTCCGCACCGCGCGTGCGCCTACGGACCTTAAACCGAACCTCATACGAGTCAAGAAACGCGATGACGAACGAGCCTACCGCCGCGAGGGCGGCGAGCGCGTTAAGGAATTTCAGCATTTGGGGACCTCCGATCGAGTCGTCGGCCGCCCGCGCACGGAATGCGTCGCAAGGGTATTTTACTGCGAGTGTATGCATCCACAGCTGGTAAACGCAATAATTGCAAACATCTGTTCGATATTCATACGCTTGATCCATCGGGCAATGGAGCTTGACTACGTTATCCAAAAAAACGGGGCAAACTCCAGTGCGGAGTCTGCCCCGAAAAATGAATGGCAAAGCAAGAACGTGGATGGACGAGAAAAGTGTCCGCAAGTCTCATGGCCATCACATCCCACCTGCCAAAGGGATGGGTGAGCGAGCGTTACTCCTGCTCGGACTCCTCGGCCTGCTTACGGCTGCGGATGAGGTGCGCCACGCCGATGCACAGCACCGCGCCACCAGCGATCCAAGTGAAGGTCACGCCGTTAAGGCCGGTCAGCGGGAGGCCGGAGCCCTTCTTATTCTGGATGGTGACAGGAATGATAGCGGCAGTGGCTCTATCCGCTTTAACCATGCCGGAATCTTTGACGGTAGCCTGCAGACCCGCAAGTTTTCCATTTAAATCGTAATTGGGAGCAACAATAATGGTAAACGGGGCAATGGTGTTATAGCCTGCCGGAGTAGTGGTCTCAGTGATTTGGTACGTACCAGCATCGAGACCCGGAATCTTAACCTCGCCCGTAGTTTTGTCAGTTTTGAACTCATACGCACTTGCCTCATTAACAAGGCTGCCGTCCGCAGAAAGCCACTTACCGACCAAATTATTGTCCGCATTTTCAAGAACCTGGACCTTGAAGCCGGCTTCCAACTTCTTCATCGGATCATCCTGGTCGACCTTGGTGACATCGAGGGCGAAAGCGTAGTCGGCTACGGTCTTCTCGGTGGAGGTGCCAGTACCCTCTCCCATGGGGTTGTTGGAGTAGACAAGCTTGACGGTGTTGCGGTTACCATCGACCTCGTAGCTAACATCGCTGGTGAGACGAGCTTTGTAGGTCACAACGACTTTAGAGTCCTTGTCGACAGCGATGGTGCCGTTGGCATCCTTGACAGCCTTAAGATCCTCGAAGGAAACCCTGAGGAGCTCGCTATTCTTCTGCGTATCGGCTGCCGGCGTCACAGTAGCCTTGAAGCCCTCCTTAACCTCAGTCTTGGTATTGGTGTTGGTGTTGACGATATAGACGTGGAGGTCCTCGGGGCTGGTGTTGTCCGCCTCCTTCTTATTAACGACAAGGCCCTTGCTCAGTGTATCCTGGAACTCGTACGTGTACTTGGTATAGGAAGCAATGTTGTCCGCAACAGTACCGGTCAGCTTGTAGTCGATGTCCTGGCCAATCTGGGAATCGCCAAAGTTAGCCCAATCATTGGACGCGGGATCAGCGGTCTTGTTCGTACTGTCTTTGAGAATTTGCTTGTCGACCGTGGGGATGCTGGTCTTCTCGGTAACGACAACGGGATCGCCGCCAACAATGGCAAAGATCGGGGAGGTGCCAGTGTTCGGCTTGGCCGGATCCGTAAGACCATCAGACACGAAGAGATAATAGCCATCGCCGTAAAGGCCACGATTTTCATTAGGGTTCGGGCGCGTCCACGACTCGCCCGCCGTAAGTTGTCCCGCAGCGGTCTCCGCCTTAACATTTTCCTTCATGCCTGAAACCGCAGCCGCAATTTCATAAAGCACATTGCCGGGGGCAACACGCGTACCTTCGCTGCTGGATGCCGTGCTGGCAGTACTTTTCACATTTTGAGAAAGCCACTCGGCCACATCCGAAGCAGAGGGATCGTCCTTGAGCTTCTTGGTAGGATCTTTCGTCACGAGTTCCTGATACTCGGTAGACCCCGTAATGGCGGTAATCACCTTGGAACCGATAGCATCATTTGCCCATTTAATATCGGAAGCAACCTTACCATTGTCTTTCTCGTCAGCGACTTTTGCCTTGAAGATCTGATATGCCTTGAACGTATTGCCAGTATTTTTGTCGACGACTTTGTGAATCGTGATGCTACCCTGGTCGCCCGCCGCAAACGCCATCGTGACCGGGGCCATGACTCCGCCGAAGCTCAGGGCTGCTGTGAGGCCGGCGGTTACTGCCAGGCGTGCGATGTTCTTGCTCATGCTCATCTTCTTTTCCTCTGCTTTCTGCTCGAATTCCATTTGATCTAAATCTGTCTGTCTGTGTCTTAGCATCTACTTCGCTACGTCTCGCCCCGCTCTCTGTGGGGCTGCCAGCTACTCTTTATGGCTGCCACCTCCCCGCTTGACCAGGAGCGCGACCACGATGAGCGCGGCTCCGGCGACCGCTGCGGCGGCCGCGGCGTACATTGCCATATCGCCAGTCGAGGGCATAAAGCCTCCGGTGGTAATGCTAGGGGGTGTGCCGGTGGGCGTGTTGATGAGCGACGCCTCCAGGCTGCCCGTCGACCCGTCCGCGCTGTCGGCGCGCAGGGGCGACTCGGCCGTGATGGTGAGCTTGGGTTTGGCGGCGGCCACCTGGTCGACGTCCAGACCCTCGGCCTTGACCGTCACGGAACGCGTGCCCTCAAAGGCGGTGTAGCCCATGGGCGCCTTGAGCTCGCGGACCTCCAGCTTGCCCGAGTCCACGCCCGAGACGGTCACGCGACCGTCCTCGCCCGTGGTGACGGTGGCCTTGCCCTCCGCATCCCACGTGCCGTCGGCCGCCAGTGTGCGACCGCGGTCGTCGGCGATGCTCAGGACCGCCCCGGCAAGCGGCTTGTCGCCGTCGCTGCCGCGCTTGGTGAGCGCGAGATCCCAGGTGTAGGCGCACGCGTCATCGCTCGGCGTGCGGGTAAAGCCGGCATCGCCGGACTGGTCGGCAAAGGGAGAGCGCGGGTAGCGCAGGTAGGCCTCGTTGGGGTTGCCCTTCGCGATGCCGTGGCTGCATGCGCTGTTGAGCGGCGCATTGTACACGGCGACCACGCGGGCGCCCGCGGTGAAGGCGTCGGCCCCGCCGAGCGCGGCGATGAGGTCGCCGGTGCGCACGGTGAAGGTCTTACCGTCGGCCGTTACCTTGGTAGCGCACTGGGCCGTGATGTCGGTCCAGCCCTTCGCGGGCTCGGTGCCGACGCGCCCGTCCTTGCCGGTCGAGACGGCGTCAAAGCCGCCGTCCGCGCCCGCCGCCACGTACACGCGCATGCTCGCGGCCACCTTGGAGGGGTCGAGCCCCGCGCTCATGGTGTCAACGAACCGCACCGTATAGGCGTCGTAGGCCGTGAGGCCCGCCGGGACCGTGGCAGAGAGGCGCCAGTACAGGTCGTCGGCGACCGTGGCGTCGGCGGCCTTCTGCCATGCGGCGGTGCTGTCCTCCAGCACGTGCTTTTGGACCTTGGGCGTCGCCGCCTTGGGCTTGACGGTGACGGCGCTGCCGCCGACCAGCGCCATGATCGGCGCGGTGCCGGCCTCGTCCTGGGAAATGGTGGCGTCGTCCGCGACGATGAGCCAGTAGCCACAGGACAGCTCGGCCGTCGTGCCCGCGTTAAGGGCCACGGACTCAGCGTCAGAGCTCTGGAGGGAACGAGCGAGCTGTGCGCTCAGCGCGCTCGTAAGGTGGGAATCGGCGTTGAGCCACTCGGAAGCTTCCTGCGCGGTGGTCTGGGATTTGGGCATGCCAGCGCTGTGCAGCACGGGCAGCGCGGCGTCGCGCACGGCGTCGCTTGCCCAGGCGAGATCGGTGGCGGTCTTGGCGTCGCTGTCGCCGTCGACGACGTTGGCGCTAAAGATCTGGTAGGCGTCGTAGCTGCGCGCCACGGTGCCGCTCACCGTGATGGAACCGGTCGAGGTCGGCGCGGCCTGCGCGGAAGCGGGGAACACAACCGCGCAGGTGCCGATCAGGAGGGTAAGCAGCGCAAACAAGATCGGGAAGGAGCAAACTTTCTTATTCACGACGCTTACCTCCCTTCGCATTCGCCTTGCGACGAATGTGCATCCAGGCCGCAGCAGCGCAAAGCACCGCCGCGCCGGCAAGGTACGTCAGAGTGACGCCCGACATACCAGAAAGGGGCAAAGAGGTTGAGTAGGTGTTGGTGAAGGTGGGGATGGAGGTCGGCTTAGAAGTATCGGATCCGTCGCTGTAATTCACCGGAGTTTGAACGGCTTCGTCGATGGGGTTGCCGTCAGCGTCCTTGGTCTGGGTGTAGGTCACCTTCGTGGCAGTGATCGTGCCATCTTTCTGATCCGTCATCGTGACGTCAAGCTTATAGACCGACTGATCGAACTTGTAATGCGAGAAAATCGAACTCTCATTCTTCTCGCGCACGTAGTACGTGAAGGTCTTGGAAGCGCCACGGCCCGTAGGATCACCGGCAGTGAAGGGATTCTTCGTGATATCAGAGAGCGAGTACTTAATCCCCTCACCAGACGCATTTAAGAACGAAAGCGTCTGGGACTTGTCGCCATCGACCCGAGTCTTAACCGTCTGAGCGCTGTTGAAGTCCGGGTTATTCGCAAACTCGAGCGTAAACTCCTTCATCTCGCCACCCTTAACGACCTTAGTCGCCTTGGGAATCCAGGAGCCGGTAGAGTCGTACGGAGTGTACACGTTGTTGAAGGTCTTTTTCCCATTGGAGCCAGCGACCAAATAATAGCCGTCAGGATCTGCCTGCACAGGACGCGGCTCGCTAGTTGAATCACCAGAGTGCTTGGTTACAGTCATGCCATTAATCGTGTAGTTATGAACTATGAGATCTTTAGTCGAGTTCGGATCTTTCTGCGTCGGAACAGACATGAGCACAGTCGTGTGGTCCTCGACCGTCACCGCAATCTCATACACAGCAGAGTCGTACGTGATGCCGGGACCATTGCCAGCATCTTCGGCCAAATAGTATGTAATCTTATCAGCCGCACTGCTCGCCACGAACTGCTCGCCAAGGTCAAACGTGATGTTGCCGTTTGCATCATTTTTTGCAGTTCCAACCTCAATGCAAGCGTCGCGATTGAATGTCCCATTAGCGAAAGGATCTTTCGAATCCTTGCGGTAAACCCTAAAGGTGAACTCCCCATCTTTGAGGTCGCGGCCGTCCAACGCCTTGGTCGCCTTCAGCTTAAGGCTCGGGTAAACATACGTATCCGCTGGCTGGCCCAAGTACAGGTCGCCGTTCGACATGATGCCGCCGCCATGGTTCCAAGAATAGTTGCCAGTGATGAAGGTTGTGGCAAGACCCTGCGCAGCCGTCGCAGCATCATCTCCGGCATTAACACCCGAAGACAAGCCGATACTATTCTTGACCTGAACACCACCATTAGCCGGAATACTAATCTTTTTTTCAAGTTCAATGCTTCCCGAAAACTTGGCGTCACCGCCACCAAGCATCTTGCCGATCACCGCTGCGATTGGATCGCTGTGTCCCGTTGCAGCAAGGAAGAAATCCGCATGGCCGTTCGTGCGAAATACATCTTTATTGTAGGCATCAATATCTTGGTTCTTGCCGTAACCGCCGCCAGAAAGATGGGGCGTACCGTTATTGCCCGCATTATTAGCTGAATCGTACGTCGTGTCATATTGCTTGCTCGCGTCAGCGGCTCTATTGCCAAAAATCGCCGTGCCGTCGGTGTTTGTCACCAAAGTCTTACCCGTCGGGCAAACCGCAACGCCACCACCATAGCCACCGGCCTCATTACTGCTTATATAGGAGTTATAGACAAATAGCCTACCCGCATTAGATGCAGTGTTTGAATCGCCCTGAACAAAGATGCCGCCGCCGCCCCAGTCGAAGCGAGACATGCAGTGATTGTTTGTGATGTAGACTATGCTTTCTTTAGTGCCGTTACTTTCTTTAGGGCCGTTAATCATCGCGTCAACCTTCTGGCCCACTCGGATGCCGGCACCTTCAGATCGGTAGCTCACGTTAGAGGCAATAATTCCTCCCGTAATGTTGAGCCATGCCATATCCTTACGAGAACCGTCTCGCCATTGATCGGTAACGTAAACGCCGCCACCGGCTTCTTCAGAATAATTGCCAGTAATCTGGCCATCGGAAATGGTGACATGGGTGCCGTTCTTGGCAGCAAGCCCAGCGCCGCCATGGTCACCGTTGCCATTCGTGCCACAGAAGTTGGCATAGCAATTGTTCGTAATGTAACCGCCGGAAACAGCAACGCTGCCGCCTTCGGCCATGATGCCGCCACCAAATCCGTTCATGCCATCAAGCGTGCTATTACCGGAGATTACGCCGCCGGTCACCGTGACTGCAGACCCATTGGCATATACACCGCCGCCACTAGGAGCGCGGTTGCCGGCAATTACGCCGTTAGAAATGCGAAGAGTCGAATTATTGTTGACAGATATTCCTGCACCAGCAGCATTGTCCGGACAATAACCTCCACAAACGTAACCGCCGTTCATATTGACGGTCGAGCCGTTCTCCGCGTACACCAGGTTTCGGACACTGCAGTCTTTCTTTTGTGTGAGCACGCCGCTCTCAAGATTGAAATTACCGCCGTTATAGATGTTGATGAGCTTCAGTCTATTTGAACCGTCGCAAGCCACAATGGCGCCTTTACCTTTAATATCGCCTTTACCTTTAATATCAACACCATGCTCTACAAGCGACTCGGTTGTGCCCGTTCCTTCTGGGGACGATTCGGTCACATAGTAGGAAAGGTAAGTCGGAATGCCATCATTGTCGTAAAACAGTGTGGCTTCCTTACCATAATTGGCGGGAGTTAAATTCTGTCCCTGATCATTTAGCGGCTGACCGTTACCGACCTTTTCCTCCGTCTGCACAGAATCCTTAATTGTAAGTGTCGCGCCGTTGGCAACATCGAATAATGAATTGCTATTACTCGAGTGCTTAAGCTTGTGACCGTTTAAATCCAAGATGATATTGACGACGGGGTGCTCGTTGTTTTGTACGAGCCCTACCTCATCGTTGTACTCAATATCGGCAACAAGCTTAAAAGTGGTGGCACCATTTTCATTGCGAAGGCTCTCGTCCTGAAGCTTTGAAGCCAACTCTTCCCCACTATGAATATCGTATTTAGTTTCGTCCTCCGCAATGGGAGCGATGCTATCTCCATCATCCGCTTCATCACCAGAAGGCTACACGGCGCCCTTGGCTTCCGCGCCATCGACAGACGGGTCCGTCGTAGCGGCGTCTTCGCCCTGGCTATGCTCGGTGTCATCACCATTCTGGTTTTCGGTACCCTTATCTGCGGCGCTGTCTGCGCCGGCACCATCGCCCAAAGCGCCTTCGCCCGCAACGGCCTCCTCGGCAGAAACCGTCTGGGCATCGTTGGCAATGGCCTGCGAGATCGGAGGCATGACGAGCGACAGCACCAGGCTCAAAACGGATGCTCCGCACAAAACGCCTGCCAATACACGGCGCGTCGCTTTATTACTCTGCTTAGATTTGTCTGAATTTGCTTTCATCGATGTCTCCTCCCCAAGAGACCGCGATCTTGCTCTTTCACTATCAAACGTATCTGCGCAATCTGTAATTGCGCACATTTATTGTAAAAATTGTAACGATTGTTTAGACATCTGAGCAACAAAACCGACATTTTTGTAGCGGATTCTCAATTCTCTTGAAATTTGCTCAGATTTACCTTCGTTTATTCGCTATCCAATTTTTGTTCCTACTGGTAATTTAGTTGCACATCATTTTTTAATGGCATTAGATTTTTTTGCACAAATTTTTGCTAAAGAGCAAACATCCTGCTTACGGTCGAAAATCGACCGTGAGCAGTAGGTCATCAACCGGAAGGAATATCCTACCAAACTGATGAGAATATCTTTAACCCATCGGCGGTTAGAAGCGTAATGCTCAGACAACCTTATTTGAATTTGCGCGCAGATTTTCGGTATCAATTCGCCCAAATCGCCTGAGGCCGCCACAAAGGCGCCTGTCCCCATTGTGGTGATTCTGCCTCAGCGCTACAGCAGATGTTCCTCGATAAAGATCGCGATGCCGTCTTTGTCGTTGCTCGCGGTTACAAAGTCGGCGGCGGCACGGGTGGCGTCGCTGCCATTTGCCATGGCCACGCCCACGCCGGCGTCAGCCACCATGCGGGTGTCGTTGTCGGCATCGCCAAACACGCAGATGTCCTGGAGCTCCATGTCGTTGAGCTCCGCCACGCGCACAAGGCCGCGCGTCTTGGACACGCGCGGATCCATGAACTCGTAGAGCCGCTGCGTGGTTTGCAGAGCCGCCGCCTTAACAGTGTCATCGGCAAACGTCGACGCCCGCTCAATCACCTGCGGCATCACCTCGGGCGCCATGGTAAACATCACCTTGGGCTGCGGCTCGCGCAAAAACTCGGCAAAATCGACCACCTGGTAGGGCACGCCGTCGACGCGCGACAGGTGCTCGACGCACGCGTTGCTCTCGGGCACGTAGAACACGCCGTCTCGGGGGCAGACGGGCGTTGCCGGAAGGCCCTCCATGTGCTTGCAAATGCGCGCAATGGTCTCGCCCGGCAGCGGGTAGCTCAGCTCGTTGATGTCGTGTGCACGGTCGATGACCTCGGCGCCGCCGCAGCCCACGAGCACGTCCACCAGGCCTTCGATACCCCAGAGCTCGTACATGGCCTCGGTCGCGCGGGCGTCGCGCCCGGTGCACAGGCCAAAGAGCACGCCGCGCTCGCGCAGTGCGCGAATCGCCGCCACGGTGCGCGGGGACACCGTGTGCTGGCTCGTGAGCAGTGTGCCGTCGATATCGCAGAACACGGCTTTGATGTGGCTGAAGGTGGCGTCCATGGGGGGGCCTTTCTGGGTTGTGCGGCGGTGTGGGGTGTGGTCGTGAGCGGCGTACATGGTATACCAAGGCGCAGGCGCGGCCCGTCAAAGCGAAAACCACTACAAAGGTGCCTGGCCCCTTTGTGGTGGAAGTGACGTTCGCCCAGATAAAACATGCCAAAATAAACCTATCCCTTTTTGGCATGTTATGGCAGCGCAGCGAGCCGGTTCCAAGTGCCCCAGGTCGCCCCGAAAGAGGAGCGACGCGTACTTTGGTACGCGAGCGACGGCTTGAGGGGCGAGATGGGGTGCTTGGGGCCGGCGCAGCGTCAAGCCTGAAGGTGATCTTGGATAAGATCGCAGATGGCTCGGGCGTCGTTGATGTTGATGGCTCGGGTCGCAAAGCCGGCGTCGAAGGCCTGACGTGCCAGGGCCTCGTTGCAGGCAAGGGCCAGCGTGTGACCGTCGACCAGGTCGAGCGAGCTCTTGCCGCGTAGGCGATCGACGCCGGAGCGCGCGACCACGATGTTGTCGAAGCCCTCGGTCTTGTAGCCCTCGATGATCACCACGTCGACATCGTTGTAGCGCGACAGCAGCTCGCGCGCGGGCATCTCGTCCTCCTCGCGCGTGTCGGCGTACTCCGCCCAGCGCGTGGCGCAGATGAGGCCCACGTGCTTGGATCCGGCCTGGTGATGGCGCCACGTATCCTTGGCGGGCACATCGATATCAAAGCCGTGGTGCCCATGATGCTTGAGCGACCCCACGCGCAGGCCGCGGCGGGTGAGCTCGGCGATAACCTTCTCGACAAGCGTGGTCTTGCCCGAATTTTGGTAGCCGATAAACGCGATCGCGGGGACGGCCGGTACCGGAGCTGCGGGCGCGACGGCGACGGGTGCGCTTGCGAGCGCGGCACCATCAGCGGCCACGGCCTCAACAGCAGCCGCCTGACGTTCGGCACGATCCCACACGCCCGATCGGCCGCCTTCCTTGTGCAGCAGGCGCACGTCGACGATCTCCATGCCGCGATCAACCGCCTTGCACATGTCGTAGATGGTCAGACACGCGGCACTCGCGCCGGTCAACGCCTCCATCTCGATACCCGTCTTGCCCGTCACGCCCGCCGTGACCAGTACGTGAAAGCCAACCTGCCCGTCCGCGCGCGCCGGCGACCAGCCCTCGGGCACGTCCTCGGCCGGCGTCCCCGCCGGAGCGATGGGCTCGATATCGCACTTACTCTTGGTAATGAGCAACGGATGGCACATGGGGATGATGTCACTCGTGCGCTTGATGGCCATAATGCCCGCCACGCGCGCGCAGGCAAGCACGTCACCCTTCTTGGCGCGGTCCTGCAGCACCATAGCCTGCGTCTCAGGGTGCATGAGGATGGTGCCCTCAGCGATGGCAATGCGATGGGTCTCGGCCTTGTCGGACACGTCGACCATGCGCACCTCGCCCTTGGCGTCCACATGCGTCAGCTCATCGCGACGGGCGTCACGGGCGGGCTCGACGACAGCGCTGGCAGACGGCTGCACGGACGTGTCGGCATCGCTTGCCGCGGCCGCGTCTTTGTGGGCAGACATTGCGGCCCTGCGAGCGGCCTTGGTGGCATCGGCGTACCTGCTCTTGGCCATATGATCATCCTCCGATTTGGGACATAAATCGTTGCGTGCCCTCAATTATCGCGTGTTCCTGCGGTTTGTGGGCGACGGCATCGCGCCAAATCGAAAGTACCTGCATATCATCACCACGGCGCAGGGCATCGCGCACCGAATACTCGGCATCGCTGAACAGGCACGGACGCACGTTGCCATCGGCCGTCAGACGCAGACGGTTGCAATTCGCGCAAAAATGATTGGACATGGCGCTAATGAAGCCGACCGTTCCCGCCGCGCCCGGAAAGTGCCAATAGCGCGCGGGGCCCGCACCAGCAGGAGCGTCGTTGATGTCGAGCGGCTCGAGCTCGCCCAGTCCCGTCGCAGCGGCCCCGGCATTGATGCGCGCCCGCAGCTCGTCGCTCGGCACGGTATCGCTCGCGTCCCACAGCTCGGGATTGAGTGTGGGCGCGTGAGGGTCTACGGCACAATGCGAGCTCGTGTGCTCGTCGCCAATGGGCATGTATTCGATAAAGCGCAGGTGGATGGGACGATCGAGCGTGAGCCGCGCGAGGGCCGCCACATCCTGGTTGAGCCGGCGCACAACAACGCAGTTGACCTTAACGGGCTCAAAGCCCCAAGCCAGCGCCGCGTCGATGCCAGACATGGTCTGCTCGAGTCGACCCAAGCGCGTGATCTTTCCAAAGAGCGTAGGGTCAAGCGTATCGAGCGAGATGTTGACGCGGTTAAGTCCGGCATCTTTGAGCTGCGGCGCCAACTTGGGAAGCAGGGCGCCGTTGGTGGTGAGCGAGATGTCCTCGATCTGCGGAATCGCGCGAATGTCGCGGATGAGCGGAATAATACGGCGGCTGACCAGCGGCTCGCCACCCGTCAGGCGCACGCGGCGAATGCCCTCTCCCGCCACCAGGCGCACAAAGCGGGCAATTTCCTCGGCGCTGAGTAGCTCGTCGTGTGCGCGGGGCGCCACGCCATCGGCCGGCATGCAGTAAATGCAGCGGAAATTGCACTTGTCGGTAACGGCAATGCGCAGGTAGTTGATATCGCGACCAAAGCCGTCATGTTGCACATGCCCGTCCACGCAGCCTCCCCTCACGCGGCGTTTTATTCTTCGGAAAACATAATACCCCACGAGAGAATCATGCCGACACCCGTACGACAGGACAGGTCGCTTCGAGCAAAACGGACTTTCCAAGCCCATCCTCAACACAGACCATCACAACATTCGATGCTTTTCCCGATTTTGGCAAAAAACGTCGAATGTTGTGATGGTTTGCCTGCCCACGGCACCCCGTAGAAGGACCAAAGCGCCCCTAAAGGTTGCCGTCCCAGTGCCGAATCACGAATTCTCGCAGGTCGTTCTGCCGCTTCTGAAACGCTTCGCTTCGGTCGCACTTAAGGCCCATAGCGAGCGCGATGGCGTTCATCGCCCGGTGCAATTGCAGCTGGTGGGCAAACTGAGTCCCGGTGAGGACGATCATCTTAAAGCCCAGCGCGCTCAGCACGGTCATACGCTCCGCATCCGACGCGCTGCGCTGTTTATCAAGATGGTCCGAGCCGTTGTACTCAATCCCCGTACCGCTCGCAGGCGCATATACGTCGATCTCGAAATACCCGGCCTTTGCGAGATACTTGAACTCGTTGGGGACATCGACCCGATGGTTGAGCTCGATCTTGGCGTATCCCAGCCCTCCCTGAGAACGTTTTGCTACGACCATGATTGCGGTGGCCGTCTCCATGGGCGACCGCGCGCCATCGTGCACGCGCTTGAGCACGGCGGCCGCGCGTATAGCCCCCTGACGAGATCGGTTCTCATTGCAATAAGTAATCAAGTCGGCAACGGTATACCTCTGCCCCATCTCGATATAATCGTCTGTCGACAGATGATTCAAATGGTATCGGGCGCAGATTTCGTAGCCATATTCCAGCTGCTCGGGCTCACTCATCCACGAACCCGCTTGGACAAAGCACATGGCCTCATCAACCACTAGAAGGCCCTCTGCCACCTCGATAAGATGGCCTGGAGGTACCGGCGCCCCAAACACGTGGCACCTAAATCCAGCCGGCGTCGAGCGCTCAAAATCGAAGTTGACGAGCGTGTCGATATGATCGAGCTCTTCTTGTGGAATACCAAGCGAAACCAGATAGTCGGTAACGATCCCGACTGCCGTTGAAGCCCTCAACCCCTTGGCATCGAGTCCCAATTTGGGCAGGCTCGCGGTCGGTTCTGCCTCGTTAGCAAGCGAGTCCTCATCGTATAGACTGCTTGCTCGCGAGAGCGGCTCGGACGGGCGCGCCACGTTGTGGTACAGCCAGGCAGTCTTATGGGACAGGACGATCGGCAGGTCCATGAGCCCTCCAATGGAGTCGGATAACCGACCTTATTCCCCTGTCCACGGGTCCACACACCTTCGTGTGCAAGAAAGCGATTTCACCCGGTCGAGTGGCAGAAAAACCATCACAACATTCGATGCTTTTCCCGATTTTGGCAAAAAACGTCGAATGTTGTGATGGTTAGAGGCGAGGTGAGAGGCACGGAGGGGTCAAAGCATCGTGCTCGAACGGGTTAATCCAACCCTTTTAAGCCATGCGCCAGCTGCCAGTACTCACCATGCTGGGCGAGCAGCTCTTCGTGCGTGCCGCGCTCGATGATGCGGCCGTGTTCGAGAACCATGATGGCGTCGGCGTCGCGGACGGTGGACAGGCGGTGCGCGATCATAAACGTGGTACGTCCGCGCATGATGCGGTCCATACCGCGCTCGATGAGCTTTTCGGTACGCGTGTCGATACTCGAAGTGGCCTCGTCCAAGATGAGCACCGGCGGATCGGCCACGGCCACGCGCGCGATGGCGAGCAGCTGGCGCTGGCCCTGCGACAGGTTGGCGCCGTCGGCCGTGACCGGCGTGTCGTACCCTCTAGGCAGGCGGCGGATAAACGAGTCGGCGCAGGCTGCCTCGGCAGCGGCGCGCACCTCCTCGTCGGTCGCGTCGAGCTTGCCAAAGCGGATGTTCTGCGCAATGGTGCCGCTAAACAAGTGCGTGTCCTGCAGCACAATGCCGAGCGATCCGCGCAGGCTGGCCTTGGCAATGTGCTTGACGTCGATGCCGTCGTACGTGATCTCGCCGTCATCGACCTCGTAGAAGCGGTTGATGAGGTTGGTGATGGTCGTCTTACCGGCGCCCGTCGAGCCCACAAACGCGATCTTTTGCCCCGGCTTGGCAAACAGGTTGAGATCCGTGAGCACACGGGTGCCCGGCACGTAGGAAAAGTCAACGGCATGGAAGCGCACGTCGCCGGCAAGCGGGATAAGACCGGTGACAAGCTCGGTACCGTCGACGGCTACCGCGCGGCCCGACTCATCAACGGCCGCCACATCATGCAAGTGTCCGTACGCGCCCACGCCCTGGCCCTCGGGAATCTTCCACGCCCACGCGGCGTCACCCGTCTGCACCAGCTCCACGCGGCCCTCGTCCGCCTCGGGTTCAAGATCCATGGCGGCAAACAAGCGCTCGGCGCCGGCCAACGCATTGAGCAAGAAGTTGCCCAGCTGCGTAAACTGATTGATGGGCATGGCGGCCTGGCGCACAAAGACCAGGTAGCTTGCAAGCGCACCTACGTCGGCGAGCCCCTTGATGCAGAGCATGCCGCCCGCCACGGCGACGATGGCATAGTTGACGTAGCCAATCACGACGGTCATGGGCACCATGGAGTTGGCATAGCTCACGGCGGCGGTGCCGGTACGACGAAGCTCGTCGTTGCGACAAGCAAAGCCGGCGACATTCGCTGCCTCGCGGTTAAAGACCTTGATGACCTTTTGGCCCGAGACCATCTCTTCGATATATCCGTCCAGGTCGCCAAGCGATGCCTGCTGGGCGGCAAAGAAGCGCTTAGAACGCGCGCCCGAGTAGCGCGCATACAGCACAATGGCCGCATCGCACACAAGCGTGATAATCGTGAGCCGCCAGTTAAGGATGATGAGCATTGCCGTGGTGCCCACAACCTGAATGGCGGCCTGAATCACGTTGGCAAAGCTGTTGTTGAGCGCCTCGGAGACGGTGTCGACGTCGTTGGTGAAAAAGCTCATGATGTCGCCCGAGCGCGTGCTGTCAAAATAACTGAGCGGCAGCGTCTGGATGTGCGCGAACAGGTCGCGGCGAATATCGGACACCACGCGTTGGGCCGCGCGCACCATAATCTGCGAGTAGCCCAGGGCCGAAAGCACTCCCGCGGCGTAGATGATCGCCGTCAGGATGACCTGCTTGGTAAGCAGTTCCTCCCCGCCCGTGGCCAAACCGTTAACGATGGGGCGCACCATGTAGGTGCCGACGAGGCTCGCGATGGCGGCGACGGAGGCGAGCACGCCCACCGCGAGCAACGAGAACTTGGCATGCCCCATGTAGGAGAGCAGGCGGCGCACCGTGCGCTTGAGGTCGGCCGGGCGTGCTTGGGCTGCGGTCTTAGGCATGGCGCTCACCCCCTTCCAAGGGTGATCCGCATGCGACGGAGGAAAACGGGTCATTCGCGCAGCCATCGTCGCTGCCGTCGCCGGCGTCCGCGTCCCCCGCAAACTCCATCTGCGAGGCGTAAATCTCCTGGTATATGTTGTCGCCCGCCAGCAATTCCTCGTGCGTGCCCACGCCGTGGACACGACCGTCGTCTAACACCACAATGCGATCGGCATCCATGACGCTCGCGATGCGCTGGGCGATGATGAGCACGGTCGTATCGGAAATCCGGGCGATGTGCTCGCGAATCTTAGCGTCGGTCGCCATATCAACCGCGCTGGTGGAGTCATCAAAAATGAGCACGCGCGGATGCTTGAGCAGCGTGCGCGCGATGCAAAGGCGTTGCTTCTGGCCACCCGAAACACCGGCGCCACCTTGGCCCAACTCGCCGTCCAGCCCGCCGATGCGATCAAGGAACTCGTCCACGCACGCCGCGCGGCAAGCCGCGAGGAGCTCATCGTCCGACGCCCGTGGATTGCCCCACTGCAGGTTCTCGCGCACGGTGCCCGTGAACAGCACGTTCTTTTGCAGCACAATGCCCACGGCGTCGCGCAAGGCGACCAGGTCGTAGTCGCGCACGTCGTGTCCGCCCACAAGCACGGTTCCCTCGGTGGCGTCGTACAGGCGCGCAATCAGCTGCACAAGCGAGCTCTTGCCCGAGCCCGTGCCGCCGAGGATGCCCACCGTCGAGCCACTCTCGATGCGAAGGTCGATATGCTCGAGCACATCCTCGGCTGCATCCGCGCGGTATTTAAAGGAAACGTCGCGAAACTCGATACTGCCGTCCGCTGGCGTCGCAATCGCGAGGTCTCCCGCGGGGTTGGCGATAAAGGGCTCCTCATCGAGCACCTCGGCGATACGGCCCACACTCGTAAGAGCGCGCGTGAGCAGCAAAAACACGTTGGAAATCATCATGAGCGAATTCATGATCAGCAGCACGTAGCTCATAAAGCCCGTGAGCGAGCCCACGCCCAGCTTGCCGGCGAGAATCATGCGGCCGCCAATCCACAGGATGGAGAGCGCAGCCACGTACATCGACAGCTGAAACACCGGCAGGTTGAGCACCGCGCTGCCAAAGGTCTTTGTCGCAGTGCGCGCGAGCTCGGTATTGACGGTGTCGAACTTGGCCTCCTCGTGCTCGGTACGAACGTAGGCCTTGACGGCACGCACGGCGGTGAGGTCTTCCTGTACCACGCCGTTGAGGTGGTCCATCGAGGTCTGGAGTTGGCGGTAGAGCGGGCTCACGCGATAGGTGATGACGCCCAGCACGATTGCCAGCACGGGCAAGATGATCGCAAAGACGGTGGCGAGCGGGCGCGACAGCATCAGCGCGTAGATAAGGCTGATGATAAGCGTCACCGGGCCGCGCACCATAGGGCGAAAGCCGTTGCCCACAGCATTTTGGATAACGGTGATATCCGTGGTCATGCGGGTGACGAGCGAGCTGGCGTCGTAGTTGTCCAGGTTACCAAAAGCGAGCGTCTGAATCTTTTTGTACTCGGCCTCGCGCAGGTTAGCGCCTAGGCCCGAGGCAACGCGGGCAGACGTGCGGGCATAACCCAAGCCCAGTACCAGCGAAAGCGCAGCGCACACCAACATGTACGCGCCCTGCAGCAGCATGTAGTTGATATCACCCGCAGGCACGCCCACATCGATGATGTTGGCCATGATGACCGGGATAAACAGCTCGAGCACCGTCTCGACCGACACAAAGAACACGCCGAGGATGGCATCGCGACGGTATGCCCCTAGGTAGGAAAACAGTATTTTGAGATTGCGCACGCAGGTTCAACCCCCATCAAACGTTGTTCGCAAACGCACGTATTATTGCGCGCCGAATAATGGTGTCAAGTATTCCGAAATCGTTTTCTGCAAGGTTAGCGACGGCGGCGAGTTCTCGTGACGTGTGTCCATATTCACTCGGAATAATGGTGCGCGCGATTTTTTTCGCCCCACTGCCGACACAAACCTTGACTCTACAATCGTTGTAGGGTTTTCACTACACTGGTACGTAAACAAACCCAGCCAGAAAGCCCCACCTATGGAACACGACCTCACACGCGGCAATATCCTTAAGACCATCGCGGTCTTTGCCCTGCCTTATATGCTCTCGTACTTTTTACAGATGCTCTACGGCATGGCCGACCTGTACATGATGGGGCAGTTTAGCGGCGCCGCCGGCATCACCGCCGTTGGCAATGGCGCGCAGACGCTCTATATCATTACCGTAACGCTTGTGGGCCTAGCCATGGGAACGACGGTCATCGTCGGCCACGCCGTGGGTTCGCGTCGCTTCGACCGCGCCGAGACCGCCATCGGCAACACCATTACGCTCTTTATGGGCGTCTCGGTGGTACTGGCCGTCATCTTGTTTGCACTATGCCCGCAAATCGTGGCGCTCATTGGTACGCCGCCCGAGGCGGTCGAAGGCACCGCCGCCTACCTGCGTATCTGCTTTGTCGGCATTCCCTTTATCGCCGCGTACAACATCCTCTCGGCCATCTTTCGCGGCCTGGGCGATTCGCGCTCGCCCATGTACGTGATCGGTGTGGCGTGCATCATCAACATCGCACTCGACTTTCTGTTTATCGGCCACATGGGGCTCGGCCCCGTGGGTGCGGCGCTCGGCACGGTAACCGCCCAGACGGCCAGCGTTGCCCTCGCGCTCGTGTGGCTCAAGAGCCGCCGCACGAACATCCACGTTAAGCGCAGCGACCTGCGCCCCCAGCCCGAGGTGCTCGGCAGCATCCTTAAGATCGGCGTGCCCGTGGCCGTCCAGGACGGCTGCATCCAGGTGGCGTTTATGTTTATCACCGTCATCGCCAACCACCGAGGGCTCGTCGACGCTGCCGCCGTGGGCCTGGTCGAGAAGATGATCAGCTTTTTGTTCATTGTGCCGAGTTCCATGGGTGCCACCGTCAGCGCGCTCACGGCGCAAAATGCCGGTGCGGGCAAGGGCAACCGCGCGCGTCAGGTGCTCAAGAATGCCATGACGATCTCGGTGGTGTACGGCTGCCTGATCACGGTGCTGATATGGCTGGTGGCACCGGCGTTTATTGGCTTTTTTGCCAAGGACCCTGCGGTGGTCGCGGCCGGTACCGGCTATATGCACAGTTATATTTTCGACGCAATCTTTGCCGGCATTCACATTTGCTTTAGCGGCTTTTTCGCTGCATACGGCAAGAGCTACATCGGCTTTGCGCACAACGTGCTGGCCGTGGCGCTCATTCGCGTGCCGGGCGCGTGGTTGCTGTCGAATGCCTATTCCGACACGCTGTTTCCCATGGGTATCGCCTCGCCGTGCGGGTCGATTCTGTCGGCGGTCATCTGTGTTATCGCGTTTACCGTACTCAACCGCCGCGGAGCTTTTGACAAACTGATGGTGTAGCGGGGCAACGCGAGATCGCCCTGATCGATGACATCATCAGCAACGACCCGGCAACCTACGTGACACAGATCACGGTGCCCGTTGCTCCAGCAAAGTAAGAACCGCCCGGAAGGCATCGCGCTTCCAGGCGGTTCTTACTAATCATCATCCAGCAACTCGAATCGATTTCTAGATATCACCAATGCGGCATAATCTTGGCTTTGGTGAAAGACATGGGCGACCACAACGTCCTCGTTATCGTAGTAATAAAGTATTACATAAGAATTAACGAGGCAGGCATGGTAACCAAGCACTGCAAGCTCGGGTAACTTCGATAAGCCGTAGTCAACTACACCACTTTGAAGAAGCTGGAGCTGGCTACGGTATTTATCAAGAAAGTGCCGGGCAGTAAAAATACCATGCCCCAATAGATAATCAACGATATCGTCAACTTCTTGTTCAGCTGTAGGCAGAATCTTGACGTTATAGGCCATATTTTGCCTCAAGGTCATCGAGAGCCTCAAAGGCATCACGCGCCGTGCCAGCAGCACGCTCCCGCTCGGCCACAGCTATACGAGCCATCAGACGAGCCTTAGCCTGTTCCTGAACCATGAGGTCGTAGTCCTCGGATCGAAGTACAACAAATTTGCTATAGCCGTTTTTTGTAACAGTCACTGGACCAGTAGTAGTTTCAACGAGCTCCGAGAATTTCGCGGTGTCCCGCATATCTTTAATTGGAACGCAAACAGGCATGGCACACTCCTAACATAATTGTGTACATAATTATGAAGTATAGCTCAGCTAACGAGCATCAGCTACAGGAGAACCGCCATGTCGAGGACAGTCCCCGATATGGCGGTTTTACTCCTCCGGAATCGGAAACGCACGGATGAACTCTGCAGGCGAGAAGGTCTTGATGGTCGAGCGCACAAAAGCGGCGCGGTCACGCGTGATGATAAAGTCCACGCCGGCACGCTCGGCCATCGCACGGATACAGCCGTCCTCAAAGTCCGGCTCATCGGAATAGGCGGAGGTAAAACAAGCTTCTTGGTCGAGAGGCTCTACCGAGTAGCTCTTAAGACAGTCGCGCACTACCTCGCGGGCGCGCGCCTCGCCTGCCTGTTTAGTGAGAATGTAGTACGCGTCCTTGAGAGAGCAGGCCGAAACAATACCCTCGATAAGTCCCACGTCAACGAGCCCCTTGATCGTTTGCGCCGCTGCGTGCTCCGGCCGGCCCGGAAGCACGCAATCGAGCAGAAAATTGGTATCGAGAAATGCCCTCATAGGTAGCGCTCCCTCGCGACGCGCTTTTCATCTTCAACCGTCATCGTATCGAGCGGCGTTCCCTTTGGCATGTTAGCTACGATATCGAGATACTCCTGGTAGTCCTCATCCTCCGCGAGCATCTCACGGATCTCCTTCCAGGTGATCTTGGGATGCCACATCGTACCCACGTCGCGCTTGGGCTTGTCCGAGCCGCGCGTCGGCTTTGCACCCCCGCGCTCTTGGGCAGCGTCATATTCCACTGCGACCGGGCCTTGATAGTCGAGCGGCACAATCTTGAACAACGGCTTGCTCCGCTTGAAGACCACAACCTCTTCGCCCTCATTGGCAACCCTTTCGGCCACCTGCGTAAGGTTTTGGCGCAGCTCCGAAAACGCGACGGTAACCATAACGGCTCCTCTCAACATATATCTTTACTGCACAGTATACACGTTAATGTTAATGTTAAAGTGTATAAAACTCATCACAATGGGGCAGCCCCGTTGTGGGACCTCACTGCGAGGCCCCTTTGCTTTGTATGAATCTTCTATCGCTCCGGAACGACACCGCTCCGCAGGGTCACCCTCAGCAACCTACATGACGCAGATCATGCTGCCCGCCACCACGCCCAAATAAAAACCTCCCGGAAAGTATCAACCTTTCCGGGAGGTTTTCTAATTTGATTATCGATGCACTAAGCCTGGGGCACCTGACCAGTAGCCAAGATCTGCTCGAGCGCGTCCTCGTCCAGCACGGGTACGCCCAGCTGCTCGGCCTTGGTAAGCTTGGAACCCGCTTTGGGACCGGCAACCAGATAGCTCGTCTTCTTTGAAACACTGCCCGAGACCTTGGCACCAAGCACCTTGAGCGCCGCGCCCGCCTCGTCGCGCGTGCGGTTGACGAGCGTGCCGGTGAGCACGAAGGTCAGGCCCGCAAGTGGCTGTGCGTCGGCGAGCTCGCCTGCCACGCCAGCGTCGGCTGCGGCTTGCGCGTGCGCGGCGCTCAAATCGACCTCGAGCGACAGGCCCGCCTGGCGCAGGCGCTCCAGCACGGCAAGGTTCTCGGGCACGGCCAGGAACTGCTTGACGCTCGCCGCAATCTTAGGACCGATGCCCTCGCACTCGGCGATATCCTCTTCACTCGCCAAGACGAGCTTGTCAATCGACAGGAATCGCTCGGCGATGACCTCACCCACGCTCTTGCCCACGTGGCGGATACCCAGGGCAAACAGCACGCGACCGAGCGGCTGGCTCTTGGACTTGTTGAGCTCGGCGATGATTTTCTCGGCCGTCTTGAGGCCTACCGGAATGGGGTCACCCTTCTTGACGCCCTTTTTGCTGTTGGGGCTGGCATAGGTGCGCCCCGTGTCCAGTCCGGCGATGTCGTCGACCGTGAGCTGGTAGAAGTCCGCGACATCGTGGATAAGGCCGGCGGCGATCATCTTGTCGACGATCTCGTCGCCCAGGCCGTCGACGTCCATGCAGCCGCGGCTCACCCAGTGGAGCAAGCGCTCCTTGAGCTGCGCGGGACAGTCGATAGAAACGCAACGGTAAGCGACTTCGCCATCCTCGTGAACCACGGGGCTGCCGCACACGGGGCAGACCTCGGGCATGTGCCAGTCGACCGAATCGGCCGGGCGCTTGTCGAGCACCGGGCCCACAACCTCGGGGATTACGTCGCCTGCCTTATGCACGATGATGGTGTCGCCCTCGCGCACGTTTTTGCGACGGATCTCGTCGATGTTGTGTAGCGTGGCGCGCGCGATGGTGGAGCCGGCGACCGTCACCGGGTCGAACTCGGCGACCGGCGTGAGCACACCGGTGCGGCCCACCTGGATGCGAATTTCGCGCAGGACGGTCTGCTTTTCCTCGGGCGGGAACTTAAAGGCAATGGCCCAGCGCGGCGCGCGGGCGGTAAAGCCCAGGTCGAGCTGCTGCTGGAAGCTGTCGACCTTTACGACCACGCCATCGATGTCGTAGTCCAGGTCACCGCGATGCTCGAGGGCCTGGGCGCAGAACTCGTGGACCTCGGCCGGCGTGGCGCAGCGTGCCACGTTGGGGTTGACGCTAAAGCCGGCGCTACGCAGCCAATCGAGAAACTCGCGCTGGCTGTGAACGTGCAGCGGGTCGGTATCGGCGATGGCGTAGATAAAGGTGGCGAGATCGCGGCGCGCCGTGACCTTGGGGTCCTTTTGGCGCAGGCTGCCGGCGGCAGCGTTGCGCGGGTTGGCGAAGGGGTCGCGGCCCTCGGCATCGGCCTCTTCATTCAGACGAACAAAGCTGCCCTTGGGCATATAGACCTCACCGCGCACCTCGATGGTGCGCTCGCGGTCGGCACCCATGTGGGCGAGCGCAGACTCGGACAGGTGCATGGGCACATCCTTGATGGTGCGCACATTGAGCGACACGTCCTCGCCCGTGGTGCCATCGCCACGTGTGGCCGCACGTACGAAGGTGCCGTTTTGGTAGGTAAGCGCCACGCCCAGGCCGTCGATCTTAAGCTCGCAGGTATAGGTAACGCTGCCGGCGCCGAGCGCATCCTCGGCGCGCTGGAGCCACGCGTCAAGTTCGTCCAGATCCATGGCATCGTCCATGGAATACATGCGCGCCATGTGCGTGACCGGCGTAAACTGCTCGCTCACGTAGCCGCCCACGCGCTGGGTATAGCTGTCGGGCGTCACCAGGTCGGGGTAGGTCGCCTCGATTTCCTGCAGCTCAACGAGCATTTTGTCAAAGGCAGCGTCCGTGATCTCGGGCGCATCGAGCATGTAGTAGCGATAGGCGTGGTAATCGAGCTCGTGGCGCAGCTCGGCCGCACGCGCTGCCGCCTGGGCACGGGCATCGGCCGGTGCAGCGGCATCCGCGCTCGCGGGCGTTTCGGTATCGATGTCCACGCCGTCACCAAACAGGCTCGATTGCTCCATAGCGGCACTCCTTCGCTCGATTTCAAACGGATACTAGAGTACCACCGGTCGCAACGAGGCCGTATAGCCCTTTCGAACCGCACCGAATCGGCAGCCGACGGACCGGGGTTGATCGCGCGATCAAACCATACCCTTGCCATTTCCAAATGATCCGTTTTCCTCCGTACCCAACGGATCAATAAGAAAAGAGGGGGCTGTCCCACGTTGATGGGACAGCCCCCTCTGGCCTCGATATGCGCGAAACGGCTCGTTAGTAGCCTTGGCCGTAGCTCTGGCCCTGGCCCTGCTGGCCTAGCAGCTCCTCCAGGTACTGGCGCAGCTGCTCGTCGGTAATACCGCCGCTGCCGGTGTCGGTCGAGCTGTCGTCCTGCTGCTGATTCTGCAGCTCCTCATCGGAGCCTAGCTCGACGGTGACCTTCTTCTCTTCCTTACCGCGCATGAGCGTGATCTCGACCTTCTCGCCCACCTCGTGGCTGCGCAGCGCGATGATTAGGCCATCGGCGCTCGTAATCTCGTCGTCACCCAGCTTGGTGATGACGTCACCCTCCTGGATGCCGGCCTTGGCAGCAGGACCGTCCTCGACGACGCTCGCCACATACGCGCCGCTGTCGGTGCTCAGCTTGTTGGTGCGGGCGTTGAGCGCATTGACACTCGAAAGCGTGGCGCCCAGATACGGATGAACCGGCGTCTTGCCGTCGATAATCTGGTCGGCGATGTTCTTGGCGTAGTTGACGGGAATGGCAAAGCCTACGCCCGAGCTGGAGCCCGAGTAGCTCTCGATGAGCGAGTTGATACCCACGAGCTCGCCGTTGTCGTTGACAAGCGCGCCGCCGGAGTTGCCCGGGTTGATGGCGGCATCGGTCTGGATCATGTTGGCGTAGATGGTGTTGCCGCTGGTAGAGCTCATGGCCGTGGAGCGATAGAGCGCCGAGACGATACCCGTGGAGACAGACTGCTCGTTGCCGAACGGCGAACCGATCGCCATGACCCACTCGCCCACGTTGAGCTTGGAGGAGTCACCGATCTCGATCGGCGTGAGCTTGGAGGCATCGGCGTCCTTGAGCTTGATGACGGCCAGGTCGCTCGAGGCGTCGTTGCCCACGAACTCGGCCTCATAGGTGGTGCCGTCGTCCATGGTCACCACGTACTGGTCATAGCCATCGACCACATGGTTGTTGGTGAGGACATGGCCCTCGGTATCGAGCACAACGCCCGAACCGACGCTGCCCGAACCATCCGACTCGTCAGCAGACTGCGAAAGCGAGCCATTCTGGCTGCCGCTCGAAGTGGCGGTGATGGAAACAACGGAGGGCAACGCCTTGGCAGAGACGGCCTCGGCCAGCGTGGTGTCCTCGGAGTCGATCGTGATCTTTTGCGTCGAAGAACCCGAAGCACCCGCCGTCACGGCATTCTTTCCGCCGCCAATATTGAGCGTGCCACTCATAATGAGCGCGATGACCAGCAGGGCGCCGCAGGCACAGCCGGCGAGTGCCGTAATAAAGATCGGCAGCTTTTTGGTTTTGGTCTTGACCACCGTGTGCTTGTTTACAACCTGCTGGCCGCCTAGCGGCTTGCCGGTCTGCGTGTCGTAGGCCTGCACGTAGGGAATGTTGCTGTCGGCAGGCGTCGACTCCACCTGCACGCGCGGTTGCTGCTGCGTCTCGCCGGCGTGGCCCGCATCCTGGGAACGCTGGGAATCGTTCTCGCTCATAGCTGCGATCCTTTCGTCTAATAACCAAAGGCCCGCCAAACATGTGGCGGGCCATCATTGTTCACGTTGAGTTGTACCCCAATATGCGGGTGAACGTGTATGAGAACGCAATCTTTTAGGAAGGCTTAAGTTCTGCTGCAGGCCCAAAAGGACCCGGCCTACGGCAAAACCACCACAAAGGTGCCTGTCCCCTTTGTGGTGGAAATCTAGTCCTTAAACAGATAGCCCACGCCGCGGACGGTGGTGATGTGTGCCGCGATCTGCGGGCCCACCTTGGAGCGGATGCGTCGGATGTGCACGTCGACGGTACGCGTACCGCCGCAGTACTCAAAGCCCCACACGCGGTGCAGCAGTACCTCGCGGCTGTAGGCACGGTTGGGATGCGTCGCCAAAAAGCTCAGCAGCGAGTACTCCATCAGCGTCAGGTCGATAGGCTCGTTATCGAGCGTCACCTGGTAGGTAGCCAGGTTGATCTCGAGGTTATCGATGTTGAGCACATCGTCGGCGGCGACGGTCTCCTCCTCGCCCATCAGGCGCTGCGCGCGAGCCTTAAGCTCGTTGGGCGTCGCCGTGGGGCATACAAAGTCGGCATGCGCGTGATTCGGCAGGCGCAGGGTGCCGAGCGCCTCGTCGTCGACGATCACCAGCATGGGGACGCCGCCGCGATCGTCAAGCCACTTGGCAATCTGATCGATGCGGTCGCTGCGGATGCCATCGGAATCGAGGATCAGCAGGTCAAAGTCGTGCGCCGCAGTCGGCGAATCGGGGGTGGCCAGACTCACCTCGACACCCAGGGTGGTCGTCAAGCTGCGGGCAAACTCGTGGAAGCGCGTCGTGCGCGCCATGAACAGGGCACTCTTTTCGGACATATCGACCTCCAAGGAAATGAGCTCAATCGTACTGGAACAAGCCAGCGCGATTAGGAGTTCGCCAGGTAGTGCTTGATCTCCCACTCGGTAATCGTGGACTCAAACTTATGCCACTCGTCGCGCTTCTTTTTAAGGAAGAAACTGTGGATGTGCTCGCCGAGGGCATCCTTCATAAACTGCGAGTCCTCAAACACGTCGAGCGCCTCTTTGAGCGAGCGCGGCAGCGGCGTGTAGCCGGCCTCGACCATCTGGCGGTCGGTGAGCTTGAGCGTCTCGGCCGTTGCCTCGGGCGGGAGCTCCAGCTTGCGCTCGATGCCGTCCAGGCCAGCCGCCAGCGTGACGGCGTTGACCAGGTACGGGTTGGCCATGGGGTCGGGGCTGCGAAGCTCGATGCGCGTGGACAGCTGCTTGCCGGGCTTGTAGACCGGGATGCGGACCATACTCGCGCGGTTGCGCAGGCCCCACGTGGCGTACTGCGGCACGGAGTCGCCGCCGGTAGTAATGCGCTTGTAGGAGTTGACCGTGGGGTTGGTGATGGCGCTGATCTCGCGCGCGTGCGCCAGGATACCGGCCATGTAGTGTTTGGCGATGTCGGAGAGATGGTATCTCTCGTCGTCCTCGCCCCAAAAGACGTTGTTGCCGTCGTGGTCGAATAGCGACTGGCACAGGAACATAGCACTGCCGTCCTCGCCTGCCAACGGCTTGGGCATAAAGGAGGCGTGGCAACCGCTCTCGTAGGCCTGCTGCTTAATGATGAGTTTGGCCGTGGTGATGGCGTCGGACATGCTCAGGGCCTCGGCGTGGCGCAGGCTCATGCCGTGCTGCGAGCGGCCGGCGGCGTGGAAGGTGTACTCCACGGGCACGGACATCTTCTCGAGTGTGAGGACCGTGTTGCGGCGCAGGTCGCGAGCGGCATCGCTCACCGAAAGATCGAAGTAGCCCACGTTGTCGAGCGGCTCGGGGGTGTGCTCGTCGGGGAAGTAGTAATACTCCAGCTCAGCGCCCACGTTGAGCAGATAGCCAGCTTTCTCGGCCTTGCGGAACATGCGGCGCAGGGCATCGCGCGGGTCGCCGGCAAATGGCTTGCGATCGGGAGTGCACACGTCGCAGAACACGCGGGCGACGCCGTTGTGGCTCGGGCGCCACGGCAAAATCTGGAAGGTCGAAGCATCGGGAAACGCCAGCATGTCGGCTTCCTCGGGCGTGGCAAAGCCCTCGATGGCGGAGCCGTCAAAGCCAATACCCTCCTCAAAAGCGACCTCGAGGTCCTCGGGGCTAATGGCAAAGTTCTTGAGGCGGCCGAGAATGTCGACAAACCACAGACGCACAAAGCGGATGTCACGCTGCTCTACGGAGCGGAGTACGTAATCGATGTTCTGCTGGTTCATGTCGCTCCCCTTTCTTTCGGGCGGGTTTCGACTGGTCTATATCGCAGATACTATCGCAGAAAAATGTTTCCGCAGGGTTAAAGCGTATCAAGCGCTCAAAAAACGTGCGCGAACAGGCAGTTGCGAACGAGTTGCTAGCGCGAGGTCGAGGCGCGGTATTCGATGTGGCCGGGGATCTCGATGCGTTTGGGCGCCAGCTTTGCGGCTTCGCCCACGGTGGTGGTAACAACGTCGATGCGCTCGGACAGGCGCTCGACCACGCGCTCGGCAATGGTGAGGGTGTCCTGCGCGGCCGTGGTCACACCGCCAAAGAGCACGTGGTTCCAGGGGTAATCGTCAAACGTCGCGATCTTAAGACCAGCCGGCAACGAGGGTCCCAGCTGCGCCAGTGCCTCGGTCAGACGCAGGAAGACCAGGCCGTTGACGGCAATGAGGCCGAGCTTTTTGCCGGCATAGTCACGCATGGTCTCGTCCAAGCGACCAACGCCCGTGGCACCGCCATCGGCCAAGGTGACGACCTCGCCGGCAAGGCCGCGTCGCGAAAGCTCGTCGGCAAAGGCCTCGGCGCGCTCACGACGCACGGGGCTGTCGTCGCTTGCCTCGGTGAGCAGGCACAGGCGCTCACAGCCCGCAGCGGCGAGCTCGTCTACCAAGCCGGCGACCAGCTCACGGTTGTTCGATGTCACCAGATCGATGCCACCGTCGGCAACATCGCGGTCGAGCAGTACAACGGGTAGGCGCCCCGCGGCCGCGGCGATCGCCTCGTCATTGCCTCCGCAGGTGTTGACGACCAGGCCGTCCACGCCGGCATCGATAAGCCTGGTGAGCGACTCTGTCTCCTTGGCGGGGTCGTTGCCGCTAATGGCCGTCATGAGCGAGCAGCCGCGCGCGGCGGCACTGGCGGAAAGTCCTTCGAGCATGGCGCTCGAGAACGGGTTGGCGATGTCGGCCAAAATCACGCCGATGAGGTTGGTGCGTGAGTTGCGCAGATTGCGCGCGGCGGCACGCGGGCGATAGCCGGTGCGCTCGATAACCGCCGCGATGCGAGCACGGGTTTCCTCGGTCATTTGCCCGGGACGGTTATTGAGATAGCGCGAGACCGTGGCCGGACTCACGCCCGCCTCGACGGCAATGTCCTTGATTCTCATCTGCGCCATAGCGCACCCCGTTTCCCCATTGTCGGCAGCCTGAGCCATTTTAGGCATTTTTTAAAAATCTCAGTTGCAAAACGCTGTAGGTGAGCAGCATCGTTTTTGCGTCTCGAGCAGATGCGATAATGGGCTAGATAGCCGAGTCTTTAGACAGCTCAAAATAGTCGGGATGTAAGGCGATAACCGGGCCCTGCTCCTCGGGCATCAGGTGCAAGTGCGTCTCTGCCAGATAGCTCGCCGCATCGGTATCGCCCCTCTTAATGGCCTCGAGAATCCGGCGATGCTGCCGACGAATCGGCTCCCAATCCAGGTCCTGCGACACCATACGCAACCAGTTGTATCGCTCAAAATGTGTGTTGACGCTCTTCATCCAATTCCACAACATGTGACGGCCGGCAATCTCAAAACACGTCTCATGGAACAGGTTGTCCAGATCGAAAAAGCGACGCGTTTCGCTATGGTCGAGCGACTCGGACTCGGCAAGAATCTGCTCGAGCCGCTGCTTTTGCTCGGGCGAGGCGGCCGAACAACATTTAATGAGCACGCTTCTCTCAAGTTTCTCGCGCAAGAAGCAGGCGTTCTCGGCGCGCTCCATGCTGATTTTTGAGACATAGGTGCCGCTTTTGGGACGCGTTTCCACCAGCTCCTGCTCACGCAGGCGCACAAAGGACTCGCGAATGGGCGTGCGCCCGATTCCCGTCTCCTTTTCCAGACCAATCGCCGAAAGGCGCGTGCCGGGTTTGAGCTCGGCATAGATGATCTTGGAGCGCAATGCGTTGTATGCCTGGTCTTGCAGGCTCTGATTATGCTGGTGTTGTTCCATAAAGCCCTCGGATGAAGCTCACGGTTTGTCGAATTTCACCACGTAATACTATCGCATCGACACGCCCCGGCTCCCAATCAGTCTTTTTGGGACGGGGCTCTTTTAGCTACCCTGGCCCGCAGATCGGCCCCCCTGTCACAAAAGTGGCCCATCTACTACGTTAACATGGATAGCCTCGGCCATACCGAAAACCGTGAAAACAAAACCGCAGGTAGACAGCTTGTCGATTTTCGAAAAAGCCGACTATGGTTGACCCCTGCGGCTTAAACGTAGTAGATAGGCCCTTTTCGTGGCGCAGCACTACTGCACCCCAAATTGGTACCTCGAGCCTGTTATAAGTTGCTGTGAAATACGGACGGTTGATAATCAAGGCGCGCTATACGGCTTGCTATATCTCACTATACTTTGCTGAACGTCGCTATACTTTGCTATAACTTGACAATAATCGGCCCGTTACCATCCGGGATATAACGGACCCCAAGCCAACGCTGGCTTGGGGTCCGTCTTGTACCATGGCTCTTTTTGACTATGAGCGCTCGTATTTCGTGGCCCGCCCGGTTCCCTGCCTTACGATTGCATTCCGTTCAAGCAGAGATTCGAGTGCCGCCAACGTCCGCATGCGGCTCAGCCCCGTCTGTTTTTCAATCTCGCTTCGCGACATAATTCGACCGCCCGACAAGGCTTTGAGAACCTGGACCTCTTCCTCGGACCCTTCAAGGGCATCGGTAACGGGCAATGTGACGGCCACCATGCCGCCGCGAACATCAAAAATTGGTTGATTGATCGAATCGCGATAGGCACGTCTAATGCGCGCGATTCCCGTACCAAATTTCTCGATGTAATCCAGCTTTAAGAAGGCCTCTGCAACGATGGGGTTTCTGAGCACGGATATCTGCCCATACAGGTATTGTTCCGTCGTCAAACCGGCGGGCAGCGATCCAGGAGAGGTCACAACGACGCGATCATCGTACAGGGCAATTTGAACGTTCGCTCGAACGTCCCACGTCCGATGCACCAAAGCATTTGCGACAGCTTCGCGAAACGCCTCGAGAGGAATTCGATCGGTTTGGACGCGCTCCATCCCTTCGATACGCTCATAACGGTAGTAGCGTGCAAACATAGCTACCGCCCTGTCCACCTGCTCAATTGCGGATACATTTGTCGCCGCTTCGCGATCCAAGATCACATCCTCGGTATCACCAAAACGGACGCAATCGATGCCCGGAAAATCATTCTTATCCGCCAAAATCGCCGCAGCGTTGGTATAGCCGTCCTTGCCGAGCAAGCGAAGCGTGCGCATAATATCCGACGTTAGTTCAGAAATGCCGAGATGTTCAACACACTTATGCTCGAGCGTATGAAAACTCAAGTCCTGGCGAGCCGACGTGAGCGCGTCGAACGTTACGTTGCTGCCTTCGAGCGTCAGCCTGCCATACTCAAACCGGTCGACCTCCACTGTTGCCGAATCGTTTCGCCTGTAGGCCTTTCCCTTGCTTCGATAGGGTTTGTCCTGGCCCTCATAAACCGTAAGGATTACGGTCCCGTGTTTCTCATCGGGCTCGAGCGTGTAACGGGGAGCGGGGTCCAAGCTGTCATTAATCATGTTCTCGATGCGGAGACACTCTGCGACCGGATCCGCAAGGCCGACAGCCACGCCCTCGTCATCAACGCCAAACTCAATCTTGCCCGTCCCGTAGTTTGCATAGGCACTCACCGTTTTAAGAAACGTCGGCGTAACGCTTTCCTTATATTCGACTGTAGGGCTCTCTCTAACAACCATATGCACAACCTCTTCGTTTCGTACTATTCATGACCGTATTATAAGACGAAAACCGTTTGCGTACTGATTTATCCAAGACGTAAACGGTTTTCGTCTTGATTTGCGTACGGAATTAAAACGCATAATTTCGCTTTCGTATGGCTCAATATCGGACGCAGACTGTTTTCGCCTGTCAATACATCTGCAATCCAAACGAAACGAGCCCCGAGCTCGCATGAACTCGGGGCTCTTTGTGCCGCACATCTATGAGAGGAGCAATTCGATGCGTACGGGCGCTACTCCATGAAGCCGCCCTGGGATGGCGGCAACCTCGTCGAGGAGACCATCCGCACTCACCGTGGCGTGGCCGACGCCATCGCCACGCGCAACCCCACCGTAGCGCACGACGCGATGTATTTGCATCTGGTGTACAACCGCAACATGATTGCGGAAGTCGCACAGACAAAAGGCATTTAAGGCTCGACAATGATCTTTCTTTGATAAAACGCAAGCGGCGGCCGTCCCAAAACGGGGCGGCCGCCGTGTTTTGCTATCGACTGGCGCAATGGAATCAGGTTTACATGCATCAACTTGGTGCAAACCAACCTGTCCCCCACGCACCAAGGGGTTGACTAGAGCTCGCAGGCAACCTTGTAGCCATCGCCAATGGCGTCGCGGATATTGCCGCACTTGTTGGCGTCGCCCAGCACGTGGACAGCAACGCCAGCGGCGGCAAGGTCGTCGGCCAACTTGGTGTTGGGACGATAGCCCATGGCAAGCACCAGCGTATCGGCATCGGCGATGGTGTGGACCTCGCCATCCTTCTCGTAGCTGATGGCATCCTCGGTAATCTCGGTCACCTTGGCCTCGGTCAGCACGTGAACGCCCTTGGAGAGCATGCGCGTGATGAGCACCGCGCGACCGGCGCCGCCCTCGTTGGCGGCGAGCGTCTTGGTCATCTCGATAACGGTGACATCGCGATTGGCCGGCGAGAGGTCATTGACCAACGGGGCCAAGTAATCGGCCGTCTCGCAGCCAACGGTGCCGCCGCCCACGATAACGATCTTCTTGCCCGGGAAAGCCTCGCCACCCAGCAGGTCGTCAGCCGTCATAACCTGCTTAAAGCCCTGCATGAAGGCCGGAGCGATGGGCTCGGCGCCATAAGCTAGGACGACCTCGTAGCCGGCGTAGTCACGCTGAATGTCCTCGGCAGTAAGCTCGGTGCCAAATACGCACTTCACGCCGGCCTCGGCCAGGCGACGATACTGATACTTGATCACGCGGGTGAGTTCCTGCTTTGCCGGCGGAACGGCTGCGATACGCATCTCGCCGCCCGGCTCGTCCTGCTTATCCACGAGCACCACGTTGTGACCGCGCTTGGCGGCAATGAACGCCGCCTCCATGCCCGCGGGACCGGCGCCCACAACCAGTACGTTCTTGGCCTCGGCGGCAGGCTCGTAGCCGGCCTCGTCGCGCTCCACGTCCGGGTTGACGGTGCAGGAAATGCGCTTGCCGAACATGATGCCGTTCAGGCAGCGCAGGCAGCCGATGCAGGGGCGGATGTCGTCGGCGTTGCCGGCAGCGGCCTTGTTACAGAACTCGGCATCGCACAGATTGGCGCGGCCCATCATGCAGATGTCGGCAGCGCCGTCCTCGATCAGCTCCTCGGCAATCCAGGCCTCGTTAATACGTCCGACAGTGGCGACGGGAATGTTGACGTGCTTTTTGATCTCGCGCGAGCAGGCGGCATGCGAGGCCTGCTGGGTACCAGCGGCGGGAATCGCGGAGCCGCGCTTGATGGTGGTACCGCCCGACACGTGAATCATGTCGACGCCAGCCTTCTCCAGTCGACGCGAGACGTAGATCATGTCGTTGAGGGTCAGGGCGCCATCGGTGTACTCATCGCCCGAGATGCGGACGTCGATGATAAAGTCCTTGCCGCAGCGCCCGCGAATCTCGGCGATGACCTCGAGCAGGAAGCGCATGCGGGCGTCGAGCGAGCCGCCGTACTCGTCGGTGCGCTTGTTGTAGAGCGGAGTCAAAAAGCCGCCGAGCATACCGTGGGCGTGCGCCGCATGGACCTCGACGCCATCGACGCCGGCCTTCTGCATACGCACGGCAGCGTCGCCAAACTGGTGCGTGAGCTCGTGGATCTCATCGACCGTGATGGGGCGCGGTGCCTCGCGGGCGTAAGACGGGCCCACAAAGGACGGAGCGATCAAGCGCGGCGTGCCCGGAACGTTAAAAGCCATGTAGGCAGGGTGGAAGAGCTGCGGCATAATCTTGCAGCCGTACTCATGCACGGCGGCGGCGAGCTTTTCCCAGCCGGGGATAAACGTGTCGTCGTAGCAGCACATGTCGCCCGGCAGATAGGTATAGGTGGGCTCGACCGTCACGACCTCGGTGATGATGAGGCCCACGCCGCCCTTGGCACGGGCACGGTAATGATCGACCAAATCGTCGGTCACATAGCCATGATCGGCCAGGTTGGTGGACACCGGCGGCATAAAGACGCGGTTCTTGACCTCGGTCGTACCGACCTTGATCGGGCTAAAGAGCATCGGATAGGCAGAGGACTCCATACAGGGTTCCTTTCGTTTGAGCCGCTCGGCGGCAGTTGCTAACGTACCTATCGTATCAGTATCCGCCGCATTCGCGGCCAAACATACCCAAACGCCGGTCGGCTAATGAATACCGCGGCCCAAGTCTTCGGCGATTTTGTCTACGCCCTTAAGTGCGGCGCACGTCTTTTTGTTGGAGCAATGCCCCGTGCAAACGCCACCCTGAGCGCAGTCGGCGCAGGTGCCCTTGCGGTAGACGCGCACGCATACCGCGACAAACGCAACGCCGATAACAGCCAGTACAACAATATCGATAGGTGCCATAGCAAGCCTCCTCTAGTTAACCATCACTTACTTTACCCCATTCTCCACCTACCAAAAAGGGACAGGTTTATTTTGGTCGGTTTTATCTGCGGAAACGCCACATCTTAACTTCTGGGGCAAAGTAATCTGTCTCCCATGCACAAAAAGCCCGGGGTCGCTGGGACACCCGGGCTCGTGAAAAGGGGTTAATCCTTATTCGGACTTAAGCGGAAACTGCGGCGGAAGCAGTGTTGGTCTCGTCCTCGTCGGTCCATGCATGCTTGGGCATGGGACGGAAGATCTGGAAGAGCATCGCAACCAGCAGCACGATGGCCACAATCGTCCAGATACCAAACTGTCCAAGAACAAGCAAGTTGTAGAACTGGTTGATGAACAGGCCGATCACCCAAGCGAAGGCGCACTCGTAACCGATGGCGATCGCAGTCCACTTGCCGGAATCCATCTGGTTGCGGATGGTGCCAATGGCGGCAAAGCACGGAGCGCACAGCAGGTTGAAGGCGCCGAAGGCAACGCAAGCGCCCATGGTGGGGAACATGCCGGCAAACGCGGTCCACAGGCTCGGGTCGGTCTCGCCCGCGTCGGCGACGGACAGCAGCGAGCCGGCGGTGGCGACGACGTTCTCCTTGGCGACGAGGCCAGAGACAGTCAGCGCGGTGGCCTGCCAGGTGCTAAAGCCGAGCGGGGCGAAGATCCAAGCGACCAGGTTGCCCAGCATGGCAAGCACGGAGTAGTCCATAAACTCCTCGGGGATGCCGTCCATCGCAGGCAGGAAGCCAAAGGAACCGTTATAGCTACCAAAGTTGGACAGGAACCAAACCACGACAGTGGACGCAAAGATGACCGTGCCGGCCTTCTTGATAAAGGCCCAGCAGCGCTCCCACACGTGCAGCGCCCAAGAGCGGATCGCCGGGAAGTGGTAGGCAGGAAGCTCCATGACAAACGGGGTCGGACGGCCGGCGAAGAGCTTGGTCTTCTTGAGCATGAGGCCCGAGGCGATGACGGCAAAGACGCCCAGGAAGTAGAAAAGCGGGCTGATCCATGCGGCCGTGGTGGAAGAATCGCCAATGATGGAGCCCATGAGCAGGGCGATGATCGGCAGCTTGGCGCCGCAGGGGATGAACGTGGTGGTCATGACCGTCATGCGGCGGTCCTTCTCGTTCTCGATGGTCTTGGTGGCCATGACGCCGGGGACGCCGCAGCCTGAGGACACGAGCATGGGGATGAACGACTTACCGGACAGGCCAAAGCGGCGGAACACGCGGTCCATGATAAAGGCGACGCGGGCCATGTAGCCGCAGTCCTCCAGGAAGGACAGCATCACGAACAGCAGGAACATCTGCGGCACAAAGCCGAAGATGGCGCCCAGGCCGCCAACGATACCGTCGCAGACCAGCGAATCGACCAGGCCACCGTCCTCGGTGCCACCCGCCACGAGGGCGTCGTGCACCATGGTGGTGATACCCGGGACATAGGGGCCGTACTGTGCCGGGTCGACCGAGTCGGCGTCGTCACCCGCGGCCTCGACAGCCTCATCGTAAGCATCGCGGCCCTGACCGAGCACATACCAACCGTCAGTGCCAAAGAGCTGATCGTTGGTGAAGTCGGTCACCGTTCCGCCCAGGGTGGAAACGGCGATGTAGTACACGCAGAACATGATGACCACAAAGATCGGCAGGCCCAGGATACGGTTGGTAACCACACGGTCGATCTTCTCGGAAGTGCTCATCTTGGCCGGGGCCTTGGTGAGGCACTCATCGATGATGTGCGCGATGACGCCATAGCGCTCACCGGTGATGATGGACTCGGCGTCGTCATCGCAATCCTGCTCGCACTGGGCGACCAGTTGCTCCACGCGAGCAGCCTTCTCCTTGGTGAGGTTGATGAGTTTGCAGGCGTCTGCGTCACGCTCAAACAGCTTGACGGCGTAATAGCGACGCTTGTTAGCGGGAACGCTCGCCGGAAGGTTGTTCTCGATGTGCGTCAGAACGTCCTCGATGGAGGAGTCGAACTTGTGCTCCGGCACCTGCCCCTTGGAAGCAGCGGACTTTTTGACCTGCTCGAACAGCTCCTTGATGCCCTTGTTCTTAAGAGCCGAGATCATCATAACCGGGCAGCCGAGCTTCTTGGAGAGCTTGTCCGTGTCGATCTTGTCGCCGTTCTTCTCGACCAAGTCGGCCATGTTGAGGGCGACGACCACGGGCAGGCCGGTCTCGATAACCTGAAGCGCCAGGTACAGGTTGCGCTCCAGATTGGTGGCATCGACAACCTGGACGACGACATCGGGCTCACCGCTCATGAGGTAGTCGCGCGAGCATTGCTCCTCGGGGCTGTAGGGGGAAAGCGAGTAGATGCCAGGGAGGTCCGTGATGGTAACGTTCTTGTCGCTTAGGAGCTTGGCTTCCTTTTTCTCAACCGTGACGCCGGGCCAGTTGCCAACGTAGCCGTTGGCGCCGGTGATCAGGTTGAAAAGCGTGGTCTTGCCGCAGTTGGGGTTACCCGCCAGCGCGACATGGATCGGAGAATCCGCCATTCAATCCTTCTTCCTTGTGTGCCTGCGCTGCTTTCTCCGCGCAGGCTGGATAATGTGCTTCAAAGATGCTGCATTAAGTTAGAAAAACCTAACTTTATCTGCAGAAATATACATCGCAAGCCCTTACTGGACCTCGACGACGGCCGCCTCCTCCTTGCGGATGGAAAGCTCGTAGCCGCGTACGTTGATCTCGACCGGATCACCGAGCGGCGCGACCTTCACGACCTTGAACGAAGTGCCCTTGATGAGCCCCAGGTCCATAAGGTGGCGGCGAAGCGCACCCTCACCGTGAAGCTTGACGATGGTGGAGCTCTCGCCCACCTTAACGTCACCCAACGTCTTCATCCTCTTGTCCCCCTTTCGGTTTTTATGAAATACTGCAGACTAACCGACGGTCATGATGTGCATGGCAACCTTGGAATCGATGCCAAAACGTGCGCCCAGCACCGTGACGATGATATTGGCACCACTCGAGCTCACCACGTGGATTTCGTTGCCCTCGACAAAGCCGAGGTCCTTGAGGTGGTGTTTCATGTCCTCATTGCCCTTTACACGAGACACGCGCACGGTTTCGCCCGCTTTTACCATCGAAAGCGGCATGGCCGGCATCTGCGGTCCGCAAGACATGAGTTGCTCCTAACGTCAGTTCTTCCTCAACATCGACGCGTAAAAAGTTAACCACGTCTATGTTCGCTATAGTAAACTAGCACGTGGTTAACTTTTTGGAAAGGGTCCCCATTCAGATTTCGAAAAAGTTTCCTATATGAAACAAAAAGGCGCGGCAAAGGACCATCCTTTACCGCGCCCTATCATGCTTAGAGCGAGAGATTTCTGATCGATGTGACACAGGAGGCCTCATCCACGCCCGAAACGCGGAACACGATGTCCTCGCCGCATTCGCCACAGAGTGCCATGAGCCCTATAACGTCGCGGCCATCGACATGACGATTGCCAATCGAAACCGACACGTCACTACGATGCTTGGCGATAATGTCATAAAGCAGCGCAACCGGGCGGGCATGCAATCCCAACGGATCTTTAATCGTCTTTGTAAACTCGACCATGTCCCCTCCCACGACATCGCACATTCGGCCGGCAAACCCAGCCACGTGGTAGCTATTGTAGCGTTAGATGCTTGTCGAGAGCTCCTCTGAACACCTCGTGGGCAAAAAGTGGCAAATATGAGTACTGCCACCAATTTAGTAGCAGCAAAATCGAGAGCAAATTGCCTAATTTGAGCGATTCGAAGAGGTTGAAAGCTGTCAAACGCCCTTTAAAGGGGGTTAGATAAATTGATTGTGAGCCCATTTTCGCTCAAAACAGACCGAAAAATATGGCACCTTTTTTGCAGCAGTACTCATATTTGGCATTTTTTGAACACGGGGTCCAAAACCATGCCCCAAAACACAAAAGGAGGGGCCTCGTAAGGCCCCTCCTTAGGAAAGGGAATCGATTTATTCCACAGCCGTAGATTAATCCTAGCCGCTACTCCATCATGTCGAGGACGGAGGGGCGCAGCTCGCTCTCGGCAGCCTCGGGATCGGTCTCGCGCAGACGGTTGATATAGCGGTTGTACCACATCACGGCAAGGCCCAGGAAGACAACCACACCGCCAACGTTGTAGACCAGCGTCAGCCACAGCGGCTGATCGAGCGGAATTGTGCCGCAAATAAGCACGAAGCAGAAGACCACAAGCAGGAATGCAGCAATGACCAGGCCAAAGGCACGCGAGCCCATGCGGAAGCCACGGGGAGCAGCGTCGAAGTTCTTGCGCAGCATAAAGTAGGCAAGCAGGATCAGCAGCGGCGGGAGCAGAGCGGTGGCAGCCGTCATGTTGGTGACAATCATGAGCAGGTCGTCGAGGTTACCAGAGCCCAGGGCCGGGATGATCAGGATGGGGACGACGATGGCGAACTGCAGCCAAGCGGCGCGGGCAGGAATGCCGTGCTCGTTGAGCTCGACGATCTTGCTACCAAAGACGCCCTTGGGGATCTCGGTGAAGAAGACCTTGATGGGAGCGGAGGTCCACATCATGAGGGAGCCCAGCGTGGCGGCGAGAAGGATCAAGCCGATGGCGCGCGTAGACACTTCCATGGGAATGCCAAAGTGGGCAAAGACAGCACCGAATACGTCGAAGATACCGGTGGAGATGGCAACGCCGCCCTCGGGGATGAACAGGTTAACCAGCAGTGAAGCGCCTGCATACAGAAGGCCGATTGTCAGGCCGGCGATAACGACGGTGCGCACGAAGGCCTTGACGCCACCCTTAAGGTCGTTAAGGAACACGCCGACAGACTCAGCGCCGCCAACGCCCTGGATGATCCAGGCAAGCGTACCGAAGAAGCCCCACGCAGTTGCGAAGTTGCTCATGTCGGGAGCCATGTTAGCGGGAGTAGGAGCCGTAGCGAACTCAACGCCGCCAAAGGCAGCAGCCAGGGACAGCAGGATGAACACGGCGGTCAGGCCGAGAGCCGCGGTCGAACCGAAGGAGGAAATGGAGCCGATCCACTTAGCGCCCTTGGTCGAAACCCATGTGGCGATAGCAAAGACGACGATCTCGATAATGGTGATCCACAGCTGCGAAAGCTCGGCGTTGGCACCAAAGAACACGTAGCTCGCGTAGATGATGACGTTGGGCAGGACGGACGCAAAGAAGAACAGGTTAACGAACCAGTAGCTAAATGCCGTCAGGAACGCCCAGCGACCACCCATCGAGGTCTTAACCCATGCGTACACGCCAGACTCGGAGTCCTTGTTGAGGCCGACGAACTCGGCAGTAACCAGGGTATAGGGGACAAAGTACAAAAGCGTGGCGAAGAAGAACGACGACGCAGCTGCCAAGCCGATGGCCGCGTTGTTGTTGATGATGTTCTTGATACCGAACACGGCGGCGACCGTCATGCCCAGCAGAGCGAACGAACCAATCGTTCCTCGTTTTTCAGAGCTCATAAGCCCTCCCAATCATCTGTTAAATGTCATCTAAAACCGTCCGAGCTGCAAGTGCAAACACGGACGGCGCACCTGCTAAGGGGAATGGGGAAAAGGGAGTCAACAAAGCCATCCCCCTTAACGGCGCGAAGCAAACGTCCAGGCGGACGAATACTACTTGTTGGGGAAGGAATAACCTTCGACTGTCACGTGCAGTACCACGACGCGGGGATCCGCGGCATCGGCCACGACACGGTAGGCCTCGTCAATTTCGACGACGGCAACGCCGCCGGTGGGAATCGTCACGGTCTCCCCCGTACCCTCAAAGCGCTCGCGATCATCGATATCGCTGTAGGCGCGCGTACAGGTAAGATCGGCCTTGGAAGCCACCTCAACGGTCAGATTGCCGTCGAGCGGGGCGAGCACGGCATGGTAGCGACGGTGACCGACCAGATCGGCAGTAGCCGCCTCGTGGGCGTTCACCCACCAATACACCAGCGAGTCGCCGATAGAGTACGCCACATCGTGCTGCAGTTCAGAAACGCCGTCGAGTGCCTGACCGGTACGCATCCACTTCTTGACGGACTTCATCTGGGCGTCGAAATCGGCACGCGAGTTAAAGATATGCATGACTTATGCCTCCTTAATGGGTGCCAGCGCCTGAGCCAGATCGGCAGACGTCAGCGGTCGCAGGGACACCTCAAAGCTGAAGCTCTCAAAACGGGTGCGATAGGAATCGAGCACCTCGGAACCCCAAGAGTTCGAGCCAAGGCCGAGCAGCTGGTCGTTGATGTTGACCGTAACCGTGTCGCCCGGGACAAGATCGTAGACATGCTTGGCGTTATCGATAGCCTCGCAGCTATAGGGCCATGCGGAGAACGAGAACGGATTGGAAGCGGCGTCGCTCGGACGCGTCACGACCAGACCGTCACCGTGGCTGGAGCGCAGGGCGACCCAGCGGGTACCCTCGCGGTTGGCGCAGTCCTGGGGCATAACGTAGGGCGTGAACATGTCGTCGACCGTAGTGCGGTAATGACCGACCGGGTTGGCGCGCAGCGAGTCCGGATAGTTCTCGCCCGGGCCGTGGCCATACCACTCGACGGCACGATCACAACTGGGAACCTCGAAGGAGATGCCGATGCGCGGGATAATGTCCGAATAGTCGCCGTAGGGCTCGCCGGAAACCTTGAGGTCGACGCGGCCACTCGGAAGCACGGTATAGACGAGCTCGACGCGCATGCCGAACGCGCGGACGGGAGGAGCAATACGCTGGCTCACGGTAACGACGACCACATTGCCGTCCTGCTTCCAAGTAACCTTGCGGGTAGACGTCTGCATCACATCGATGAAGTTGTCCTTCCACAGGGAGTCATACTCTTGGGCGTGGTTGTCGACGAGCGGATGCCAAAAACCAACCTGGGGACCAGAGGCCATGACGTCGCGGCCGGATGCCTTCCACTCGCTCACGGTACCGTTGACCTTGCTGAAGGTCAGCTCGCCGTTGAGGGAGTGAATGTGGATCTCCTGCTCGGTCTCCTCGACCGTAAGCTCAGGACGAGCGGGGGCAGCGATGGCCGGCGCCGAATGGTTGGCGATGGCAAACTGGCTTGCACCCAGTTGGAACATCGGCTCGCACCAGACGTGAGCGGCCATGGTGTAGGCGCGCACGGTCAGCAGGGTCTCGCCTACCGCGGCCTCGTGAATCACTAGCGGAAGCTGGACGGACTCGCCGGGGGCAACCGCACCGGGCATGAGCGTCTTGCGGCAGACCACGTCGCCGTCCACCAGGGTCTCCGCCGACAGGCAGACATCCTCAAGGGTGGTAAACCAACGCTTGTTGGTGACGGTCAGCTCGCCCGCCTCGTCGTCGTAAGCCATGCGAACCGGGCAGATGACCTGACCATACTCAGTGAGGCCCGGGCTCGGCTGCTGCCAAGGGAACACCATGCCATCGATGCAGAAGTTGCTGTTGTTGGGGTAATCGCCGTTGTCGCCGCCATACATGTCGTAGGCAACGCCGTCCTCGGTCACAGCAGCCAAACCGTGGTCGCACCATTCCCAAATAAACTGGCCTTGGATGCAATCCCAGCGATCGAAGACCTCCTGGTACTCGGACAGGCCTCCGGGACCATTACCCATGGAGTGGCCGTACTCGCAGTTGATGCGCGGCTTGGGGAACGGATGCTCGCCAAAGTCGTTCATCTGCGACACGCGGGAGTACATGGTGGAAATGACGTCGACGGTATCGGCGTTGCGATCCTCCTCGTAGTGGACCGGACGACCGTCGAGCTCGTGAGCTTTGGCGTACATCGCGCGGATGTTGCAGCCATAGCCGCTCTCGTTGCCCATCGACCACATGATGATGCACGCGTGGTTGCGTTCCTGCATCACCAGGCGCTCAACACGGTCAACGTAAGCCGGCTCCCAGGCAGGGTCGTCGGTGACCAGGGCGATATTGCCGATATTCTCGAAGCCGTGGCTCTCCATATCGGTCTCGGCGACCAGCATGATGCCGTACTCGTCGCACAGCTCGTAGAAGCGCGGATCGTTGGCGTAGTGGGACGTGCGCACCGCGTTGATGTTGTGCTGCTTCATGAGCTCCAGGTCGCGGCGCATGCGCTCGAGACCCACGGCGCGGCCCTTGTGATCGTCGTGGTCGTGGCGGTTGACGCCATGCATCTTAAAGTAGGTGCCGTTAAGGTAGATATGATTGCCCTCGACCGTCACCTCGGCAAGGCCTTGGCGATGCGGAACGTACTCGCTGATCTCGTCGCCGTCGTAGACCTCAAGCGTAAGGTCATAGAGGAAGGGGTCCTCGGGGTTCCAGAAGTGGGCATCGGCAACGCTGCACTCGGCATGGCCGTCGACGCACTCGCCCGTAGCGACCACATTCTGGCCATCGCTGAGCGTATACACGACGCGACTTGCGCCCTCGGCAACCGTATCGAGCGTGATCAGAGCGGCATCGCCCTCGCGGTGCGTGCGGAACCTAAAGTCGACCAGGTGCGCGGCGGGACGCTGCATAAGGTACACATCGCGGAAGATGCCCGAGGCCCACCACATGTCCTGATCCTCGATGTAGCTGCCATCGCTGTACTGCAGGACCTTGACCGCAAACAGGTTGTCGCCCTCGACGAGCGCGTCGGTCACGTCGAACTCGGCAGACAGGCGCGAACCCTTGGTCATGCCGATAAACTGGCCGTTGACGTACAGCTCGCCATAGCTCTCGATGCCGTCAAAGCGAATGATCTCGCGAGCGCCGGCAGGAACGGCGGGAAGATTGACGATGCGCTGGTAGACGCCCGTGGGGTCGTCGGAGGGAACGAACGGCTGGTCCACCGGGAACGGGAAACCCTCGTCGGTGTAGGCAAGGTTGCCATAGCCGTCCACCTGCCACAGGTGCGGAACCTCCACGTGATCCCACTCGGGCTTGTACGTGGAGAGTTCCTCGTTGGAGACGGCAGCGGGGCCCTCAAAGAGGCGGAACTGCCACGAGCCGGACAGCTGGACAAACCCGCGCGACAGCTCACGGCTGTACGTTGCAGCGAGATCGGCGGTCTCGTAGCCCATAAAGTACGCATGGGGTGCCAGGCGGTTCCTGTGGGTGAGCGCTTGGTTTTCCCAATCGTTAATGGCGTCCATGGTGATGCTCCTTCGTCATCGTAGTGATTCTTGTGCAACCGGTTGTCCTTATCTTACGGGCGATGCAAAAAGCTGTGCAACCGGTTGTCCGCTGAACGGTCGATTTGACCGGGTTAACGGTGCAACCGGTTGTACAACCGCGACACTTATGTCACCCTGAGTATCGAAACACAGCACAAGACATCGTTCTTAAGCTCGTAGGCAACCGCCACGCCCGCAGATATCTCCCCCCATACGAGGTGTATTCGATTGCGGCTTGGTTGCAAAACGACGCCGGTCACCGGATATCATGAACGCTGTTCAGACGCACTATAGTAAGCTGTATCCGCACCAGCCCGTATCAGTGACAACATCGACCGCATTTTCCAGGAGACGCCATGACCCAACCAGTTCGCACCGCACCTACGCTTGCCGAGGTTGCCGCAGCTGCCGGCGTGTCGCGCTCCACGGCATCGCGCGCTCTCAACGATTCGCCCCGCATTAGCGAGGAAACCAAAAAGCGCGTCCGCGCGGCGGCCAAGGAAGTCAATTTTGTCCCCAACGCTCGTGGCCGAGCGCTCGCTGTCGGGCGCACGGAAATCATCGCCGTGCTCGTGACCGAGCCCCTGAGTGAGCTCTTCAGCGACCCCACCTATAGCGAGTTTTTGAGCGGCATTACCGAGGAACTGTCGGAGTCGTCCTATCTGCCCGTTATCTTGCAGGCGTCTTCTACGCATGAGCGCAACCGCGCACGCGAGCACTTTGAGCGCCGCTCGTTCGACGCCGTGATCGACGTCTCCCCCTACAAGGGCAGCGAGCTGCTCGAGGTGCTGCGCGAGCTGGGCGTACCTACCGTGTTGTGCGGCCAGCTCGAGGGCCACCCCTATCGCGATGTGTTCTCGACGGTCTACTCTGACGACGAAGAGGGCGGACGCTTTGCAGCGCTCGCTATGAAGGAGCGAGGGCGCAAAGATATCGTCGCCGTGTTGGGACCGCAAGACAACCCCGCCGTTGTCGACCGCCTGCGCGGCTACCGCGCCGTCTTGGGCGAAGACCTCCCAGACGCAAACGTTATCTATACCGGCTGGAACAACGGAGACGGCTATCAGGCCATGCACCAGATCCTCGCGCGCGAGATTGCTTTCGATGGCGTGCTCTGCGGATCGGACCGTATCGCGGCTGGCGTCATCACCGCACTCAACGAGGCAGGCCTATCCGTTCCGGCGGATATTTCCGTCGTCGGCTTCGACGATCACGAGATTGCGACGCGCTGCGTCCCCGCGCTCACGACCGTCCGCCAGCCCCTGCGCGAAGAAGGCCACATGGCCGCCAACATTGCGCTCGACATGATCAAGGGTGCCGAGCCCACCACCTCCGTGATGCACTTGCAGCTGATCCAGAGAGACTCGCTATAAGAAATTGGGGCAGGCTTTCCGCCAGACAGTTGTTACGGAAAGCCTGCCCCGTTTTGAGTGCTCATTCTGGGGCACAGTTTCCGTTAGACAGCTCAACCGGAAACTGTGCCCCATTATTTTGCCGAATTCTGGGTCGCGCTTTCCCAGAGGACCCCCTTTGGGAAAGCGCGACCCGCTCTGAACGCAAATTCCGGGTTTCAGTTTCCGCGGAACGACCCTAGCGGAAAGCTCATCCCATTCCAGGCGCAGATTCCGGGACGCACTTTCCGCGACGCCCGGTCACCCCATGTCCTCACAATCTCGGCGCATAAAAAACGAGGGAAGGCACACGTCCTTCCCTCGTTGCAAGCAATATGTAGCCGCTTGCCTACATCAGGCGCAGGCTGACGTCCTTGAGCTGGGCGCCGGAAACGGCACTCGGAGCACCCGACATAAGGTCGGAGCCACTGGCCGTCTTGGGGAACGCCATGACGTCGCGGATGGAGTCGGAACCGGTGAGCAGCATGCACACGCGGTCCAGACCCAGAGCGAAACCGCCCATCGGGGGCGCACCAAACTTGAGGGCCTCCATGAGGAAGCCAAACTGAGACTCGGCGCGCTCCTCGGTAAAGCCCAGGAGCTTGAGCATGGACATCTGCATCTCGGCGTTGTGGATACGCATACCGCCGCCGCCGGCCTCAAAGCCGTCCATGACAAAGTCGTAGGTGCAAGAACCGGCTGCCAACGGGTCGGCCTCGATCTTGGCGATGTCGGTCTCGGTCGGCAGGGTAAAGGGCTGGTGCTCGGCTGCATAGGCCTTGCGGTCCTCATCCCAGTGGAACAGCGGGAAGTTGACGACCCACAGGAAGTCGTGGCCCTCGCGCTTGATCTCAAGCGCGTTGGCCATGTGGGAACGCATGCCGCCCAGGATCTCGTCGGAAAGCAGGCGCGGGCCGGCGGCGAACATCACAAGGTCGCCGGGCTCGACATCCATGCGCTCGCGCAGAGCCGCCATCTCCTCGTCCGAGAAGAACTTGACGATGGGGCTGTTGATGGAGCCGTCCTCGCGGAAAGCGATCCACGCCAGACCCTTGGCGCCAAACGTGGAGGCCACGCCGGCAAGCTTATCGATCTTGGCACGTGCCCAGGCACCGGCGCCCTTGGCGTTGATGGCCTTGACGACAGAGCCCTCCTCATTTGCGGCGGTCGCAAAGACCTTGAACTTGGAGTTGGCAAAGATGTCGGTCAGGTCGACCAGGTGCATGCCATAGCGGGTATCGGGCTTGTCGGAGCCATAGGTGTCCATGGCATCCCAGTAGTTCATGCGACGCAGCGGCGTGGGCATCTCGACACCCATGCGACCGAAGGCATCGGCAAGAACCTCTTCGAGCGCGCTCATGACATCGTTCTGGTCCACGAAGGACATCTCGATATCGACCTGGGTGAACTCGGGCTGACGGTCGGCACGCAGGTCCTCGTCGCGGAAGCACTTGGCAACCTGGTAGTAGCGCTCGACGCCACCGACCATGAGCAGCTGCTTCAGAAGCTGCGGGGACTGCGGCAGGGCGTAGAAGTTGCCCGGCTGGATGCGGCTGGGGACGATGAAGTCGCGGGCGCCCTCGGGCGTGGACTTGAACAGGGAGGGCGTCTCGACCTCCATGAACTCACGGTTGTGCAGCGCCTCACGAATGGCAAAGGTAAAGTCGGAACGCAGCTTGAGGTTGGCCATCATCTCGGGACGACGAAGGTCCAGATAGCGATAGCGCAGACGGGTGTCCTCGCTGGTCTCGATGCCGTCCTCGATCTGGAACGGCGGGGTGACGGACGTGTTGAGCACCTCGGCGTGGTCGGTCAGGACCTCGATCTCGCCGGTCGCGAGCTTGGTGTTGGTGGTCTCCTCGCCACGAGCGCGCACGACGCCGTGAATCTTGATGGGCCACTCGGGACGCATGGTCTCGGCGATCTTAAAGGCATCGCCGTCGGAGTGCTCGGGGTCGAAGGTGAGCTGCGTGATGCCCTCGCGGTCGCGAAGGTCGCAGAAGATAAGGCCGCCGTGGTCGCGGCGACGGCTCACCCAACCGGTGAGGGTGACCTCTTCGCCCACGTTCTCGAAGCGAAGCTCGCCGCAGGTACGGGTGTGCATGGAATGCTCGTCAATGGGACGGGTCTGGCTCATACCAGTGATCCTCCTTTATGGATCTGTGCCGCCCCGTGTCGTTCCGGGCGGCGTCGTACAGATTTGCCCGGCCTGCGTAAACCGCGCAGCCAGACATGGCGTTCTATCTTATCGCACCTGTGTCGATGCGCCACGGAAAAGTAGCTCCTGCCCAAAGACTTGACGGAGACGAAACAATTGATGCGCCGTGGCCGTCGCCAAGGCGCGCCGCGTGCGACAATGTGCCCCAATACAACTGCACTCGGAAAGGCCCCTCATGACCGCACGCCTCATCGTTATGGATATCGACTCCACGCTCATCAACCAGGAGGTCATCGACCTGTTGGGCGAGGAGGCCGGCGTAGGCGAGCAAGTGGCGAAGATCACCGAGCGCACCATGCGCGGCGAGCTCGACTTTAAGCAGGCGCTCGAGGAACGCGTGGGGCTGCTTGCCGGCTTGGACGAGAGCGTGTTCGAGCGCACCTTTGAGCGCGTGACGTTTACCCCCGGCGCGCTGGAGCTTGTGCGCTCGGCGCACAGCAAGGGCTGGAAGGTCGGCGTGGTAAGCGGCGGCTTTCACGAGGTCGCCGATAAGATCGTGGCCGCCGCGGGCATCGACTTTTGCCTCGCTAACCGCCTGGAAGTCGTGGACGGCAAGCTCACCGGCAAGCTGGCGGCAGACATCGTGACCAAGGAGTCCAAGCTCATCCAGCTGCTGGATTGGGCGGTTGAGTGCGGTGTCGACATGGCCCACACCGTCGCGATCGGCGACGGCGCCAACGACATCCCCATGATTCAGGCCGCGGGCACTGGCATCGCGTTTTGCGCCAAGCCCAAAACGCGCGAAGCCGCCCCGTTTGCCATCGACGAGCGCAACCTGATGCTCGCCATGGACATCATCCTGCGCGACTAGTCAGTTTGCCTCACAACTTCATCTAATCTGACATGTCAGATTTCCGAACAATTATGCTCTAATGTTCGGAAACAACCCTTCGCGTGCTAAACTTTTCTGCGTCGAAGGGAACTTATATGGACAAACGAGATCTTGAGCAATTGCTAAGTGACGTGGCAGACGGAAGCATTATGCCGGCCGATGCCCTCACGCGCATCCAGACGGCGCCAACCGCCGATCTGGGTTTTGCGCAGCTCGATCTTTCACGCGGGGTACGCCAGGGAGCCGGCGAGGTTGTCTACGGTGCCGGTAAAACCGCCGAGCAGATTGGCGCCATTATCGAGGCGCTGCGCGATGCCGGCCAGGAGCGCATCCTGGTCACGCGCCTGGACAGCGAAAAAGCGGCCCGTACCTCGGAGCTCCTCGACAACGGCATCGACCTGGGATATGTCCCGGACGCACAGCTCGCCCTCGTGGGCGGCAAGCCCTCCCCTACCGGCAACGGACGCATCGTCGTCGCCTGCGCCGGCACGAGCGACCTGCCCGTCGCCGAAGAGGCGGCACTGACGGCCGAGTTCTATGGCAACGAGGTCGACCGCCTCTACGACGTAGGTGTTGCCGGCCTGCACCGCCTGCTCGCGCATGCCGAGGAACTTGCACAGGCGCAGGTGGTCATCGCCATCGCCGGCATGGAGGGCGCGTTGGCGAGCGTTGTCGGCGGCCTGGTGAGCTGTCCGGTCATCGCCGTTCCCACCAGCGTGGGCTACGGCGCAAGTTTTGGTGGTGTAGCCGCACTGCTCGCCATGCTCAACTCCTGTGCCAGCGGCGTATCGGTCGTCAATATCGACAACGGCTTTGGTGCCGCCTACCAGGCAAGTCTTATCAATCATCTGAGCGCCGGCACACCCCGCGCCCGCTAAGGAGCATTCCATGTCCAATCATCAGCACACGCTTATCATCGACGGCACCTCGGGCATCAGCGGCGACATGACTGTCGCGGCCCTGCTCGACCTGGGCGCCAGCGAGGAGCACCTGCGCGAGCAGCTCGCTACGCTGCCGGTCGACGGCTTTACGATCGCCGTCACGCGTGCAAACAAGCATGGCATCGACGCCTGTGATTTCGACGTCCAGCTTGCAGAGGAGCTCGAGAACCACGACCACGATATGGCCTGGCTCTACGGCAACGAAGCAGCTGCCGAGCACACGCACGAGCACGAGCACCACCATCATGACCATAGCGAGCACGAACACGAGCACTGCCACGAGCATGACCATGAGGCCCATGGCCATGGCCACGAGGACCACCATCACGCCCATCACCATCACCACCGTTCTTTGGCGGACGTCACCGCCATCATCGACGGCTCACAGCTAAGCGATGGCGCCAAGCGTCGCGCCCTTGCCATTTTTTCCGTACTCGCTGATGCCGAGGCAAAGGCCCACGGCAAAACGCCCGAGACCGTCATGTTCCACGAGGTAGGCGCCGTCGATTCCATCGTCGACGTCTGCTCTGTCGCCATCTGCCTCGATGACCTAGGCATTGAGGACATCGTGGTCGAGTCGCTCTCCGAGGGCCACGGCACCATCCACTGTGCCCACGGCCTTATGCCCATTCCCGTCCCCGCTGTCGTCAACCTGTGCCAGGCGGGCAATATCGCCCTCACGCCCGCACCGGTCGCCGGCGAGCTCGTGACGCCCACGGGCGCTGCCATCGTCGCCGCACTGCGCACATCCGAGCACCTGCCGGCTCGCTACCACATCGAAGCCGTCGGCTACGGCGCCGGCAAGCGCCCCTACGAGGGTTGCTCCGGCACGCTCCGTTGTCTACTCGTTCACGTGGATGCATAGCCATGGATGCCCGCAAAGAAAAAAGCCGCGCTGCCATCGTTGCAGCGTTCTCCGAGCTGCTACGCGAAGAGGATTACGGCAAGATTACCGTCGGCGACATCATCGCTCGTGCCCATGTTGGTCGGGCCACATTCTACGGCCTCTTCAAGAGCAAAGACGACCTACTGTCCGAGGGTGTGAGCGACATCTGCACCCACGCCCTCGACGACGATGGCACACCGCTCGACGACCCACTCGTGCAGGTCGAGCATATCCTCAACAACCTCTGGGAGCGCCGCCAAGGCGTTCGAGCCCTCGTAGCCGGAGCCGGCTCGCGCGTCTTCGCCGACTGTCTCCGCAAGACCATCATGTCACGAGCAGCCGAAACCGTCCCCACCGACCCAAACGGCCCCGCCGCCACCATGGACCGCAGCTTCCTACTACACCACATAGCCTCAAGCTTCGTAGGAATGGTCCAATGGTGGGCCTGGCACAACTTCCAAGCAGACAAAGCCGACGTAGCCAAAGACTACCTATCAGCCATAAAGCCCCTCTTCAACTAAGTAAACCCCTTATCCCAAAGTTCCGCCCTCATCTCAAAGACCCGAACCCAAAGCACAATCCATCCCAAAGTGTCGACAGCAGCCCAACGCCCCTACCAGCAACAAGCCCCTCCCATCCAAATTCAGATATATATGTTGGGTTGCTTGTACGAACGCAACAAAGACCCCGCAGCTGGCCGCATGGGGTAACTTCCCAGCGCATTCCGCAGGACGCAAAAAGGCTCGCCGCACGAAGTGCGCAGCGAGCCTTTTTGCATGTCCGAGGACGCGCTGAGAAGTTACCCCATGCGGCCAGCGGACAACTATGTAGCCTCAGACTAGAACATGCCCAAGAAACCGTGCACAAACAGCGCGGCCAGAGCGGCACCGACAAACGGAGCGATGCCAGGAACGAGCAGGCCGTACTTCCAGTTGTTGTCAGCCTTGTTCTTAATCGGCAGCACCTGATAGGCCATGCGAGGACCAAGGTCACGAGCCTGGTTCATGGCGAAGCCGGTGATGCCGCCCATGCCCATGCCAACAGCCCAAACGATCAGACCGACGCAGATAGCGAGCATCAAAACGTTCTCGCCGGCACGGCTAGCGGTAGCCAGGATGGCGCTGATGAACACAAAGGTGCAGATAGCCTCGCAGAAGAAGTTGCGGGCATAGTTGGTGCCCTCGGTGGTGGGGTTGGTCGAGAAGATGTTGCGCTGGGCAATAGGGTCGACGACGCCGTCGGAAGCCTTGAACTCATCGGCATACATCAACCACGCGATCACGGCGCCCACAAAGCCGCCGAGCATATCGGCAATCATGAAGGGGATGCAGCTGCTCCACGGCACCAGGCCCACGATGCACTGGGCAAGCACCATGGCGGGGTTCATGCACACGGCGCCGCCAAAGATAAACAAGGCGACCGAGATGCCAAAAGACCAGGTGGTGATGGCAAACATGTGGCCGGAGCCCTGATACTTGGTGCCCTTAAGCACGGTATCGCAGTGCACGCCCACGCCAAAGATGATCATGAGGGCCGTTGCGCCGAATTCGCAGAGGAGTTTGGTAAGCATAAAACCTTATCTTTCTTGTCGGTTATAAACGATTCGTTTAGGCCGCGTACTAGTGCTGTGCGACGACAACGCCCAGGCCATCGGGAATGACGGCCACCTTGGCATCGGCACCCTTCATCTCAAAGGCGAGCTTGAGCGCCTCATCGAGGGTGTTAACCGGCGTCATGTGCATATCCTTGATCATCTGGTGATCGCACAGGTCGGTAACCATGATCACAGGGTGATGCGCCAGGATGCGGGCAAAGATCTGGCTCGTCCACTGGTCGGGCAGGGTCTCGTCCTTAGGACGGTCGATGCAGGCGCGCTCAAACTCTGCCGGATCATTGTCGGCGATGTTGTGATAGAAGCCCTCGCCACCGTGACCGTCGGCACAACCGGCGACATCGATGATCACGCCGCCCTCGGGAAGCGTAGCCTCGGCAGAGCACATGCCCTTCACGGCCTGATAGATGTTCTGGTCGAGCGGGTAGCCGCCGTTGGTGGTAATGGCAATCTCGCACTCGACGGGCTCAACGCCGGCAAGGCTCTTCACGAACTCGCAGCCAGCCTCGTGCGCCTTGTGGATGTCGCCGGCAAAGGAGCCGATGACCTCGTGCTTGCCGTTGAGCACCACGTTGAGCACAAAGGCAAGGTGAGCCATCTCGGCAGCAGCAAACATGTCCTCGCTCACGTGGTTGTGGCACAGGTTGCCGGCACGCGAGTGGGAATCGTTCACAAACTGACCGTTGTGGTTGTACATGATGGTCTTGTAGCTGGCGATACCAGGCAGGACGGACTTGCGGCTACCAGAGAAACCGGCAAAGAAGTGCGGCTCAATAAAGCCCTCGGCAAGCAGCAGATCGCAATCGGCAGCAATCTTGTTGATGATGCACTCGCCGCCAGAAGGCAGGGTGCCGATCTTTTTCATCATGCTGTCATCGGTCGCGACGTGCATAACGATTTCCTCGTTGGCAACGATCTCCTCGCCGTACTTGTTGACGAGCTCCTCGTGCGTCGACGGACGATGCATACCCGTAGCAACCAGAATACGCACGCGAGCCTCGGGCGCAGCAGAATGGATGTGATGCAGCAGAATAGGCATCGTCACACGCGAGGGAACGGGACGCGTATGATCGGAGCTAATGATGACGATATCCTTCTTGCCAGCACAAAGCTCCTCGAGCGAAGGCGAGCCATAAGGATTGGCAAGCGACTCCTCTACCAGCTCTTCCTGCGATTTCGTGGTCTTAAACTCGTTTTGATGACCTTCCATCACACCCGCGAAGTTCTTATCCTCGAGCTCCAGATGCAACGTCTTGTGGTCAAACGGCAGTTCACATTCAAACAATGACGAGCGCCCTCTTCCTTTTCAACTGACACACTAGATAAACCGTTGGAAGGATACGCCGCTCACCGAAAAACACCACCGTCCACCGACTCATTAACACAACGTTCATATTTGCCCCATAACAAAACGGCCGCGATCCCAAACGGGACCGCAACCGCCTGTAAAAGACACAATAGACAGGATGACTTACGCAGCGCCGAGGCAAACATCTACCCCGAGATGTACGCACGTAAGCCATTTTGCATAAATGCGTTAATTAATTGCATAAAATGGTGCATGGATTTCAAACCGTACCAGGGTAGTACCCTCCGGAGCGTGCATTTTTGCGAGTATTCAGTATCGCGGGATAAGATTTTGGTGTCAAAAGTCTTTCAAAAGGTAGATAGTCCTCATGACTCGTCCCATCTGGATAGCATGCGGCGAGAAACCAGCCATATACGGGCATCGCCAAGGCCCAATTGTCGTGCAAAAGCATCAACAAAGGTAGCGAAAGCCGGCTATGGCCTTATGCATCAATCTTTGGCTGCTGAAAACTCCGTTTTTTGCACGTCGCCCCAAGCACCACCCTCAGCCAACGGCTGATCCGCCGAAGACCGGACATCGCAGGGCCCGCCATTAGTTTACTTTTAGGCACACTCCGCAGGACGCAAGAAGCCCTCGCCGCACTCCACGCTATGCGCGAAGCGCGCCTTATTCCCTTTAGCTTTAACCCCAGAAGACCGAGGACGAAGGGATCCGATGGGTTTCCCTCTGAATGCACTCCGCAGCACGAAGCCCTTTCCAAACGCGCGAAGCGCGCCTTTATTTCCCCAGCAAGGAATCCACCGAAGACCGGACATCGTAGGGGCCGCCGTTTGTTTTCTTTCCGGCGCATTCCGCAGGACGCAAGAAGCCCTCGCCGCACGAAGTGCGCAGCGAGGGCTTCTTGCATGTCCGAGGACGCGCCGGAAAGAAAACAAACGGCCGCCCCGGACAACGACTACAGGGCTATCGATTACCCCGTGTTCTGCAGTCCTGCCGAGACGCCGGTCACAGTCGAAAGAATCAGGCTCATGTACTCGGCCTTCTTCTCCTCGGCCATCTCGTCCTGATTCATGCGCACCTCGCGAAGGGCGCGGACCTGGGCGATGGACAGGGCGTCGACATAGGGGTTACGCACGCGGACGGCGCAGCCGAGCACGCGGCGGCGCTGCAGCGGCCACTCGTCACCGACGATGGCAAGGACCCACTTACGCGTGAGCTGCATCTCGGTAAAGACCTTCTCGGACAGATCCTGGCGATCGCCCAGGTGCAGATACATCTTGGCGATGCGCTGATCGGTCTTGGCGATCGACATCTCAATATTGTCGATAAAGGTGCGGAAGAACGGCCACTCCTGGTAGGCAGCCTTGAGCTGGTCAAGATCGCCAAGCTGCTCGCAGGCGGTGCCCAGGCCGTACCAAGCGGCCAGGTTAATGCGCGCCTGGCTCCAGCTGAAGATCCACGGAATGGTACGCAGGTCGTCGAGTGACTTCGCACCCAGACCGCGCTTGGCCGGACGCGAGCCGATCGGTAGCAGACCGACCTCGGTCAGCGGCGTCACGGTCGAGAACCACGGTGTAAAGTCCTCGGTGTTCAGCAGGTCCAGATAGCGCTCGTGGCTTGCGGTGTTGAGCTTCTCGGCCATATCCCAGAACTTCTGCGTGGTCTCGGTGTTGGTCTTCTCGACACTCGGGGCCGACTGCAAAAGCGTTGCGGCAGCAACGGACTCAACATGGCGCTGAGCCAGCGTGCGGTTGCCGTAACGGGCAAAGATGACCTCGCCCTGCTCGGTGAGCTTAAAGAAGCAGTTGACCGAACCCTTGGGCTGCGCCAGCACGGCCTTGTTGGCCGGGCCGCCGCCACGGCCCACGGCACCGCCGCGACCGTGCATGAGCACCAGGTCGATATCGTTCTTCTCTGCCCACTTGGCGATGCGCTCCTGCGCGGAGTGCAACGCGAGCATGGCCGTGGTAGGACCGGCATCCTTGGAAGAGTCGGAATAGCCCAGCATGACCTCCATGCGGCGGTTGGTCTGGGCAAGGCGCTTTTGCACCACGGGCAGCGTAAGCATCTGGTCGAGCACGTCAACGCAGCCCTCGAGGTCCTCGAGCTGCTCGAACAGCGGGATCACGTCGAGCTCGGGAACGTCTTCCTCGTGTGCGAAGGACAGGTGGGCCAGCTCAAAGACGTCGGCCACATGCTGGGCACTCTTGGTAAACGAGATGATGTAGCGGTGTGCCATCTTCTTGCCGTAGCGCTTTTGGATGGAACCGATGGCACGGAAGGTGTCGATGACCTCGCGCGTCATGGGCTGCAGGTCACCATGGATACCGTTCTCGTGGATATCCTTGAGGGCGCGGGCGTGCACCACGGAGTGCTGACGGAACTCCATCTCGACCATATGGAAGCCGAAGGACTCGACCTGCCAGATGATGGTTTGGACCGGACCGTAGGCGGCACGGACGGCTCCGCAGGCAGCAAGCGAACGCTGGACGACGCGCAGGTCATCCAGGAACTCGTCGGCGCTGTGGTACATGGTGTCGGTGATGCGGCGCACGGTGGCGTTCAGGCGGTCGGCCATGACGAGCATGACGGCGCGATGCGGCTCGTGCTCGGAGATCAGCTCGGCGCGGGCCGTGTAACGAGGGCTCATCTCGACCTGATGGTTCCACAGGTTAATGAGCTCGGCAGAAGGCTTGCTGTAGGTGGCCTCGAGCGTGAGGTTGTGGCCGATGCGGCGGCACTTGTCCTCGAGCTTGAGCACCATGTGAGTGAAGTACTTGGCGGCGACTTCGCGGCTCACCTTGGCGGTGACGTTGGGGTTGCCGTCGCGGTCGGAGCCGATCCAGCTGCCGGGATGGAAGAACGCCGGGCACAGCGGCGGCACGGTACCGGCCTTGTCGCCCAGCACCCAGTCGTCAAAACGACGGTAGATGACGGGGATAACGTCGAACAGCGTGTTATCGAAGATGTCGATGATGGTATCGGCTTCCTCGACCGGCGTGGGCTTCTTGAGCGCGATGGGGCTCGTACGCACCAGGGCGTCGATCTCCTGCAGCATATGGCGCTCGTTCTCCACCAGGTCGGAGCCGCCCAAACGCGGACGCTCCTCCAGCAGGTTGGAGATACGGCGAATCTTGCCCTCGACGGCCTTACGACGGGCCTCGGTGGGATGTGCGGTAAAGACAGGGTGGAACTCGAGCTTGCCGAGCAGCTCATTGGCACCCTCGACGCCCATCTCGTTTACCAACTGGTGATAGGCGACGGTGAGTTCGTTGGCGGGATCGACCTCGGTATCGGTCGATGCGCCGGCCTCGCGCTCGCGCAGCTGCGCCACACGGTAGTTCTCCTCCGACAGGTTTGCCAAGTGGAAGAAGCTCGTAAAGGCGCGAACGATGACCTGCTGCTTATCAAGCGGCAGGCTGTCAATCAAATCGACGACTTCGCGAAACGCCACGGCGGTGGGCTCGTCGGCAGTGGGCACGCCCTGTTCGTCAACGGACTCGTCGGCAGCGCGGCTACCGGGGTTGCCAGCATTGACCACAATCTCGGCTGTCAAAATCTTGTCGAACAGGTCCGCGATCTCGGGATCATACTCGCTAAGCACACGACGTTCCAGGCGCAGGAACAGCGCCAGATTATCGCGCAGCTCCTCGGGGATCTCGATCTCGGCGAGACGCTCCCTGGACTCGGCATTCGAGCCGATTCGGTTAACGAGGCGGTTGACCACGGCAGCGACGCGCGCCGCGGCTTCGGGTACAGACTGGTTGCTTAGGTTCTCAGCCACGTTTCCTCCCATTCCTCCTTCTATGCACGTAACATGCGGTATTCATTATAGGCGCTTGAGAAATACTTTCGACACTGATTGCGCTTTACCACACAAAAGTATTTTCTGCATTGCAAGGGTTTTTGCCCCAAATGGTCGTATTTCTCGGTGGGCAGCATATGCAAGCGAGGGCATTCCGCATAAATGCGAAACACCCCCCCGTAACAATAGCTCGTCGCGAGCGGGACATGTTAGCGGGTCCGCAGCTCAAAAATCATGCGCTACAGACGCTCGCGAACCGCCTCGACGACGTTGGCCAGATCGACGAGAACCTCGTCATGGCTCTGCATGTCGCGCACCTTGACCTTGCCGGCGGCAAGCTCGTCGCCGCCCAGGACCAGGATGAGCTTGGCGCCTACCTTATCGGCCTGCTTAAACTGGGCCTTGAGCGAACGGCCCTGATAGTCGGCCTCGGTCACAATCCCTGCGGCGCGAAGCTGCTGCGTAATGGTAAAGACGTTCTGACGCAGCTCCTTGCCGGCATTGGCGACGTAGACGCACGGGACCTCCTCGGCACCCAGGTCGCTGCCAAAGGCCTGCAGGGCCAGCAGGGCGCGCTCAAAACCGACGGCGAAGCCGACGCCTGCCGTGGGCTTGCCGCCCTCGAGCTCGACGAGACCATCGTAGCGGCCGCCGCCGCCGATGGAGCCGACGCCGGCGCCAGGGGCCTCGACCTCAAAGACAGTACGGGTGTAGTAGTCCAGGCCGCGCACCAAGGTGGGATCCTCGACATACTCGATACCGGCGGCATCCAGATAGCGCTTGACTTGCTCGTAGTGCTCGCGGCACTCATCGCACAGGTTGTCACCCATCAGCGGAGCCTCGGCCATGATCTCGCGGCAGTGGTCGTTCTTGCAGTCAAAGGCACGCAGCGGGTTGAGCTCGGCGCGCTCGCGGCACTCATCGCACATCTCGTCTGCGTGATCGAGGATAAACTGCTTGACTTGCTCGCGGTAAGCCGGACGGCACTGAGCGTCGCCCATCGAGTTAATGAGCAGACGAAGCTTGGAAAGATCGAAGCCCAGGCGCTTGTAAAACTCCATGAGCATGATGATGCACTCGGCGTCTGCCGCCGGATCGGGAGCGCCGAGCCACTCGATGCCCACCTGGTGGAACTGGCGCAGGCGGCCCTTCTGGGGACGCTCGCCGCGGAACATGGCCTCGGCGTAGTACGCCTTAAACGGCGTGGAGCCCTGGGGCACTAGGTTGTTCTCCACGACGGCGCGCACCACACCGGCCGTGCCCTCGGGACGAAGGGCCAGGCGCTGCTTGGGCTTAAGCTTGGTATCGGTGCCCTCGGTAAAGACGCGCTCCAGGTTGGCGCCGCTAAACACGCGGAACATCTCCTTGCGAACGACGTCGGTCGACTGGCCGATGCCGTGGACAAACACGTCCACCTGCTCGATGGCGGGCGTCTCGATGGGCTTAAAGCCAAACGGCTCGAACACGCCGGCAGCGATCTGCTGCATCTTTTGCCAGGCGCGCATCTCGGCGCCGATAAGGTCGCGGGTTCCCTCCGCCTTCTGTGCCTGCATGGGCAAACACCTTTCTTTTGTATCGCGTCATAGGTAACGGTCATTATACGGCACAAACACAAACAGCGGCGGCGCGTCTGACCGAACGAGGGTATGGGGACTCGTTCGGCCAGATGCGCCGCCGCTGTTTGCGATCCGTTTTCCTCCGTCCCCTTCGGATCACGCGACCCCTTGGGGACGGAGGAAAACTGATCATTTCGTAGGCCCGTGGCCGCCTTGGAAACCGAATGATGGTACGAGCATCCATTCGGCTTCCAAGGCGGCCACGGACAGAACGGGACGAACAGAAAAGAGCGACGGACGCCTACTCCCCCGCCACGCTCGCGCGCAGCTTGGCGGCGATGGGCTCCGAGGCCAGCAGGAATACGAGCATGACAACAGAACACACCAGGCACACGATCCAGGCGCTCGCAAAGGAGCCCGAGACGGCAAAGAGCACATAGACCTGCCAAAGCTCACCCACAAAGCTCATGCCCGCGAGCACCGCCGAGGTGGCGATAACGGTTAGGGAGCCCAAAACGCGACCGCTTACTTTATCGGCAACATGGCCAATGACAAGCGATCCGATAACGCTCACCACGGTAGAGATCGCATTGGAGACGTTGTACTGCGCAAGGGAAATACCCAGGTCGCTGACGATCAGCGGCTGGAACAGGCTCATGCAATTGACAAAAATCGTGTAACACGTGGCCATGATCACGAAGCCGGAGGCCACCACGAGCCAGCCGGGGAAGAACTTACGCTGCTGGGGCATACTGCTCCTTATTTAACAAACGAATAGCGGGCGCCGGGCGCCGGTAGTGCCCAAGATTGCCTTGAAAGACAAGGGCATAGGCCTTACGGCCATGCCCGCAGGCTTGAAAGGCAAGGTTGGATGCTACCGGTGGTCGGCGATATAGCCCAAAGCGACGGCGGTATAGGCCGCAGCACCGAGCGGCAGCTCGGCATCGTTAAAACGTGCCTTGGGATGGTGCTGGGCAAAATGCTCGTCCGTGTCGGTTACGGCCGCGCCCACGGTAAAGTACGCACTCGGAATCTCGCTCGAGATAAGCGCGAAGTCCTCACTCGCCATGGCATGGAAAAGCGGCAAGAAAGCCGCCTTGGGCAGCACTGCGCCCACGTAGCCAAGCGACGCCTGAGTCATATCGCTGTCGAGTACAAGCGGCGGAACATCCGAAAGTGTCTCGATGGTCGCCGGCGTACGATAGGTCGTGGCAACGCCGTTAACGACCTCCGCGATGCGGGTCTTTAGGTGAGCCATGAGCTCAACATCAAAGCCGCGCAGCGTTCCCTCGAGCACGCAGGTGTCGGGGATGACGTTGGCTGCCAAGCCGCCAGCAAACTTACCAACGGTAAGTGCGACTTCCTTGGCCGCCGGCACTTCGCGAGCGATAAGCTCCTGAAGCGCCAGATGCACATGCACGCCGGCCGTGATGGGGTCGATGCAAATCTCGGGGCTCGAGCCATGGCCGCCCTTGCCCTGAAGCGTGATACGAAAACCGTACACGCCCGAGAGCGCCGGGCTGCCGTAGAGCACCAGGCCGAGCGGCGACTGGCTATTGACATGCATGGCAAAGGCGACCTGAGGACGCGGGTTTTGCAGCAGACCGTCGGCGATGGCGGCGCGGGCACCCTCAAAGGTTTCCTCGCCCGGCTGGAACAGCAACTTAACCGTAGCGTTGGCATCAACAAGCTCTGCCTCGCGCGCTTTGAGCATACGAGCCGCACCAAGCAGCGCCGTCGCGTGCATATCGTGACCGCAAGCGTGCATGCAGCCGTTGGTGGATGCAAAGGGCTCGCCGGATTCCTCGGCAACGGGCAGGGCGTCCATGTCGCCACGAAGCATGATGACCGTACCGGCCTGCTCATTCGTGCAGACGCCATTGCCTTGGGCCGCGGCGGCACCGGCGCCGACAAGGCCCACAACGCAGGAACCATCGACGAGCGTAGCAAATGGGATGTCCATCTCGGTCAGGCGCGCTTGGATATACGTAGAGGTCTGTGGGAGGCTATTACCCAGCTCGGGCATCTGATGTAAATCGTGTCGCCACTCAGCGAGCTCGTCTGCAAAAGCCTGAGCTTCTGCGACAAGACCGTCGCCAATGGCGGATTGCGCCGCCGCGGTGGCCTTGGGCGCTGATTGCGGTTGAAGATCGGACAGTGCTGGTGCCATAGATGCCCTCCAGTAACGTTTTTGCAGCAAGCACTTTGATAGCGTAAAGTGCAAGGTACTACTTTAAGGGCGACGCATAAAAAATGCCGCCCCGGGAGGCGGCGCAACAAATTGTTTACAATTGCGGACGCGGCTTTCGACGCAAAAAATCGAAATGCGTCTCGCTCAAGATAATCGAAAGAAAGATGAGCGCGAAGCCGGCGAGCAGGCGCGAGGTGAGCGCCTCCCCCATCAGCAGCACCGAGAACAGCACACCCGAAGGCGACTCCATCGAAAGGAGCAGCGAGCCCGTTGAGGCCGGGACATGCGCCAGGCCAACGTTTTGGATGAGCAGAGCCACACACGTACAGCCCACCGATAGAAACGCCATCACACCGATAAAGCTCGGCGTCCACACGGACAGAGGCGCTTGGGTCTCGAATAGCAGCGACGTTGCCAGGCTCAGCACGCCGTTGCCCACAAACATCCAAAACGTGATGACGTTGATGTCCATTTTGCGACCGTACTTGGCAGTCACCGCCATCTGGATGGCGAAAAAGGCCGCACCCGCCAGCGTAATGACGTCACCAATGTTGAATTCAACGCTATCGAGTGCGACGAGGCCAATGCCCGCTAGGCACAGCAGCGCGGCACCCAAGTTGTAGCGCGTGAGCTTTTCGCCGCTCAGGAAATAGCTCGCGAACGGCACAAGGATGCAATACGTGCCCGTCAAAAAAGCATTCTTGCCCGCCGTAGTATGTGCCAGACCGACCGTCTGCAACGCATAGGCCGCCCACATGAGCACGCCCATACTCAGGCCAACGATCAGGTTGCGAGCGTTGAGGTGCGCGATGATGCGCTTGTGGAAGACGGCAAACATGACCAACGCTGCGGGCAGAAAGCGTACATAGAGCAGCGCGAACACCGGAATGGTGCCGAGTGCGTCCTTCATAGTGGTAAAGGAGTAGCCCCAGATGACCGCCACCGAAAGGAGCAGAACCTTCCAGAACAGCGGCGAGCGAGCGCCGGCGCCGCGGGAGGTGCCGCCCGCGCCCAGGTCTTCCCGGGCAACAGGGCTATCGGGCAAGTTTTCGATTTCGTTGGCAGCGTATTGGGCCATGGAACATCCTCGCACTCAATCTGGGCGTGGTGTCCGCACGCGTATAGCTGCGTGCCGCCTCATGGTCAAATAAAATCAGGGCGCACCGGACCCCCGGCACGCCCCGCTACTGTAACAACAACCAAGCAACCCACGCAATTCACCCCGCTAAAGCGTCGGCAGAGTGAACCTCGATGTTTCGTCAATTTCACGCTGTTGCACTAAATAAGTTTCGTGCTTTCAAGCTTTTCGATGATCCAGTCGTTGGCTTTGATGACCGGGCGGCGGAAGACGACGCCCAGGGCCAACGACGGAATCAGGTAGCTCGCCAAGATGCCCAGCTCAATCCAGTACTCCATATGGTAGGCACCGGCCATGGCGGCGTGCATGGCGTTGATGCCGTGGGTAAACGGCAGGAACGGGTAGATCGCCTGGAACACGGGACCGGTCATCTCGATGGGGAACGTACCGCCCGAACCGCCGACCTGCATGACCAGTAGCACGACGGCGAGGGCCTTGCCGATATCTCCAAACGATACCGTAAGCGTGTAGACGATATTGGAGAACACGAGGCTCGCGACCCAGCCGGCAAGCACAAACTGCAGGGGGTCGTCGCACTGGATGCCAAAGAACAGAATGTCGCCCGCGCACACGAGCGTTGCCTGCAGCAGAGCCAGACCGCCAAAGAACAGGTAGCGACCCAAGTAGATCTCGTGCAGACGCACGGGGATGAGCTCGTTGATAAGCTCATCGTCAACCGAGACTTTCATCATGGCCGCCAGTACGATCGAGCCCACCCACAGCGACAGAATCGTGTAGAACGGCGCCATGGCCGAACCGTAGTTGCGGATTGGATAGACCGGCTTACGGTCGAGTGCAACAGGGCCGGAAAGCGACACGGCGAGGCCCTCGGGGTCGCTGCCAATCATTGTCTTAATCATGGTCAGGTCACCCGAGATCAGAGCGCTATCAAGCTCGTCCTTAAAGGCACTGATCTTGTTCGACGCCTCGCCCAGCTGATCGGAAGCCTTGTTGACCAGCTTTGCAGCCTTGGAGAGACCCTTCGCGAGCGAACCAGAGGCGTCGGTCAGACCGCTCACGGCGCTATCCAAGTCACCCGAGATACCGTTCAGGGAATCCAGAACGCCCGAAATGGTCTTCTTGAGCTCCTTGGCCTTAACCGAGAACGTAGAATCGTAGTCGGACTTGGCACCCGAGATACCTGCCTTGGCATCAGCGATGGCCTGGTCGACCTCGGCACGCGAGTTGTTGACTTCCGCCATGCCGTCCGAAAGGGACTTTGCGGTCGCCGTCAGGTCCTTCGCATTGTTGCGGTACTCCACGGCAATTCTGCCCAGCGACGTCGCAGCGGACTTGAGGCCGTCTTTGAGCTTGTCATCGCTCATCTGGTCGGCAAGGTTGCGGAGCCGATCGGCCATCGCATCGATATCGTCAGCACGCGTATTGAGCGCCGCTGCGGCTTCGTTGAGCTGAGACACCGTAAGGTCAACATGCTGATTCGCGGCATCGAATGCCTTCGCAAGCTCGGCGGACACGTTGTCGAACGAGCCCGCGCTTCCGTCAATCGCCGCGTCAACGGCATCACTGGCGGCCTTGAGCGCTTCCTTGGAATCATTGATGCCGCTCTTGGCGTGCTCCATCAGCTGCTTCGTCGACTCATCAACGGTGCCCGTCTGCTTGAGCATGCCGCTCGCCGACGTCAACGAATCGGACGTAGAGCTCAAAATGCCCGCGAGCGACGTCGCGCTCGCCTGAACGTCCTGCAGGTCCTCGACCGAATCGCCCAGCGTAGAGGACAGATTGGCGATAAAGTTGCTCACTTGGTCGGTGCTCATGTAATCGAGCAGGCTGGACACCGTCTTAAGGCCGATGGACGTGATGGTCTTGGTAAAGGTCTCGTTGACCTGGCTCTGGACGGCGCTCGAGCCCTTCTCGGTCACGATCTGTGCGATGGCGTTGGCCTTCTGGTTCTCATAGAACTCGATATCGGCGTGCTTCACGTCGGTCGAGAAGAGCGTCATCATGTCTGCACTAAAACTTTTAGGGATAACAACGGCAGCGTAGTACGCGCCCGACTTAACGCCCTCAATCGCCTTATCACGGTCGTTGAGGACGACCCAATCGAAGTTCTCGTTGCCGCGCAGGGTGGCGGTTACGTTTTCGCCCACGTTGACCTCGACGGGAATCAGATCGCTCTCGTAGCCCTCATCGGTGTTGACCACTGCAATCTTAAGGTTGCCGGTATTGCCGTAGGGATCCCAGCTTCCGGCGATGTTAAACCACGCGTACAGGCATGGCACGATGATCAGGCCCATCACAACAACCAAGCCGATCACGGAGCGAGACACGTTTTGGACATCGCGCTTAAACAGGTGCAGGATGTTTTTCATTTATGCCTCACCTCCTTTAGAGTGCTTGCCAAGCGGGGTGGTGTCCCCGTCGTTTCCGCTTACGTTGTCAACGTCGTCGGCATCTTGAGCCTTACGATGCACACCGATATGCGGCAGACGGCTCGTGGGCTGTTCGCTGTCCTTGGTGCCCCGCTCGCTGGCGTTGAGACCAAACATGCGACGGGCAGCAGGGATGGCGGCCGTGTGCTCGCGCATCTCACGGCGAAGGTCCTCGTCCGAAAGCGCCGAGATACGCATCTGGGTATTGAGGCTCGCACGGATATACTCGATGTTGATGAGCCAGCCACAGATGGCGATAACCGAAATGATCCAGATAACGAGCAGGATGATCTTGCCGTTATTGTCGATATCGAGCACCGTCGAGAGCACAAAGAGCAGGACCTGCACGCCTACCACGGCAGCAAAACCGCCCTTGATGTAGTACGGGTAGCGATGCTCAAACGCCACGGCATGATCGAGCAGCTCGCGACGGTACGAATCCGAATCGAGCATGACGCGCATGGCCGTGCGCAGCGAATAGCGCTGGCGCGGCAGGTCGTTGGACTCGCAGATCATGAGGCCCGTCGTGGAAAGCTGCTTATCAAAGAGCAGATTGAGGTTGAGCAGCAACGGGCGCAGCTGCAGACCGATAAAGAGCGCCACGATCAAGAACACGCCCAGGATGCACAGGTTGAACAGGTAGTTGAACGAGTACATGCCGCCGACCGTCTCGCGCAGCAGATTGATGCCGTAGGTAAAGGGCAGCAGCGGATGCAGCCACTGGAAGAAGCCGGGCATCATCTCGATGGGATACATGCCCGACGAACCCGGAATCTGCACGATAACGAGAATGACACCGATAGCCTTGCCGATATGCTTAAACGTGGTGGACAGCGCATAGATGATGTTGACGTAGGTGAACGAGATAGCGATGCCGCCCAGCACGAACAGCAGCGGGTTGACGCACTGAACGCCAATGACCAGGTCGCCCACCGTAACGATAATGGCCTGGAACGCACCTAGGATCACCATCAGCAACCAGCGGCCAAAGTAGCCCTGACGCGCCGTAAAGCTACCGATGCCCTCGCGGTCGACCTCGAGCTTGTAGATAGCGATGAGCACATAGCCGCCTACCCACAGCGCCAGATTGGTGTAGAAGGGCGCGATGCCCGAGCCAAAGCTCTTGACCGGATAGATTGACTTGGACGTCAGCTCAACCGGAGATGCCATGAAATCTGCCACGTCATTGACGTCGACGTCCATGAGGTCGGCTAACTCGCCCATAGACTCAGAGGTCTGCAGCGCCGCAATGTCATTGGCGGCGGTCGCGAGCTTGTCCTGAACCTTGGCAAGGGAGGCATCGGTTTGAGACAGCGTGGTCTTTGCCTGCTTGAGCGTGGCGTCGAGCTGCGCCAGCGTGCCGCGCGCGCTCGCTATCGTTGGGGTCATACCCGATACAATGCCGGTCAAATCGCCCGAAACGGCGGCAAAGGAGTCAAGCGCGCTCGAAGCCTTCGGCAGCGCGTTCTGCCCCAGATCGGTCTGAGCCTGACCGAGGTTAGCCGTACCGGTCTGAATTGCCGCGTTGAGTGCGTTGCTCGCGCTTGAGATTGCCGTAGCGTCGTTTGCCATGGCGCTCGACTGTGCAGAAAGGCCATCCTTGATACTCTGCAGCTTCTGGTTTTGCTCGCGAAGCGAATTGATGGTCGATGCGATGAGCGCGTCGGCGTTCTCCGATCCCGTCGACGTATCGTTAGCGAGAACCTGCAGGCGCTCGATGACAGCGCTGTTGTGGTCAATCGTCGCCTGAAGGGATTCGAGCGAGTTGTCGATTCGAGTGGTCGTGGACGTAACCGTACCGGTGAGTTTGCCAATCGCGGCGTTCGCAGAAGCCGATGTCTTACTCAGCACGATGCTGCCCTCCGAAAGCGCCTTGGAGAGCGAGGTGATGGACTTGCCAGCCGTGGTGCGAGCTTCGCCCAGCAGGTCATTGCCCTGAGCGATTGCCTGCGTTAGCGAAGGCGCCTGTCCCTGCAGGCCCGCCAACGCAGCATCGGCCGAAGCAATCGAGCTGCTTGTCTTGTCGATGGCGGTGTTCATGTCGCCGATGGAATCACGTACTTCGCCCAAGGTATCAGACGCCTCGGACACCGAGCCCGCCAGCGAATCCTGGGTCTGGGTTGCCTTGTCTTTAAGGTCGATGCCAGCATCTTTGGCAATGCCCGCGACGGTCTCGCCCACCGTAGAGACAAACTCCGAGTTGATCTGCTCCTCGATGGTGTTGGCACCGGTATCGGTGACCTTGGGCGCAATGGCGCTCTTTTTCTCGTTGACGTAATAGGTGAGCTTCGGCTGATGGTAATTGCCGTCGAGCATCGAGACGAGATTGTCGGAGAAGTTCTTGGGAATCACGATGGCAGCATAGTATTCGCCACTTTCGACGCCCTCTTTGGCATCTGCCGCCGAGTCGACGAAGGTCCAGCCAAGCTGGTCGTTCTCCTTGAGCTGGTCGACCACCTTATCGCCTGCGTTAAGCTCGCCCACTAGGTCATTCTGGGTGCCCTGATCGTTGTTGGCGATGGCGATTTTAATGCCCTGGGTATTTCCGTACGGATCCCAGTTGGCAACGATGTTGTACCAGGCATACAGCGAGGGAATGACGCACACGCCCAGGGTAACCACCAGGGCGACGGGGTTCATAAGCAGTCGCTTAATGTCGCGCTTAAATATCGCAAAGGAGACCTTTGCGTTGGATAGTTTGCTGCCGAGACTCACGCTTGGACCATCCATCCTGTCGTTGAATCGAATCGTACTATCGACAACCATTGTACGTAGACGCTTTAGTGCCTCGCGGCACAATGGTGCTGAGTTTTGCGGGTAGCAATATACTACGAAGATGATTTAACGTACAGTTGTACAGTATTTTAAATTCCCGCAGCTCCCAAAACCACAACCCACACAAATTAGCAATCCGACTAGTCATTGGGGACGTTCTTAAACGACTAGTCAAACAAGAACGTCCCCAACGACTAGTCATTCAAGAACGTCCCCAATGACTACTCCGTACAAAAGCAAACGAGAGTGGAAAATCTCCCACTTCAAGCCCGCATTCGAGCCAAAAGTGGGAGATTATCCACTCTCGTTCTAATCTAGTTACGGTGCCGTATCCCCGAACTACATCAAGTTACAAACAGCTGCCGCGAAGGCTACGGGGTCCTCGGGGAGGATGCCCTCGACGAGCAGGGCCTGGTCGTAGAGCAGGCCGGAGTACTGCTTAATCTTGTCGGCGTCGCCGGCCTTCTGGGCAGCGACGAGCTTGGCGAAGACCGGGTGTTTGGCGTTGAGCTCGAGCACGCGCTGGCTCTTGGGCATACCGTCGGGCGCGCCCTCAGGACCCTTCTGAAGCACCTTCTCCATCTCGAGCGAAAGCGGACCCACGGTGGTGATGCAAGCGGGGGCATCGGTCAGGCGCGCGGAGACGGCAACTTTCTCGACCTTGTCACCGAGCGCCTCCTTCATAGCGCTAAAGAGGTCCTCGTTTTCCTTGGTGGCGTCCTCGGCCTCCTTCTTCTCGTCCTCGGTCGCCAGATCAAGATCGCCAGTCGCGACGTTCTTGAGCTCCAGGTGACGATCCTCGACCTCGGGCTCGGCACCGTCGGCAACGGCCTTCTCGGCAGCCTCGCGGGCGGCGTCGTCTTCGTAGATCTTAGGCATATCGGCGGCAACGTACTCACGCATAGCCTGGAACGTAAACTCATCCACATCCTGCGTCAGCAACAGCACGTCATAGCCGCGCTCGAGCACGCCCTTTACCACGGGCATCTTGGCCAAGCGCTCACGCGAGTCGCCGGCGGCGTAGTAGATGGCCTTCTGATCCTCGGGCATGCCCTTGGCATACTCGGCCAGGGTAATCATCTTCTGCTCCTTGGCAGACCAGAACAGTAGCAGGTCGGCGAGCTCATCGGCCTTCATGCCATAGCTCGAGTAGATGCCGTACTTAAGGCCGCGGCCAAAGTTCTCAAAGAACTTCTCGTAGGCCTCGCGGTCGTTGTCGCGCATGTCCTCAAGATCGGCAGTGATCTTCTTCTCGACACGCTTGGCAATGGCCTTGAGCTGACGGTTCTGTTGCAGCGTCTCACGCGAAATATTGAGCGTCACGTCGGCAGAGTCCACGACACCGCGCACAAAGTTGTAGTAGTCGGGCAGCAAGTCGTCGCACTTCTCCATAATCAGCACGTTGGAACTGTAGAGCGCCAGGCCCTTCTCGTAGTCCTTGCTGTACAGATCGAACGGGGCGCGACCCGGCACAAACAGCAGCGCATCGTACTCAAGCGTACCCTCGGCATGGAAGCTGATAGTGCGCGCGGGATCGTCAAAGTCGTGGAACGTGGACTTGTAGAACTCGTTGTAATCCTTCTGCTCAACGTCGGAGCTGCGCTTTTTCCAAATCGGCGTCATGGAGTTGATGGTCTCGAGCTCCTGGTAGTCCTCGTACTCGGGCTTGTAGTCGTCGCCGGCGTCCTCGGGCTTGGGTTTCTGGCGGCTCTTGCTCACCATCATCTGAATCGGGTAGCGCACATAGTTGCTGTACTGCTGAATCAGGCTCTTGAGGCCCCACTCGGTCAGGAAGCGATCGTAGGTCTCGGCCTCGCCGTCGGCGTCGAGCTTCTCGTTCTCGCGCAGCGTCAGGATGACATCGGTACCGTGCTCAGCACGCTCGCCATCCTCGATGGTGTAGCCCTCAAGACCGTCGGACTCCCAAACGTGGGCGGTGTCCTCGCCATAGGCGCGGCTGACAACCTTTACGTGGCTGGCAACCATAAAGGCAGAGTAGAAGCCCACGCCAAACTGACCGATGATGTCGACATCGGAACCCTGCTGCTCGGCGTTCTCAGTCTTAAACTCCTCGGAGCCGGAATGGGCGATGGTGCCCAGATTGCGCTCGAGCTCCTCGGCGGTCATGCCGATACCGTTATCCGAAATGGTGATGGTACGGGCATCTTTATCAAAGGAAACACGGATGGCCAGGTCGCCCTGGTCGAGCTTGACACTCGGATCCTGCAGGCTCTTAAAGTTGAGCTTGTCGACGGCATCGCTCGCGTTGGAGATAAGCTCGCGCAGGAAGATTTCCTTATTGGTGTAGATGGAGTTGATCATGAGGTCGAGCAATTTTTTGCTCTCGGTCTTAAATTGACGCATGTGCAGTCCTTTCGCGCTACCCCTGTCCGCAAAAAACGGCCCGGTTGCCCGAGCCGCATCGCAGACCTGCTATGTTCAGACTTAGATTTTATAACCCATTAGCGCGCATATATACATACGGAATCGAAAAATTGTATGTCCGAGCGCTCTGATGCGCCAATTGCCAAGGAGTGTCCCAAACTGCCGGCAGGAAAGGAACGTCCCTATCTGCCATCTACGCGCTTGGCCATCCAGGCATGAGGCTGGCCTTCATCCTCATAGTCCACCGGGGCAATCTGCGTGTAGCCCGCCTTTACATAGAGCGGCAGCACGTATTCCTGAGCATGCAGCTTAATGAGCTTGGCGCCGGCATCACGCGCGGCGGTATCACTGGCCTCGACAATCTTGCTCGCCAAACCGCGACGGCGCATGCTCGGCAGCACGGCCACGCGCCCCATAATGTAGGTCTCCCCCGCCGCGACGCCTTCGTCCAAGTCGCACGCCGGCGACACCGGAGCCTCTGCGTCAGCCGCGCGCTCCAGTTCCTCGGGAAACACGCGCGAGCAACCGGCAAGCTCGCCGTCTACATAGAGCGTCACATGAATGCAGTTCGGATCCTCGTCGATAGCGTCAAACTCGTTCTCGTAGCCCTGCTCGTCCATAAAAACGACGCGGCGCACCAACGCCGCGTCATCAAAGCATCCCGTCTTAAGTTGGATATCCATGGCTGCCCTTTCATTCAATGCGAACGTTAGGGACAGATTTTAGCGAAAATGAGCTCCGCGCACGCTAAACTTGGCCCGCGCCTTTGCCAGGCAATCGTAGTGGCGAACATTGTGGGCGTCGCTTGCGATAAAGCTGTACAGGCCCTCGTCAAACAGGCGCTGCGCCGGCTTTTTCTCGCGACCAAAGCGCCCACCGGCAATAAAATCAGCCGAAGCCTGCAGCTTGCAACCCATATCGACCAGATGCTCGGCAATGCCCACATCCTTTTGAATGGCGCGATAACGCTCGGGATGGGCAATAATCACTTGGTAGCCGCGGCACTGTAGGTCGTAGATCGTGTTCTCGTATTCCTCAAAGTCATACGAATCGGCACGTGTCGAGAGCTCAAGCAAAAACTCATTCGACCCGTCAAAGTGCAGGCGATCGGCCCATTCGATGCCCAAATCCATGAGCTTGGCATGATTGACCTCAAAGCCCATCTGCAAATGCATATCGCCCGCATGCGCGCAAAGCAGTCGAAAGGCCTCCCACATTTTTTCAAAGTCAAAATATGGGTCCCGGCAGTGCGGCGTGCACACCATGTGCGTTACGCCGACGGCGCGGGCCGCCTCGAGCATCGCCAAGCTTTGCTCGAGGTTCGCCGCGCCGTCGTCAACACCGGGCAGGATATGGCAGTGGATGTCTCTCATATCGCCCTCTTATCTGCGTCGTTGCTTATTTCTTAAAGCGTTTCGCCTTCGCAGGGGTGCCCGCTGCAGCCGCTCCGCCGACAGCGGGATTGACCCCAGCCGCAGCGTCGTTCTGCCCCTTATCCCCGCCATAATACGAGTAATAGTAGTCGTGGCTCGAAGTCTCGCAGCAGTTCATGACCGTACCGATCACGTTGACCTCGGCCTTGTTGAGCTGATCGAAAGCAGCGAGGATCTCATTGCGCTTGGCAAAGTCCTGACGGATGACATAGATGGTGCCGTCGGTGATCGCAGCGACTTCGGCAGCGTCAACGAACGTACCCACAGGCGGCGTATCAAAGATGACGTACTGGTACTTTTCCTCCAGCGCGGCGACAAGCTTGGCAAAGCGGCGCGAGGCGATGATGTCTGCCGGATTGGGAATGCGCGGCTCGGCGTCGAGGAAGAAGAGGTTGGGCTGGTCGGTGTCGATAACGGCCTCATCGATCGACATCTGATCGGAAAGCACGGCGTACAGGCCGCCGGCACGATGGATGCCCAGCATGTTGGCAAGCGTACGATGGCGCATGTCGCACTCAACGAGCAGAACGCTCTTGCCGCTGGTTGCGATGGCCTGGGCCAAGTTGAACGCAATGGTGGACTTGCCCTCGTTGGGAATGGAGGAGGTCACCGTAATGGACTTGATGGGCGTATCAACACTCGCAAAGCGAATGTTGGCGAGCAGCGTCTTGGCTGCGTTGTCAAAGGCGAGGGTATCGCCGGTTTTCTTTTTACGGGCCATGGATTACTTACCGCCCTTCACAACGGGAAAACGGCCGATGACGGGCACGCCGAGCAGCTCGACGGCGTCATCGACAGAACGGACGCGCGTGTTGAGCATGTCGAGCAGCACAACAATCGCGACAGCGACAAACAGACCGGCCAGAGCGGCAACTGCAATGTAGAGCTTGCGGTTGGGGCCGCTGGGCTGGGTGGGAACCTTTGCCTTGTCGATGACGTTGACGGCCTGGGCGGCGTCGACGTCCTGGGCGACGGTAGAAACCGAGTTGGCCATGGCGTTGGCGACAGCGGCAGCGCCATCGGGGCTGGCACCGGTCACAGACAGCGAGATAACGCGGGTCGTGGTCTCGCTCGTAACGCTTACCTTATAGTCGGCCAGGCTGGAAAGGCCCAGCTCCTTGGCGGCACCGCTCTTGACGCTATCGCTGTCGAGCAGCGTGGCGATGTCGTTGGAGAGCATCTGGCTTGCAGACAGATCGTTGTAGTAGCTCGTCTGGCTGCCATCGGTCTTGGCGAGAATGTACATGCTCGTCGTGGCGGTGTAGGTGTTGTCCATCATGGTGAAGGAGACGACGCCCATGGCGATCGCGCAGACCACCGGAAGGGCGATGACCAGCTTGAGGTGCTTTTTTAGCAGCTGGAACAGTTCAAGAAGGGTCATGCAGCTTGCCTTTCATTTCCCTAGTTCGTATCGACAAGACTGCTCGTATAATATCGTATCTTTCTGCCATGTCCGAACTCTATACATAAGATACAGCGTCCGCGTGTAAGTTGCGCAACAACTAACGCGGCAGCGGAGGCGCATCGTCTAATCCTCGATTTTTGCCATACCGCTACGCGAACGGTCCCTCTTGTTGCACGGGAAACGTTACCGAAATGGTGGTTCCCACGCCCGGTTCACTCGACAGATCAATCGCGGCATGATGGTACAGAGCGGCGTGCTTGACGATCGCCAAGCCCAGGCCGGTTCCGCCACGCGCCTTAGAACGACTCTTGTCCACACGGTAAAAACGCTCGAACACTTTACCCTGCTCCTCGGGCGCAATACCGATACCCGTGTCGGCAACAGATAGGTACGGATGGCCCTCATCGTTGGTCCCGCAGCGCAGCGTGACCGTACCGCCAGGTCGGTTGTAGCGAATGGCGTTGCTCGCCAGGTTATAGATCAGCTCGTCGATCAGGCGCGTCACGCCTTCGATCACCACGGGCTTCGTCTCGTGCCCAATGGTCACATTCGACTGACGGGCAACCTGCTCAAGACGCTGTTCCACCGTCAACATGGCGCGAGAGAGCTCGATGGGCTCTGTGGACCCAATGGGCACAGCCTCGCCCTCGGATGCTCGTTCCGCCTCGTCCAAGTTGGAAAGCGTGAGGATGTCGTTGACGAGCGCTGCCAGGCGTCCCGCCTCGCGGTAGATGCGGCCGCCAAAGTTGCGCAGGTCATCCTCGCCCTCAACCATGCCGTTTGTAATAAGCTCGGCATAGCCCGAAATCGCGGTGAGCGGGGTCTTGAGCTCATGAGTGATATTGGCCGTGAACTCGCGACGCATGCGGTCGTTATCGGCCAGCACCGCCATCTGGCGTTTAAGCTCCTGGCGCTGTGACTCAATGCGCTCGAGCATGGGAACCATCTCGGTGTAGGCGTGTTCATAGCTACGGCGCGGGTGGTCCAAATCGACCTCCTGCAGCGGCGCAATGATGGCACGGGATTCGCGGCGCGCAAGGAAAAATGAGAGCACCGCGCCCGCCGCCGCAATAAGCAGCATCGGCGCCACCAGCGAAAGCAAAATCGCCGCAACGCCAGGCTGGGCCTGTGCCAAACGAACAACCTGACCGTTATCAAGGGCGACGGCGCGATATAGCATAATCTCGTCGAGCGTGGTGCTCGAGCGCTCCGCGGAGCCCGAACCGCTCTCAAGGGCCTCAACGACCTCGGGGCGATCGCCATGGTTGGGCAGCATGGAAGGAGACGCCTCGTTATCGTAGGCGACCGATCCATCCCTGTTGATCAGCGTGATACGAAGGTCCTCGCGATCGAGGCTTCGCAAGAATGCGATGGGCTCCTTCTGCTCGTTTAAGGCGGCGGCAATAAGCTCGGTTTCTTGCGAAAGGTTGGCACTCGTGGCATCTGCCAAGGTGTTTTGCACAAAGAACGCGCCCAGCACCGTAAACGCCAAAATGACGGACATGGCGCAGACAAATATCGTCGCAAACACGCGATGCGAGAGCGTGTGTTTTCCCTGAGGGGCAAAGACCACGGACTACTCCTCCGATGCTGCTGCCGCAGCGACGGCATCTTCAGTATCGCTACCGGCGGAAGGCTCCGCCAGGCGATAACCCACGCCGCGCACCGTCTCGATAGCGCCGGCACGCTCGCCGAGCTTTTGGCGAAGCGTCTGCACGTGAACGTCGACGGTACGCGAGCCGCCGTCGAAGTCCCAGCCCCACACGCTCTGCAGCAGCGACTCACGGGTAAAGACCACACCGGGTTTGCGCATAAGATATTCGAGCAAATCGAACTCGCGCAAGGTGAGTTTGAGCGGCTCGCCGGCAACGGTCGCCTCGCGATGGCTGGGCGAAAGCACGATATCGCCCACGCTGAGCACATCGCTCGCCTGCTTGACCATACCGCCGCGGCGCAGCAGCGCACGGCAACGGCTGGCAAGCTCCATGAGCGAAAACGGCTTGGTCAGATAATCGTCAGCACCGCCATCGAGCGCCATCACCTTATCGAGCTCGGTATCCTTAGCAGTAAGCATCATGATGGGCACCGTCGCCGTCAGACGGTCGGCACGCAGGCGACGCATAATTGCCAAACCGTCGGTATCGGGCAGCATGATGTCGAGCAGGACGGCATCGGGTACCCGTCGCGCCACGGCAGCCTTAAACTCGCCATCGCACGAAAAGCCTTCGGCCTCGATTCCCTGTTTGCGCAGTGCATAGACCGTCAAATCCCTGATGTTGTCATCGTCCTCGACGTAATAGATCATGTTGAACCCCTTTGCGGCCGGCATGACCGCATCTTAACCCTAAAGGTACCTTTACTAGATGGTATCAGCCAAAACGTCCCGTCAAATAATCCGCCGTGCGCGGGTCGGTGGGATTTTTGAAGAGCTGAGCGCTGGGTGCGTGCTCCACCAACTCACCCAGCAAGAAAAACGCGACCGAGTCGGAGATGCGCGCCGCCTGCTGCATATTGTGCGTAACGACCACGAGCGTGCAGGTCTCCTTGAGCTCGCAGGCCAGCTGCTCAACCACCAGCGTCGACACGGGATCGAGAGCGCTCGTGGGCTCGTCCATCAGCAGAATATCGGGTTGCACGGCAAGCGCGCGGGCGATGCACAGACGCTGCTGCTGCCCGCCCGAAAGGCCCAGCCCCGACTCCTTGAGCTTGTCCTTGACCTCATCCCACAGTGCGGCGCGTCGCAGGGAGTCTTCGACCAGCTCGTCGAGCACGACGCGGTCGCGCACTCCCATGCCGCGAGGACCGTAGGCGACGTTGTCGTAGATGCTCATGGGAAACGGATTGGGGCGTTGGAACACCATGCCCACGCGCTGGCGCAAGCGGCAGATATCGTAATCGCCCAGGATATTCTGGCCGTCAAGTGCAATCTTGCCTTCAATGCGGCAATCCTTGATGCCGTCGTTCATGCGGTTAAAGCAACGCAGCAACGTCGACTTGCCGCAGCCCGAAGGACCGATAAACGAGGTAATCTGCTTGTCGCGAATCTTGATGTTCACGTCCTTGAGCGCATGATGGTCGCCGTAAAACAGGTCAAGGCCCTCAACATCGATACGCGTCGGCGAGACGGCAAGGTCCTGCGCCGTGGGGCGAGTCGCATCCCCAACTTCGCGCTCGTGCGCGGCCTCGGCCTGCGCCTCTATGAGTTCCTCAAGCTCCGTAGGCCCCATCGCCGCAGCAGCCGTCATACCGCATACCTCCATATCGATATCAATTCAGCAGTATCGATAGTAGAAATCACGGCTCATACGCACGTGAGCGCATTGTCAAGTGTTTGTAAGGACACGCTGGTTATGCAGCGGGCAGCGCAATGGTAAACACCGTGTGCTCGGGCGTCGATTCGCACGCAATGGTGCCGCTGTGTGCCGCGACAATCTCCTTGGCAATGGCAAGGCCCAGGCCGGCGCCACCGCGATCGGTCGCACGCGCCGCGTCCAGGCGATAGAACTTCTCAAAGATCACCTTGAGTTTAGCCGCCGGAATCGGATCACCCTGATTGATAAAGCGAATTCGCACGCCACCGTCATCTTGGCGCCCAGCCTCAATCGTGATGGTCGATCCTTCGTAGCTATAGGCGATGGCGTTTTTCATGATGTTGTTGAACACGCGAGCCATCTTGTCGCCATCTACGAGCACCGTCAGGTCCTCACGCACATCAACTTGGACATCTTGGTGCTGCTCGTTGAGAATGGGATAGAACTCATCGGCCACCTGCGCCAGCAGCAATCCCAGGTCAACGTAGCCGCGCGTGAGCACAATATCGTGGAAGTCAAAGCGCGTGATATCAAAGAACTCCTCAATAAGCGCGTCGAGCCGGTGCGCCTTGTCGAGCGCCACGCCCGTAAAGTGTGCGCGCTGCTCAACCGGCAGGTCGGGCGCCTCCTGCAACAGCGAGAGGTAGCCCACCACGCTGGCAAGCGGCGTGCGCAGGTCATGCGCCAAGTATGTGACCAAATCGTCCTTGCGGTGTGACTCGTCACGCAGGGCTTGCTGGACTTTGTGCTCGCGGTCGCGCACACGGTTGAGCACACCCTCGACCTCCAGGAAGTCGCCGTCGATGTTGTCCCACGCGTCGGGATGATCGATCAGGCGGTCCTGAATACGGGCGGCAAGCACGCGGTCGGAATGCTGCTCACCCTGCTCATAGCCCTGGTAGTACAGAGCGCGGCCGCAAAAGAACAGGACGCACACGGCGAGCGCCAAGACAAAGCCAAGCATGTTGAATACAAAGCCGGCATCGACCAGCACCGGTCCCTCAATGCCACCGAGTGCCATGGCGCCGATCGCCAGCGTCATGACCCACGCGGCACCGCCGATCACCACGCAACGACGCACGATTTCAAAGCGATCGATCAGCAAGAAGCCGATGAGTAGCACCGCCAAGATACCGGCGATGTTACCAATGCCGATTAGCAGCAGACTCAGCAAAAAGAGCAGCACCGTCGCAAGCGCGCGATTATCGACGACCGCCCTAACATATCCAAAGTGCCGATCGGGCACCTCAAACGCCTGCTTATCGTCTTTTGTCATGTCCATGTCCTCGCAAACAAAGGCGTTATTCGATGATATAGCCGACGCCCCAAACGTTTTTGATAAAGCGCGGCTTCTGAGCGTCGTCACCGATCTTTTCGCGCAGGTGACGAATGTGCACCATCACCGTATTGTTGGAGCCGGGCATAAAGTCCTCGTTCCACACCGCGCGGAACAGGTCCTCCACGGGCACTACGCTGCCGCGTTGCTCGGCCAGATACAGCAAGATGGAATACTCGATGGGCGTGAGGCGCACCGGCGCACCGTCCACCGTCACGGAGCGAGCGTCACGGTTGATCTCGAGGCCGTCGAGCTGGAGGGTCGGCGACTCGGTCGCCTGCGCGCGGCTACCGTAGCTGGTGTAGCGGCGCAACTGAGCATGAACGCGCGCGATGAGCTCCAGCGGGCGGAACGGCTTGACCACGTAATCGTCCGCGCCAAGCGAAAGGCCTTCGATCTTATCCTGCTGGGCATCGCGTGCCGTCAACATAATTACGGGATAGGTATGGCTGGCACGGATGGTACGCAGCAGCTCAAAGCCGTCGATATCGGGCAGCATGACATCGAGCAGTGCCAGGTCAAACTCTTGCTCCAGGATTGCCTTGGCCGCATCGGCCCCGCTGTAGGCGATCTGGACGTCAAAGCCCTCCTTTGTAAGGTAGATACCAACCAGGTCGGCGATGGCCTTCTCGTCATCAACTACCAGTATGCGCTCGTTCATGCGTGCTCCTCTCGCGCTCCATTATGCCCGAGGCGGCGCCCGCCACACACAACAAGCGCGGGCGATTAAGTCGACCTTAAGCACCCTTGCGCCCGTTCGAGCACGAATGCGGGCCATGCGCGCGGCGAAACTCAACCTGAGTGAATGCATCAAGTTGATTTTGATATTTAATTACCGCTTTTCTTTTCGAATCCCTTGAGACCCGCCATATCCATCTCTGATTGCAGGCGCTCAGACAAGGCTAGAGCGGAGATACCCAATGCACGCGCATAATCAAATTGTTCGTATAGCTTAAGAGACCGTTCTCCTGTTTCGACCTTCGACACAAACGATTGCGGCACGCAAAGGGCGCGCGCAATATCGACCTGGGTCAAACCAGATTCTTTTCTCATGCGAGCGAGGCAACGACCGCACACCTTGTTAGCGTCAACGTTCATGCCGTCAAAGCTATATCCCGTATCTGGATATCCCAAATTAGGATATTCTTGGTTTATTAAACGGGGTTCTTGCCCATTCAGCTCCTACCGATTGGAATGCGATGGAAATACTCGACCAAATAAAATCCCTCAAAGAGCTGCAGGAAATGGGGGCAATTAGCCAAGAAGAGTTCGATGAACAGAAGCGTCGAATTCTCGACCATCACTTTGATGGAAGTAGATTAGAGACATCCAACACCCGTGGTGGGCAGGAACCCCGTGGCGAGCAGGGACTCTTTTATTCCAACACCGCAAACAACAATTCCCCAGCAAATTCAACGTCCCCAAAAAGTAAGATAGTCGCCGGATTGCTTGCAATATGCCTTGGCGCCCTTGGCATCCACAAGTTCTATCTCGGCTATAAAAACGAGGGTATAGCAATGCTGCTAGGGACGCTGCTCGGATCGCTTTTAATTATTGGGCCTTTAGTCATGAACCTGATTTCCTTCATCGAGGGAATCATCTACCTCACAAAAACTGATAGCGACTTTGAAGTCCAGTATGTCCTCGGCCATAAGGGGTGGTTTTAATAATGCTCACCAAGACGAAATACCTGCTTAAGAATAATAAGTTCGCATTAGCAGCAGCAATCGCAACCGTCTGTTATCTATTCTTCTCCTTCTATTACATTTTCCTTTTTAGTGATGGATCATTTGAAAATGGGTTCATTGACGCCATCGATTTAAATAACCTCTTCTCCGGCATGAGTGACATCGAACATCTTTCTGAAGTTGTGCTCTTGCCAATAACAGCCCTATTGGTTTTCGTCAAAATTGCTTGGCGCTTTGCCATGACGGCACTACCCGTTTTTCTCATCGGAGTTTACCTATTCACGAAGCATATAGGAAAGCAATCTGTTTTATACGCAGCTCTTGTCTCCATGGCGCTATCAGACATCATTATCTTGTTGCAATCCTCCCCGTTTTATCTCCTGCCACTTGATCTTCTCACCATTGCCGTATATCTAATCGGCGTAAAATTCAGCGACAAAACCGAGCTAACCCCGGCTTTCTGTTTTAGCGCACTCGTTCTTATCGCCGGATTCTGCTGGGGACTCAAGCTGGCCCCTTTTGTCCAAGGAAATGCTGATCCAACATACAACGTAAGCGCGCTGCTCCGATACATTTCCCTTTGGACGTTGTTCTCCATGGCCCCCTTTATACAGAAGCCCATTAAATCTAAAAACGTCGTAAACGAGTCTGAGCAGGCAGAAATCACCGTTGCAGACGCCCCTCTGGCTTTAAATCATCCGCGCAACAGTCCTGCGCAAGTCCCCGTTGAGCAAACGATTGCCATGCTAAAAGAGCTCAAAACGCTTCTTGATGCAGGGGCAATCACTCCCGAGGAATATGAGAGCTACAAGCAACGCATTCTGAATCAATAGCATTATTTACAAGAAAGCCCACTGGAGGCTCGATTCGTAAGGAGCAGTCCCAATGCTCGATAAGTTTAAAAAGATGGATCTTCCGAAACAAGCTGCATGCGTAATGCTGTCCTCCGCCCTCTGCGCGTGCCTGATTGGTTATCTGGGCTCCGTTGGCTCAACTATTTCACCGTATGGCGCAAACCCCGATGTTCCGGAAATATCGTCTGTAATCGACAGCGCAAACGGCTTTTCGGACAACGCCTATGACTATGGCGACTACGACAGCGATTACGATTGCTATGAAATTAGCGACGGATATGGCGACAATGTCGCATCTCTGTACTACGACGACGATGGTTGCGATATCAAGCTCTACGTAGACGCAGATGAATACAATTGCGACGAAACCCTCGAGGAGCTCTCTAGCGCAATCATTCTTGCTTGTGACCCCACGGTCGGCACCCATACGGCAGCAAAAAAGATATTTAATGATTCTTTTTATACTGGTTGTATCCACAATGGAGTCACCTATAGAGCCGACGATGACAGCAGCGTTAACTATATCTTCGAGCTTAAGCTTGAAGATGATTCGAATGATTAGCTGAATAGCATCTGGCGCGCATTTCGCGCCACAGACACCACCGTTTCGTAAAGGATTCACGGCCCGCTGTTTCGCAGGATATACTTGAACAAATATGCATCCATCGTCGAAAGCGAATAGCCGTGACTTCATATCCCTCCCGTATAACTGTCCGCCTTCATGCACTTGCCGCCGGCTTTGCCTGCGCCATCGCCCTTGTTGCCGGCGTGCCCGCTGTTGCCGGCGCCCAAGTGCTCACGACCGACGACGTCTGCGGCAAGACCGCCGACGTCCGCGGCATCACGACAGAAAACCTGCCCGATATCGAGGCGACGAATGCCCTTGTTATGGGCAAGGACGGCACCGTCTACTATGGACGCGGCGCCGATGAACAGGTCAAGATTGCCTCGATCACCAAGGTCATGACCGCAATCCTGACCGTCGAAAACTGCAAGATGGACGAGAAAGTCACGGTGAGCAACGCTGCCGCCACCGTAGGCAACTCGACTGCCGGCCTGCTCGAAGGCGACGAGCTCACCGTGGAGCAGGCACTACGCGGCCTGATGATCCCCTCGGGCAACGACGCCGCCGTCGTGCTTGCCGAGCACGTGGGCAAAAAGATCGACCCCAAGACCAAGGACGCCGTGGCCACCTTTGTAAAGGCCATGAACGAGCGCGCCAAAAAGCTCGGCTGCACCGGTACGGTCTTCGAGAATCCGCACGGCCTGGATTTTGACGAGTGGGCCGGCGATATGCACTCGACAGCACATGACGTGGCACTGATGATGCAGGAGGCCATGAAAAACGACACGTTCCGCGAGGTCGTGGCGAGCGAGGATTCTTGGATTGAGGTCACGGGCGCCGATGGCTCAGACCATTCGCATTCCATGGACACGCACAACGTTTTGCTCGGTCAGGACGGAAACATTGGCGGCAAGACCGGCACCACCGACGACGCGGGCTATTGCTTTACGAGCGCCTACA